>JAEWWC010000222.1 GCA_023396555.1 Bacillota bacterium
GTTCCTCCTCCTTGAGCAAACTCTTCATGATGGCTTCGTACACGGGCCAGCGGATTGAAAGAGCCTGCGCATCAATGATGATCTGCTTGCCTATGCCGCGCTTTGTGTTAATAACGATGGGGGCAGCCAGATTGACCGTCATCTCCTCCACCTGATCCGGAATCACCACCACATTCATAACCAAAAGATCGTTCTGGCTCTCCACAAACAGGTCTTCCAGCTCGTTTTCACGTATATCAATATAATAGTCGTCCAGCACCTCAAAAGTCAATATCACGGGCAGGGCGATGTACTTATTCTCCGTAGACTGAAGCCAGTAGATCGGCTTGGTCTGGCCGATCTCCAGTATAATAAAGTGATGAAGATCCTCAAAACCCGGAATTCCTGCCGGGAATTCAATCAGCTTGCTGTCTTTGGTGTCAAAGCTTCCAAAACGATCGGTATCAATAATCATATGACTCCTCCAGACCTCCAGCAGTTAATTCAGAAAATCCACAAGCGACGGCTGGATGATCTTTGAACCGACTTGAAGCGCCGCGTTATAAACGAATTCAGCCATCTTATAGTTCATAATGGCTTCCGCCTGATCCACATCCTCAATCTTGGATTTCATATCGGTATACATCAGGTTGTCTTCCTCATACCGGTTGGAAATCAGTTCAAGCCTGTTGACACGTCCGCCAATGTCTGCCGCAACAGACAATGCACGGCTTTGTCCCGCCAGAAGCTGGCTTGTATAACCGCTCAGCTCTTCCGCTGGCGCATCGCTGTTAAGAGCATTATACAGGTTGTCCAGTATCGTGTAAACGCTGTCTTCACCCGTTCCGACAAGCTCCGCGCCATTTACCGCTATATTCATTTTCAGGTTGAAACCCACTTCATATTCGATTGAAGTACCTCTTTCATCAATGAGCGCAGGATTGGACGCATCAGCCAAATCCAGACCATTGTACAAAAGCTTGCCGCTGCTGTCCACCGTAAAGGGTGCCTTATTGGTGTTATATCCGCCAAAAAGGTATTTGTCTCCCGATTGGGCATTGGCAATAGTCACAACATGGTCGCGCAGCTGGCCAATCAGCTCTGCAGCCGCTGCCTTATCCTCTTGGGTCATATAGTCGTTTGCGGCTTCGACAGCTGTTTCATATGCCGATTTCAGCACTTCGTTCAGCTCCATCACCGAGGATTCCGTCTGTTCCAGCCATGTCAGCCCTTTGTCAACGTTTTCTTTATACTGCTCCCCTTTATAAAGCTTTACACGATACTGCAAGATGGATACGGCATCCACCGGGTTGTCCGACAGTTTGCTCACACGCTTTCCTGACGACATCTGGTTCTGCAGGTTCACCATGCTGCCCATATTTCTATTGAGATTCTTCAAATAGTTATCGAGAATCATACCATTGGTTATACGCACTTAAATAACCTCCCTCTGTCTTACAGGCCAACACGGCCTGTGCGGTTTATCAGTACCTCCAGCGCATCGTCGATCGCCGTAAGTACACGTGCCGCAGCCGAATAAGAATGCTGATATGACACGAGCTGTATCATCTCTTCGTCCAGCGACACCCCGGATATCGACTGCTTGCGGTCATTTAGGTTTGCCATTATCGTCTGCTGGCTGCTCACTGTTTTTTGTGATGAAGCGCTTTCAATACCAACTTCCACCACTGTGCTCTTCAGGTAGTTCTCAAAGCTGCCAATACCGGGCAAATTTGTGCTGGAAGACAGCGTTACCATCGCCAATGCGGTTTCGTTGTTGCCTTCATTTGTGCTGGCCGCCGAAAGGTCGATCAGCTTGCTTGACGCTGCAATATTGAACACACTGTTCATAACCTCGGCGGAAAGCGCAAAGTTGCCCGCTGTAATATCGCCATAGCCTTCCGCGGGCACTTTAAACAGGTTGATACCCGTTTGGGATGTCGTACTGCTGGTCGGCATTGTATAACCGGTGCTGTGAATCGCATTGAACTGCTCGGCAATGCTTTGTGCCAGCGAATTCAGGTTCTGCAGTAAGCGCGGAATACCCAGATTGTCTACCGAAGTACTGTCGCGCAGATCCTTGAACGCCTTCAGCTTACCGTTGCTGTAATTGAAAACCGTGTTTGAACTGCTCACATATATCTGGTAATAGCCCGGCTCACCGGACACCTCACCCGTCAGTTCAGGCCGCGCATCCAGCAGCGTCGCCGTCGTGTGGTTCACCAGATCGGTACCCTCGCAGCTGATCACCATCTTGCCGTCTGTCGTTTCAGAAGCCGTGATATTGACCAGCTGAGACAACTGGTCGATCATCAGGTTGCGACTATCCCGCAGCTCGTTTGCCTTTTCGCCTGAAAGTTCATAGGCATATATCTGTTCATTATATTTTGCAATATTGGTGACAAGATCATTGATGTTGTCCACGGTCAGCTTCATCGAATCGTTGTACGAATTCTGCAGCTCAACCAGCTGATCATAATATTGATTGAACGTTTCCGTCATCTTCAATGCGTTCTGCCGCACTGTCGTACGAATTTCCTCGCTGACCGGATCAGCCGAAAGATCGCTCAGGCTGTCAAAGAAATCCGCCATCGCATTGGAGATGCTGCTGTCCTCCGACAGTTCATTGACCGTGGTTTCAATGTATTCCAGCTCGTCGGCCCGCGTCTGCCAATAACCCAGTTTGGCATTCTGGTTCCTGAACTGACGGTCCAGATAATCGCTGCGTATCTGCTCGACCAGGGATACCTCAACACCGCCGCCTATCGCGCCTTTTGTAATGGGCGAAAGCCGTGCGTTGGCAGATGCCGGTTCAATAGCATTGACAATTAGCCGCTGCCGGGTATACCCTTCAGTGTTCGCATTGGAAATATTGTGACCAGTCAGATTGATGGCCTTCTGGCTGACTGTAAGAGCAGTTCTGGCAATCTCCAGACCGTAAAACAAACCAGACATATTTCTCCTTAATTACACCGTCCGGTCGAGGACCAGCGTTGATCTCTCCTGAGATTCGCTCATCCTTCCGGAATAAGAATAGGTGCCAATCGAATTTGTATTGCCCGTCAGCAGATTCACACAAAAGGCGGAATACTGCAGATGCGTATCCACGAGCCCTTTGTTGACCTTGCCTAAAGCATCTACCTCAGAAATAACCTTTTTGAGTTCCTCTTTAAGCGCTGAAAGTTCAGCGTGCGAAGCGCCCTTCTCCATACCGGCGATGTCGTCAAAAGTTACCATTTTATAATCCAAACCACGTTCTATCGCGATTCTTTTGATTACAGTCTCGCGTTCCGTCTCCAGCTGTTTAATCGTTTTAACAATGTTCGCCTCATGCGCTACAATGCGATCCAGCATCCCCACATCGTTTTTCAACAGGGCATCTTTCTTCTGCCTGAACTTGGTCAGTATATCTTTATACGCAGCCAGTTCCTGCCGCATCACATCCTGCAGTTGCGATAAATTATTATACAAAATACCACCCCATTTTTAAGGCGTGTAGCCTACTTGCCCAGTATTTTCTCCGCCACCTTGTAACCCGGTACCGAGTAGGTATTGTTCCTCACCTGAGCCGCGATCTGGTTGATACGGGCCGTCTCTTCCGGCGTCCTCGTGGCGAGAGATTCCTGGACCATCTTCAATGCCGTCGAAAAGGTCTTTGCGCCATCCGTCAGCTCCGTTTTGTCCATACCCGATGCCGGTTTGTCTACTGCCATCTTTTCCCGCACATGCACATACTGTGTCAGCAGTTCTTTCGGGGGAATGGAATTGATCCTCACGACAATCACCTCATCAATAATTAATCCCGCCTGTATTTTGAGTGCATTCTTGCATGCAATCTCATATCCAGGCCGCTTTTATCCTTTGTTGCTGTTAAGCCTATTGCATTGTCCAAAACGTTAGCCAGCTTGTTGCGGCAGTCTATGCAGTACCGTCCGCTGGATATCGTTTTGCCGCAATCCTCACATTTGAGATTTTCTTCATTATTCTCAATATTCAGCCGACCTTCCTTCAGAAAAGACAATACATATTTCTCCGGAACGCCGGTATCTTTCACAACATTGAGGACCGTCGCGTCCCAATTGTCATACAGATATTCCTTGACCACCTTGAAAGCTTTGTCCATTTCTTCAGTGCAAACCGAACAATTGCTGGAACCCAGCGACTGAAACAGTTTGCCGCACTGCTTGCACAGCATCACCTTACTCATATCGGCACCCCGTTTGGTCCTATCACGTTCTCAGGTTGTTGGTGGTCGACTCCATCTCGTCCCACACAGATACCACACGGCTTGCCATCGAGAAGGCCTTCTGTGCCCGGATCAGCCGCGTCATTTCCACTGTAAGATCCACATTGGAGGACTCCAGACTGCCCTGAACCACCTTTGCATCCGAATCTATGGGCACACCCGATGCAACTGTCTCTGTAAAAGAACTGCCGCCGGCCGCAGACAATCCGTTCTGGTTGGTGAACGTGACAATGCCCAGCTTGGTAAATTGCGCCTCATTGGCCCACAGCGAGCCGTCCTCGTTGACCGATATTTCATTCACGCCGTCCGGGAGCTTGATTTTGGCATTGTTTTCGTCCAGCACATAATCGCCGTTCGCAGTCACGAGATAATTACCGTCGGCTTCCGCCGATACCGCAAACGCGCCGCTGCGCGTGTACATCCGGGTCCCGTTTGAGTCCTGCACTGTGAAATAGCCGTCTCCGTCAATATACATGTCCAGATTCTCGCCCGTACCCATCACCGCACCCTGCGTATAATCGCGGTTGGTAGAACCCATCAGAATGCCGGAACCCTGCTTCATTCCCGTCTGCTGCAGGTCCGCGGGATTCAGTATCTCTGTGTACAACGCATCCTGAAAATCCACGCGCTGGCACTTGTATCCGGTCGTATTGACGTTTGCAATGTTGTTCGCGATGACGTTCACGCGATTCTGCTGTGCCCTCAGTCCCAGGCTTGCCATATTCAATGATTGCATATATCTCTACCTCACAGCTTTCCGACTTCGTTGACCGTTTTGCCCAGCGACTGATCCAGCATCGTCAGCACGCGCTGGTTCACCTGATACGCCCGGTTGATTTCAACCATTGTCACCATCTCTTCCGACATGTCGACGTTGGAGCCTTCCAGATACCCTTGCTTCACTTTGCATTCCGTCGCCGTTTGGGGCGCTCCCGCCGTTCCGGCTGCGAACATGTTGGACCCCACCTTTTCCAGCCCTGTGAGATCCCCGAAAGTGACAACCCGAAGCTTATCTACCGCGACGTTGTTCACAATCACATTGCCCTGCTCATTGATGGTAAACTCGCCATTTCCCACATAGATTCTGCCGTTATTGCCCTGCACATAGTTTCCGTCAGCGTTAACAAGGTAACCATCCGGGCTCACGGCAAAGGCCCCATCCCGTGTATACCGGGGGCCGTCCGCCGTATTCAATACAAAAAAGCCTTCACCTTCCAGCGCCATGTCCGAGAGTCGCCCCGTCTGCTCCAAATCGCCCTGATCGAACGACGTCACGACATCGTCCACATGAATGCCAGTATTCTGCGGTCCTATATAAGATCCGCCCAACCGCTCTATCATCAGGTCCTGAAACGAACGTGTGATCAGCGTATCCTTTTTGTAACCAGTCGTATCGACATTGATGATATTATTAGTCACAATATCCATCTTTTTTCTTTGGGCCAACATGCCTGTGCTGGCAATATATAAGCTTCGAAGCATAACTCTCCTTAATCTATTTTCTAAATAGTATATCGGATTAATAAAGCTGCCACTTTAGGCTTATTTACGGAGCATATCCAGTACCAAGGTCACTTCGCGGATGGAGATGCCCAGCGTTTTAGCGATCTCAGTGGCGCTGAACCCTTGGGCATTCAACAGTTTTATCTTCTCGTTTGTTTTCAGGGGCGGTACCGCCTTTTCATCCGTCCTGGCATCATCCCCATGTACCGTCCTGCTTGCAGCCCGCTGAACCGGTTCCGGCATTTCAGGCTGCAGCGTGACAGGCTCATCCTGAGGTTCGTTCCACCGAACGCCCCGTGGCGGTGTGCCTTGAGCAACCGTTTCCGCGGCAGCTTTCATCCCTTTCATCTCTTTGGACAGCTGCCTGATCTCCTCCAGCATTTGGACCACCTTACCAAGCGCGGCATCGGTGTCCTGTTTCGCCTGCTCGGCATACTCTTCAAATCCGGTCATCATGTCCTCAACGTTCTGATACAGCGTAAACAGACGCTGTTCCTTTTCATAGGCGGATTTATCGCCTTTACCCTTTGCACTCCGCGCCACTTTGCTGAAGAACCAGATTCCGCCACACACCAGAAAGAAAATATATGTGGCAAAAGCGTAATAAGTAATATCCATGTTCCCTACCCCTTTGTTTTATCGGGCGCCCGCCGCCGCCTCATAAATGCCCGCATACTGCATTTTGTTCCGAAGCTTCAACACAACCTTTGAGTGAATCTGCGATACGCGGGATTCGGAAACTCCCAGCACCTCGGCAATTTCTTTTAATGTCATCTCTTCGTAATAATACAACGTGATAACGAGTTTCTCCTTCTCAGGCAGGTTATCGATGATCTGTCCCAGTATCTCCACCATTTCCCGATTCTCCACTTCCTCTTCCAGCGAGTTTTCGTCGCTCTGTATTGAGTACTCCCAGGCGGTATCGTTCTGCACCATCTCTTCAAAGTGGATGATGTTGAACATCTGGGATTTACCCAGCGTGCTCTGCAGCTCCTCCTCAGGCATGTCCAGATGGCGGGCGACCTCGCCGTCCGTAGGTTCGCGGCACAGCCGGCTCTCCAGCTCGCTGTAAGCGTTGCTTATGGCTTTGATTTTACGCCGCAGACTGGAGGGGGCCCAATCCTGCTTGCGGATATTGTCGATGATCTCTCCCTTGATGCGCATAGCTGCGTAGTATTCAAACTTGACGTCACGAGATACATCGTATTTTTCCACAGCATCCATCAGCCCGAGAATACCGCAGCTGAGCATATCGTCATAATTACTGTAGGCTTTGTACGTGGGCATCAGGCGCAGCACAATGCTCTTCACCTGCGGAAGGTAGCGCAGCACCAGTTCATTTTTCAGTTCCAGAGTTTTTTCTCTGGAATACAGGCCCCAAAGTTCCTGTATACTCAAATGGTTCCCGCTCATGGCATCACTTCCTGATTCTTTTTCTTTCTGGCTATAATCTGCTGCCGCAGTATATATCGACCAAGATCGGACTTTTGCTGGTCGGAACCGCCAACAAATAAAAGCACAATCCGGTAAGGGTCCTTTTTATCGTACGGCTTTTCACAGCGCAGCACTTTGGCTTTCAGCGTCATCGTATCCACCGGAGACAGTCTCAAATCGGCCATAACCAGCGTGTCCACCTCCAGACCGGTAAAGCTGGTCAGCAGCATGCCGTGCTCCGACAGGTCTGCCGTCTTGGCCTTAATGACCGGGGCATTTTGATTTCCCATTTCCTCTTCAAGGCGGAGCGCCACGTCCAGCTTGATGGGAAGGCGGAAACTTTTACGCCGCTGCGCCTTTACCACCTCGGTTTGGGATTCAAACAGGCATAGCCGGATATCGTCCTTCGTGTACCAGTCCAGCAGCAGCGCATCAAATGAGAACATACCATTGGGCCGGCAGAAGCGAAGAGTATAGGTATCGCCGGCTTCTATCATGACAGGCAACCCCTTCACAGTGGGATGAAACACCGTGAACCGTCCGTCATCATACAGATCCTGCAGCTTTGTTTTGAAGAATCCGGTATTGATTTTTATCTCCATCAGTTCACCGATGGTTATCATCTCGTGTGCGTACAATGCTTATGACTCCCGATATACTTTGCTTTTTGAGAAGAGGCTTTCCAGAAAACCGGCCACGCCCAGCTTCTTCGGTTCCCTGGCCGGCAGGTTAAGATACCTCTGTGTCAGCTCAATGATGTCAGCCGAAGCCACACTTTTCGGGAAGCTGATGAGCACCGGCACCTGCATCTTGATCGCGATGCTCATGCTGACATCGCGCGTGATATATCCCAGCCTGTTCAGCCGGATATTGAGATTTTTCTCCGCGATTCGGACGAAACCGTCCGCCACCGACATTGCCTCCTTGGCGCCCGTTACCTGGTTGACCACCAAGCTGATCTGCGGCCGGTCACCCTGTTCGTGTACGAGCTTCAGCAGCGCATATGCGTCCACCACCGCCGTCGGTTCCGGCGTCGTAACAAGTATCGTCTCATGGCTGGCGCGGATCAGCCGCATCGCGTTGTCCGAAAGCCCTGCGCTGGTATCAAATATAATCGTGTCCGCCACATCCTCCAGTTCGATAAGGCTGCTGACGATATCCATCAGCTGATCCGGCGCCATCCTGAACATCTCATACACGCCCGACCCGCCCGAGATGAAGTGCACGCCGGCCAGACCTGTCTCAATAATGTCACGCACATTTTTGCGCCCCTCGATCACGTCAATCAGGTCGTATTGAGTATGAACGCCCAGCATCACGTCGATGTTGTTGAACCCGAAGTCCGTGTCGATGATCAGCGGACGCCTGCCCCTTTGGCTGAGCGCGATCCCCAGATTCAGCGCCAGGCTGGATTTACCGACGCCGCCCTTGCCGCTCGCAATCGTCACGATCTTTGTCTGCGTATTACTCAGTTTCATCATCGTCCGCAGGTTCTGCGCCTGGTCTGTCATAATACGCTCACCTTCTTTCCTACAATGTTGTCCGCGAGCTTCTTGGTGTCCGCCGGGCGGATATCGTCGGGCACATTCTGCCCCACCGTCACATATGCCAGTGGCCTGCCTGTCAGCTCCTTGATATGGAGCACGTTGCCCCATGCGCTGACCTCATCCAGCTTGGTGAGTATCAGCTTATAGTCGGCCAGGAACGAATAGCTCCCGATGATCTCCCGTGTGGCTCTGTGCCCTGTCGCCACGCTGATGATCAGAAAAACCTCGTCAGCCTGGGCGGCCTTCAGGCACTCCTCCATTTCCGTTTGGTAGTCTTCATCGTCGGGGCTCTTGCCGGCGGTATCCACCAGCACCACATCCCTGTCCGCCAGCTCGTCCAATGCCTGCCTTAAGTCGGCGGGGGTGTAGGCCGTACGCATCGGAAGGTCCATGATGTCCGCATAGATGCGCATGTGCTCCATCGCGCCAATGCGGTAGGTATCCATGTTGACGAGACCTACTTTCAGCTTGTGTTCCAGCATCAGCATGCCGGCCAGCTTGACCAGCGTCGTGGTCTTGCCCGCGCCCGTCGGTCCCACGAAGAACAGTACGTTCTGACGGTTAGCCTTTAGTTTAATGGGCAATGTCGCTCCCAGCTTGTCCATGATGATCTGCTGGGCGGCTGTCTCGGCTTTTACGCTGCGGCGGCTCTGCGCCATCTGCGTCTGCACCGCCAGCTGACGCGCCATCTCCTCGGGTACGTCCCGATCCACAAGACCGCTGTACAGATTTAGTATGTCGGGTGGCAGCCCCAGCGCCGAATCCTTTGTCATCAGGCTCATACGCTGCGTAAAATCCTGAACCGCATCCTTCAGCGATGCTATCTGGTCGGAGAGGGGGGGATTCTCCGTTTCAATCTCCACAAACGCCTGCGGTCTCGCCGCTGTTTTTTCCGCTTCCCTCGGCACCGACTCACTCTTTGCTGTTGCAGATTTAACGGGCTCAGGCCTTACGGGTTCAAACTTTTCAATTCGAGCTTCCTTCTTTGTCTCCGGTATTAAGGCGGGTGAGACGGCGGGCCCAGGTATCAAGTCCAATTCCAAACGCCGCATCAGTTCCGCAATTCGTTCCGGTTCCGGCGCGTAATCCGGCTCCGTGGCAGCGGCGCCCTGTCTGTTCAGGGCCGTCAGATCGGGCATCTCAAACGCAGGGAATATCACCGGCTCCAGCTCTGCCGGAGGAGCAGCAGCCACCGCCTTGGTTGTTTGGCCCGCCTCCTGCTGCTGGACGGCTGCATAGCGGGCAAATGCAGGGTGTACCATGCGCGCAGGTCTTTCCGCATCTGCACTCGCCGGACCGCTCAGATGCTCCTGCTCTGGCGGCGCGGCGTATTCCGATGAGTGGCTGGCTAACGGTTCGTACGCTGCCACCACCTCAACCCCCTGCCTGAAAAGCCCGCCCAGCCCCTTGTGCCGGACCGGGTTACTGTCCATGATCACCGCATCAGGGCCCAGTTCCTGACGTATTTTTTCCATGGCCTCCTTCATATCGGCCGCTACGAATCGCTTGACTACCAACTAGATGCTCACCGTCCAGTCAGAATAGATTTCGACATGCTGCTCCAGCTCGTTGTATGAGAGCACCACCAGATCAGGGAATACCTGCGACGATAAATTTTTCACATGTTTGCGGATCAGCGGAGACGTGATAATCATCGGAGACAGTCCGAGGCTTAAGAAGTGGTCCACCGCCTTCTTCAGGTTTGCCAAAAACCGCTGCAGTTGCGCCGGTTCCATCGCGACACCCGCGCCCTTGTCCGTCTGACGGATGCTGCCGGACAGCGCCTTTTCGGCTTCCGGGTTGATGGTAATGACGCGAGCTCTGCCGTCCGGCACAAAGTTACGCGTGATCGCGCGCTTCAGTTTCTGCCGGACATACTCCGTGAGCAGGTCCGTATCGCGCGTCAGGTTGCCGTAATCGCCCAATATCTCGAGTATCGAAGCGATGTCGCGGATGGAGACACCCTCGCGCAGCAGATTGGCCAGTACCTTCTGCACTTCACCGATGGAAAATATCTTGGGTACCACTTCATCCACCAGTGCCGGCTGCTGCTTTTTCAAGTTATCGATGATCGTCTGTACCTGCTGACGGCCCAACAGCTCATCCGCATGGCGCTTGATGATCTCCATCAGGTGCGTCGATATCACGGACGGCACGTCGATGGTGGTGTAGCCCTTGAGCTCCGCCTTCTCGCGATCCTCCTCGGCGATCCACAGCGCGGGCAGCCCGAATGTCGGCTCCACTGTCTCAATGCCGTCGATGGGTTCGTCCACGTCTTCCGGCTTTAAGGCCAGGTAATGCCCCAGCATCACTTCGCCCCTTGCCACGTCGAGGCCCTTGATCTTGATCACGTATTCTCGCGTACCCAGTTGAATGTTGTCACGCAAACGCACGATGGGCACGATGATACCGAGATCCAGCGCACACTGCCGGCGGATCATGACAACGCGGTCCAGCAGGTCGCCGCCCTGTGACGCATCCACCAGCGATATCAGGCCGTAGCCGAATTCCATCTCAATGAGATCCACATGCAGCAATGATGTCACGTTCTCGGGCTTGCGCTTTTCCTGCGCGCTGGTTTCCGCCACGTCGCGCTGCTCGGCTTCCTCCTGCTTCTTGGCCTTGCTGGACTTTGTATATCCGATGATGGGCAGAGCAACAGCCAGTATCAGCATTGGTAATTTAGGCAGTCCGGGTATCAGGCTGATCAACGCCAGCATCGCGCCCAACACATAGAACACAGCCGGATTTCCAAACATCTGCTTGGACAGATCCTGTCCGAAACCTTCCTTTGTGGCCGCACGCGTCACGATGATGCCTGTCGCAGTGGAGACCAATAGCGCCGGTATCTGGCTGCACAATCCATCGCCCACAGTCGCCAGCGTATAGACCTGAATCACCTGATCGAACGGCATTGCTTTTCCGCCTGTGCCCAGCAGGCCCACCAGTATACCGCCGACGATGTTGATCACCGTTATGATGATGCCGATGATGGCGTCGCCCTTGACAAACTTGGACGCACCGTCCATCGCGCCATAGAAATCCGCCTCGCGCTGTATGTCCTGCCGGCGTTCCCGGGCCTGATCCTCACTGATGTTGCCAGCCGACAGGTCCGCGTCGATCGCCATCTGCTTACCGGGCATCGCGTCCAACGTGAACCGCGCAGCCACTTCCGACACGCGCTCCGCACCCTTGGTGATGACGATAAACTGCACTGCCACGATGATGAGAAATATCACGAGACCGACGACCAGGTTGCCGCCGACAACGAATTGTCCGAACGCTTTGATAACCTCGCCGGCGTTACCGCCGTTGCCGAGTATCAGACGCGTGGAGGATATATTGAGCGCCAGCCGGAAAAGCGTGACGATCAGCAGTACCGTCGGAAAGGTGGAGAAGTCCAGTGTCCTCTTGGTGAACAGCGTGATCAGCAATATCAGCAGCGACATGGTGATATTGGCAATCAGGAAGAAGTCCATGAACCCCGGAGACAGCGGTACGATGATCAGCAGTATGACGGCCAGCACCATCACCGCGATAAGTATGTCGCTCTTCTTAATTTTCATGATCTGCGTCCCCCTTTCTTCATCCGGTACACATAGGCCAGCACTTCTGCCACCGCCTTGTAGAGATCCTCAGGCACTTCGTCTCCGATGTCACAGAAGAAGTACAGCGCCCGTGCGAGCTGCACGTTTTCCACGATCTCCACCGAACATTCCCGCGCCCGCTCCTTAATCTTCTGAGCCAAAAAGTCCTTGCCCTTTGCCACCACTACCGGCGCCTTATGCTGGTTCTCCTTGTACGAGAGCGCCACCGCGAAGTGTGTCGGGTTGGTGATGATCACATCCGCATCCTTCACCGCCTGCATCATGCGCATCCGGCTCATCTGCCGCTGTTTCTGTGCGATGCGCCCCTTGGTCTGCGGATTGCCCTCTGTCAGCTTGTACTCGTCCTTGACCTCCTGCTTGGTCATCATCAGGTCCTTGTTATGCTTCCATCGCTGATACAGGTAGTCGAACGGCGCGAATACTGCCAGTGCAATCGCGAGGTTGAACGCCACGGCGATGATTGTGTCTACGAACGACGCGGCGGAGAAGGGAACCTCCTGCGCCATCAGCGCCGGGAAACCACCCATGCGGGTCTCGAACTCCGAGTAAGCCACATATCCCAGGATGACCGTTTTGATAATGGCCTTCAGGAGGTCGATCAGCGTCCGTTTGGAGAATATCCGCTTGAACCCGGACATCGGACTGATGCGGTCCATCTTGGGTGCAAGCGCCTTGGTGGAAAACACGAAGCCCGTCTGCAGTACGTTGAACACCACACCCGTCACCAGCGCCGCCGCCATAAAAGGCAGCATAATCGTCAGAAACATGGTGGCTGCGTCCTTGAAAGCCGCCATCACCGATGCGTTGGTCAGCGTATCCGGTCCGGCGCTGGAGAAGAAATGTTTCTGTACGTCAAACATCCCTTCCACCATCTGCTTGCCGAATATGGACAGCGCCCCGAACATCACAGCCAGCGACAACGCGGTGATCAGTTCAGTACTTTTGACGACCTGCCCTTTTTCCCGCGCCTCTCGCTTTCGTTTTGGTGTGGCTTTTTCTGTCTTGTCCCCGCTCTGCTGTGCACTCATGCTGCCAGCCCCGCCAGCATTTTATCGATGGATGAGAACATGTTGCGGAATATTACATCGGTGAAAGCCACATACACCGGAATGATAATCATCAATATCAGAAAACCCAGCAGCATCTTGATGGGGATACCCACCACGAACACGTTCATCTGCGGTATCGCGCGGACGATGAACCCCATTGCCACCTCTCCGAGGAGACCCGCCGCGATCAGCGGCATTGCCACGTTAACCGTCAGCAGGAATGCAAGAGCGAACACCTCGAGCGCCGCCATACCGATAGCCGGGTTCAGTGTCACCTCTCCAAGCGGTATATTGGTGACGGTGGAGCGTACGATATAGATCAGCTGCAGATGGCCGTTCACCCCAAAGAACGTCAGCAGCAGTATCACATTGAGCATCGTACCCGTTATCGGTACGCTGATGTTGCTCTGCACGTCGAACACGTTCACCATGCCGAAGCCCATCTGCATGTCCATAACCTGCCCCGCCGTCTGCACAAGGGAGAAGAACAGCGTGGTGACATACCCGATCACCAATCCGAACAGCAGCTCCTTGATGCACAGCACCGCGAATTCGAGCACGCCGTTGTAGCGGATCGCTCCGCCCGCCGGTTCTGCGGCGAATATCACATAGGTGACCACCACGCAGAACGCGATTTTCATCATGTTCGGGATGTTTCTTCGCCCGAATATCGGCGACGAGATGATCAGCGCGCTCACCCGAAGCAGCATCAGTATGAAATAATCCAGGTTCGCTGTCACCGCGCTCAATATCCCATCCATGGTTCCTCTTTACTTAAGCATCGTCGTCGCGTATCCAAACATCCGAACAGAAAACTCCGTCATATTGGACAGCATCATGCCGCCGAACACCAGCATCGTCAGCAGTATCGCGACAATTTTGGGCACAAAGGCGAGCGTCTGCTCGTTGATCTGCGTGGTCGCCTGAAATATCGATATCACCACGCCCACCACCATCGCCACGATCATGATGGGGGCCGCCACTGTCAATATGGTTGTCACCGCATCCTGCATCACGGTTATGACTTCCGCCTGGTCCATTCTCAGCTTCCTCCTTTAATGCCTTATCCCATATGTCAGCCGCTTTAACCTAGCCAAAGCTGGTGAGCAGTGTCTTCACTGTCAGCGTCCACCCGTCCACCAGCACAAACAGCAGCACTTTGAACGGCAGCGATATCACGATCGGCGGCAGCATCATCATGCCCATCGACATCAGCGCGCTCGCCACGATCATATCCAGCACGATAAACGGAATGTACAGCAGGAAACCGATCTGAAAGCCGCGCTTTATTTCGCTCGTGATGAACGCGGGTATCAGCGTGGTGTTGGCCACATCGTCCATGCTCTCGATTTGTGCGTCCTTATCCGACACGGAGATGAAGAATTCCAGGTCGCTCTTGTACGTCTGTTTGAGCATGAACTCGCGTACCGGTTCCATTGCCCGTTCGAACGCTTCCTCCTGCGATATCTCTTCCGCGACATACGGCTGATAGGCATTTACGTTGATATTGTCTATCACCGGCGACATCACGAAGAAAGTAAGGAACAGCGCCAGCCCGATTAACACCTGGTTGGGCGGCATCTGCTGCAGCCCAAGCCCATTGCGGATGAGCGACAGTACGATGATGATGCGCGGGAAGCAGGTGAGCATGATGAGTATGGACGGCAGCACTGACAGCACAGTCAGCAGCAGCACGATGTCCACCGTCTCGGAGCGGCTGCCCAGCAAACCGCCCAGCGGGCTGTCCTCGTCCGCGTTGTCGCTGGTGGACAGTATCGAGCAGCCCGTCAGCAGCAGCACAAGCAGCAGCCCCAGCGCCATGCCGAGTATCAGCTTTTTGTTCACACGGCTGCGTTTCTTGCTCTTACGCGCAGGAGGCGGTGTCAGCATGGGTCTAATGTTCATGACAGGCCTCCATCTCCGCCGCTGCGGTTCTTTCTCTGTTCAATGGCGCGGCTCATCTGTTCGAGAATGTCTTCTGTAGTCGTATGAGTGGTCGGCCTTGCACTTTCCTTTTTCCGCTCCTTATACTGCATGCGCGCCTTGGCGAGGTCCGCCTGTGCGGTTCTGGCGTTGCTGAAGAAAGACGCTGCCTTGCCGAAAACGCTGCCTTCGCCAGCGCCCGAAGAAGCCTCGTCCAGTTCGCCCAAAGCTTCCTTGTCAATTTCGCCCAATGTGTTGATGGATTGGTTGGTCACGCCGATGAGAATGCACTTGCCGCCGACCTCGGTCAGATATAGGCTCTTGTCCTTGGCGATCGCCATGCGGTCAAGAACGCTGATGTGACGGCTCTTCATCATGCGCCTTGTTTTCTTGGAAAAATATTTTGTCATTACATATGCGCCGATGAGCACGGCAACCATAACGACAATATAAAAAAGTGTAGACCCCATATTGTCCATTGACAAACCCCCCTACGGTCTACACTTTATATACCCCTAGATTATTGGATGAAACAGTATTTCTTTTTCATCCGCAAAAAACCGCTAAAGTTTTCCGCTAATATACCGATTATATAAGTTCGTTTTTTCTTTTACTGTTTTACACCTGCATGCCCATCACATCGTTATAGGCGGAGATGACCTTGTTTCTAATCTGAATTGCCAGATTCAGGGCTAATTCCGCCTTCTGCGCCTCAATAAGGGGTGTATGCAGATCGTCCGTCTCACCCGTCAGCAGCGCGGCATTTTGCCCCTGCACAGACATTTCCGTGTCCTGGGCGTTGCCCATCGCATCGCTCAGTATGTCGGTAAAACTGCTGGTTGTCTCCGACGGCTTAGATGATCCCGTATTGGCAAAGCTTGTCACCAGATTGTTAATTTGGCTGATTTCCATTCATTTATCCCCCTACGAAATTATTGTTCCGTCCGCCTCAGCGGCCGATCTCCAGGGCTTTCATCGCGATGCTCTTGGTGGCGTTCAGCGCCGTCACGTTGGCCTCATACGACCGGGTGGCCGACATCATGTCGATGATTTCCTCCGCAGTATCCACATTAGGCTTAGCCACATAACCGTTCGCATCGGCATCCGGATGGTCTGGATCATACACGTAGTTGAAGTCCGACATATCCTCCACGATCTGAGTGACTTCCACGCCGCCGCCTGTCGCTTTGCGCAGTATTGACGAAAATGTCAGCGGCTGCTCCGCCATCACCGCCACGCGCCTCCGGTACGGCCCGCCATTCGCGGTCCTCGTCGTATCCGCGTTGGCGATGTTTTCGCTGATCACATCCATGCGCATGCGCTGCGCTGTCAGCGCCGAAGCGCTGACATCCAAAGATGATAAAAAGGCCATTTAACTTCACTTCCCTTCGTTAATCGCCATTTTGAGCTTGCTGAACTCGCTGGACAGCTGCTGCACCAGCGTGTTGTAGTATATCTGGTTTTTGGCGAGCGCCGCATTCTCCGCGTCGATGTTGACATTGTTGCCGTCCATGCGGTAGGTGGTATCGGTATCCGTCGCTACGGTGGCGTGCGGCAGATTGTCGCTGAAGTCGATATGCTCCACGCGCGTCGTTTTGGCGGTAAACCCCTCCTGATTCAGGGCTTTCTTAAACGCCGATTCAAACGAAACCGATGAACTTTTGAAGTTAGGCGTATCCACATTGGCGATATTGTTGGCGATCACCTCGTTGCGCAGCCAGGACGCGTCCAAGCCGGCCTTGAGCATATCCACATTGCTGAACATTTTGTCTATCAACAGGCAGCACCTCCATTAATCGTTTTTGTATTGGTTGTAATACTTCAGCACTTTGTCCACATAACCGCGGACACGGCTGGATATAAGTTCATACTGAGCGGGATCATCGGCATCGGTGATGCCGTACGACGCCACGCGCCCGGGCCCTGTGTTGTATGCCGCCAGCGCGAGACGGACATCTCCAAAACGCTTCAGCTGCTTCGCGAGATACGTGGCTCCGCCCATCACGTTCTGTTCTGCGTCGAACGGGTTTGTCACGCCCATCTCTTCGGCGGTTCCCGGCATCAGCTGCATTAGCCCCTGCGCACCTGAACCGGATACAGCGTCGGAACGGAACGAGGATTCCACGCGTATCACCGCACGGATTAAATCCGGATCCAAACCGGTTGACCGCGCCGCATTCTCAATCGCCCCGTCGACTTCACCGTCTGTCGCCGCCGCGCTGCCGGTATAGCCGGTATATGCCCCTTCCGCATAGATGTCCTGCGAAGACTGAACAGACTGAAAGGACTGGACAGCCTGCAGCAGGCTAGCCATATCCGAAGTCAGCGTCATCCGCTGCTGTACATCGCTCAATATGCCCGCAAAAGCCGACTGCGCACCGGGGCATTTGGACGCCTTCTGCTCGATAATGCTCTCAAACCGGTTCAGCTTGGACAGGTATATGCCCTCTACGCTTCTCATGAACCCTGCCTCTTAAAGATTTTGCCCCCTGATATCAGCTATAAGGAGACCTGTCAGATTGATACACTATTTCTTTTGAGTTGAAACAAAAAAAGACGGACGAAAACTTCCGCCCATCCGGTTTTCATACTGCTCTCACGTAAAAAGGTCCACCAGCAGCCCGCGTATATCGTCCACCATCTGCAAAATACGGAGGTTATCCTGCTGGTCTGAGAGAATCTCACGGGTAAGTTGTTCCAGCTTTTCGTTTACGCTGCGGATCACAAAGTGCACTTTGTGTCGCCCTCTCGCATCGAAAGTTTCGGCCTTGTGCCCGGCAAAGGCGTTGTTTGCCACCTCGTTCATCAGCTCGCCGATCAACGCGCGATAGTCCATCACCGCCTTTAAGTCCGCTTTGGCTTTTATCTTCTCGCCCTGCTTGCGGATCCTTTCCTGCAGATCCTGCACATAGCGCTCATACTGTGCTTCACCCAGCGTGGTCAGCTGGCGCGCAAATGCCAGCGCCGGCCCGTTCCCATCCGGCCGTTCCTTTACCGCTGTGTAACCGCGATTATCCGATATGATATGGTTGACATCTTCAACCTTCATGTTTCAACTCCATAGTCAAGCCTGTCTTTTGAATCTGGCGTTATTTATTGGCATCCACAAAAAACGCGTCTTCCTGATTGATGGGGCGGGTATACCCACCGACGCTTTTCTTGGTCTGATTCAGATGCCGGATTTGATCTCTGTACTTCTGCAGTTTTTGCTGCGCCAGCTCAGTGTTTTCTTCATCCTGTTTTAAAGTCGTGGCCACAATACCGCGGATCTCTTTTTTCAGCGCCATCACTTCAATGTCGTCCTCAATACCGGCTGCCTGTTCCGCCTTTGTCAGCATATCGATCTGGGTGATAATCTTCTGACGAACAGTTATGGACTCGGCAAACGCCTCGATACTGTCCTGCTGCAGTTCTGTCTTGATCTTCGCCGTCATCTGCATCATGTTCTCCAGCAGGTCTTTCTTCTGGCCGAGTATCCTGATCAGTTCCGCTTTTTCCTGTTCTTTCATTTCTTATTCGCTTTCGTACTCAAAATGAGTGGTCATTTTGTTTTCTTTCTGAATCTGAACCCAGCTGTCACGCATACCGGTCATGATCTCCACAATGGAGTCGATCATGGAAGCATCCTTCGTCGAATTAATGCGAATGATCTGCCCGTGTACAAAATCATAAATCGCCATCAGGTCCCGCGCAATGTTGTACTGCAGATCAAGACCCAGCATCAGCTCCATCACGATATCCTGAGCTCTTTGCAGATTGCTGTTCGCGGCTTCATAGTCCTTTTTTTCGATTGCCATCTGACCAAGCCGCAGACGTTTGATGCAGCCGGTATACAGCATTACCACGAGTTCCATCGGTGTGGCCATCATTACATCATGCTTCACATATTGTTGATACGAATTCGCCATCACAGCCATTTTAATCGCACTCCTCATCAAATAAATCAAGTTAGCCCAACATCGACGACAGCCAGTTCGACTGGCTGTTCAGTGATGCCAGCGCCGACTCCATGGCGGTAAACCGCTTATACAGTGATGCCTCCTTGTCGGACAGTTTGGCCATCAGCGACGTTTCCATGTCTTCCGAATCGCTGATCTGCTCTTCCAGGGAGGCCAGCGTATTATTGGTAGCGGACGACGTATACTTCAGCAGCGCATCGGATATCCGCACCACCAGCCCCGATTGGGCAAAAGCCGTTTTGCTGTCGGTCGACGTGGATTTCGCGGTAAACATATTCGCCACCGCGTCCGGGTTGTTCTGCAGCGCTGTCCGCAGCTTGCTCTCGTCAATCGTAATCTTGCCGCCGTCCGAATACGCTCCTGTTGTCAGGCCAATCTGTGCGGCACTCAGCCCCGAGCCCTCCACCGCTGTGTAAAAAGCGCTTCTCATCGTAGAGAGCAGCGACGAAATCGAGGAATCGTTTCTGAGTAATCCGCTCTTCGCTTTTTCTTCCCACATACTGATCTCGGATTCTTCCATTCCGTCCTTCTGGTCATCTGTGAGCGGAGTATATGCTCTGTATGTCTTCTCCTCGATCTTGTCCTGAAATTTGGTAATCAGGCTGTTGTACGAGTTGATAAACGATACGATCTTGTTCAGCGTACTCTCCACATCCTGGTTCACGCTGAAGTTTATCTCCGAATCTGACTTACCGTTGAGTGTATACGTAATGCCGTCAATGGTGAAGGTATTGGAAGATTTGACAACGTCCACGCCCTCGATCTTCAGCTTCGCGTCCTGCCCCGTCACAGTACCCGCTGCGATTCCCAACGCCGAATCCACAGCCACCCCGCCTTCATCGGCAAACGCGTTCCCCTTAATGTTTGCGATCTCGACCTTGCTGCCGCTGCCCGTCGACTTGGACGCGATAGTGAAACCCTTTGTCAGGCTGCTGTAGCTCATCTTCACGCCCGCATCGGAAGAATTGATCTTATTCATCATATCGGTCAGCGTGGTTTCTTCCGTAAATGTGAAAGTCTCGCCGTTGATGGAAAACGATATCTCGCCGTCTTCAAACTCGAGCGCATTCGTGAGCTCAAGGTCTGCTAGCGTGGTGCTCGTATTCATCGAAGCGCCGGAAAAGGCGCCGGAACTCTTCACTGCTGCCGAAGTCGCCAGCTGGGTTATGCTGTTGATCGTCATACTTCCCGCGCTCGCCGATGAGCCTGCGCTGACCGTCACAGCGGAGGTCGAGGTCAGCATAGCCACCGAGAATGCGTTGTAGGTGGACGACGACATCATATTGTTGCTGGAATTGAGTACGCTCATGCTTGATTCCCGGAATGATTTGATCATGGAGTTGATCTCTCTGAGCGCATCTGCCTTCCATTCCAGCTTCGTCGTCGTCTGGTTTTGTTTGTCCACCTTGAGCTGCATCGATGTAAGCATGCTCTTCACGACAGATTCTGTGTCAATGCCGGAAGAAAGCCCCGAAACCCGAAGTGAATTCAGCGAACTTGTAGTAGCCATGTCTTGCCTCCTTTATCACTAAAATACCCATGCAGCGTGCCTGGCCATGGCTGCTGCCACAGGTACTTGTGACCATCTCGTCATGGCATTTAACGGCTGCCATATACCGATTCCCTTACTTACCGATTATATATCAACGTTTTGGGGCCATCCCAAACCACCTTCTGTATTTTTCGTCCATGCTGCTGACAAACACGAGCACCTCTGCCACCACTTTGTACAGCTCTTCGGGAATCTCGTCGCCCACGCTGAGCTTTTGCAGCATGTTCGACAGTTTATCATCCCGCATCACGTGGATGTTGTTCTCTTTCGCGGTCTCCACAATACGGTCCGCGAGATATCCTGTGCCCAGCGCCACCACATAGGGCGCTTCCGCTGTCTGCGGATCATATTTCAGCGCCGCCGCCTGCCGGTTTTCCGGCCTGTCGTTGTCATTCATACCCTTATATCCAGACTTCCCGTATCGGGGGCAGCCTGCCCGGACAGCGCCTCCTCAGCGTTCAGTACCGTTGTCCTTGCAGCCAACTCCCGTACATTGACTTCGGTCAGCCGGTACCCTGCCTGCCCGATCAGAGGCTCCAGCGCCTTGGCCCCTTCACCGAACGCATCCGCCAGCTCTGCATTCTCCAGCCTGAATTCCAGTGCCACGCTTCGTCCAGCTGCTCTGATCATCGTTTCCACACGCCCCATGTGCTGCGTATCCAGCCCCAGCAGCACCGCAAACGTCTCCGGATCCGCTTCCGCCTTCCTGCGCCTTTGCCTGAAAACGTACAGTTCCGCAGTGGCCTGTTCCCTGTTCATACC
This sequence comes from Bacillota bacterium, assembly GCA_023396555.1. Lineage (GTDB taxonomy): Bacteria > Bacillota > Clostridia > Christensenellales > SZUA-584 > SZUA-584. The sequence continues at coordinate 21,563 of JAEWWC010000222.1, forward strand.
TGTCAGCGGAATGTGGTAACAGTCAAACCGCTTCAGCTCAGACGTCAGTGAAAACTGCCTGTCCAGGCTTTCCACCTGGCGCGCCAGTGTATTTCTGTCAGTATTATCGGCAGTTTGCAGCGCAATCTTTAATTCTTTAATCTGTACGGGCAGCTCCTCGACCGCTTTCTTCAGTTGAGCAGGCAGAGTTTTTTTATCCTTCAAGTCCACAATAAGCGACAGCAGCTGTCCGGCCAACATGTCGGGTGGCGGCACATCGGCCGGCAACCCCATGCCGTTGCCAGAGACGTTCGCCGCCGGTACGCCCGGCAGTTTAACACCTATAACCGGATCGTTCACCGCTGGTATGCCCGGCAGCTTCGAACCGGTAATCGGATGATTCGTAGCCGCTATGTCCTGCCTCGCCGCCTGTGCCACACCGCCATCCGCCGGCACTGAGAATTCCGGTACACCGTTCTGAATTCCCACCGTATTAGCCGGTATTTTTTGCACCTCCGCCTCTGCAGCCTGACCGGATTGAACAGAACTTTGCGGTACGACAGCCGCCTTTTGTGCGTCAGCCTGCTGAGGCTGCGTGACGTTTATGTTTGTATTGGCACTGTTTTGGATGGGAAGCTGTTCAGCCGCAGCGGTATCCAAGGCCGCTATGCCGGGAGAGGCAGCAGCAGTCTGCGTATTCGCCGCCGATGGCATGGTATGCGATATAACTGAAGCTTCAAAAACTCCAGGCTGTGCCAAAGCCGCGGCTGTATTGGCGGAAACCGTACCGGCGCGTGCAGCCTCCCCTTGCATCTGCAACAGCACTTGCCCTGTTTTCAGTTCTCCCTTGACCAGCCTTGCGAGCGTTTCAATATTCTCCGGCGTGTCGGCTATACCATTTCTCGCCATTAACTCCGCCATTTTCGGTTCCAAGCCGGCGTTCTTTTTCAGCATTGCCAGCATGCCGTGCAGCATCTGTACACGGGCATTCTGTACACCTGTCTCCGCCGTTGTCGTCATGTTACCGGGTGCCGCCGGCTTTCCATCTCCGCGCGATACGTCCAACAGGCGCAGCACATAACGGTTACCATGGGCTTCGTCTACCACGGTCTCCACATAATCTCCCGAAGCAAGCCCCAGATTTCCCAGCAATCTGGCTGTCAGCAAGGTGCCCTGGGCGCTCTTCAAAATCGCCGTGTCGCCTCTTACCTCCAGCACTTCGGACACAAAAAACTCGCCCTGCTTCAAAAACTGAGGCTGCAGTTTATCCGGAATATTCTTAACCGATTGTACATTTTCGATTTTCATAACCCGCTCCCGATGCGCCAAAGCGCTGCGCCGCTGCTGCAGCTTCTAATTTATTTATCGGATTTTAATGAAAATGTTAATAGTCTTGAAAAATATTACGATATAAACTTTAGAAAAAATCTTGGAAATTTCCGGTTGGGATGGGTTTACCAACTGATTATTTACTCTTCTGCGAAAGAACCCTGAACAGTTGCCGGAAGCGATATGGGAACAAGCTCATTCAGGAGGTAAAAATGAAAAAGGTGTTGATTGTGGATGATGCGGCATTTATGCGGGTGTCCATCAAAAACATGCTCAGCAAAAACGGCTATGAAATAGCGGGCGAAGCGGAAAATGGCAAGGTCGCGCTGCAGAGATTTCAGGAATTGAATCCGGACGTTGTGACGATGGATATCACAATGCCCGAGATGGACGGTCTGGACAGCCTTAAGGCGATATTGTCTGTTCAGCCTGCCGCGCAGGTTGTCATGATCTCAGCGATGGGACAGGAGAGCATGGTGCGCGAAGCGGTGCTGTCCGGCGCCAAGGGCTTCATCGTCAAGCCTTTTAAAGAGGACGTCCTCATATCCGCTCTGGCCAGCCTGCCGTAATAGCAGGCATCAAGCGCCACTAAGCTCTGCAAAAAACAAGGGAATGCAACGGGCATTCCCGGCAGAATCTGCACCGGCATATACTGTCGGCAACCATTAGGCGGCTCAAAGCCGCCTATTTATATTTTATGGCCGTGCCGTAGGCTGTGACCTCGGCCGCCCCCTGCATGACGGAGCTGGACGTATACCGCACGCACACGACCGCATTCGCGCCCAGCACCTTAGCCTGCTCGATCATGCGCTGTGTCGCGATCTCGCGGGATTCCTCCATCATTTCGGTATAGGCCTTCAGCTCGCCGCCCACCAGCGTTTTGAAGCCCGCCATCATATCCTTGCCTATGTGCTTGCTCTGTATCATCGAGCCGCGCACCAGTCCCAGCGTCTCAAACGGCTTGCCCGGATCTTCAATCGTCATGATAATCATGTGTGTTCCCTCCGCAATTTGATTGTGAATATTGTATCATATTGCTTGGCGATCATAAAGGTTAAATATCATCTTACAGCAAAATCGCCTCTCCCGCCATGAGATAATAAATCCACTTCTGCGCCGCGGGCCTCTGCGTGATATCCGTAAGCGCCCGTGCGTACAGGTTCAGCTGTATCGCGTACTTCTTCGCCGCCTCCGCCGCCTCCGCCGCGCTCACCTTGTCCGTCTTGTAATCCACGATCACCCACTGTCCGTCCTCAATGAAGCACATATCGATGATACCCTGCACGATCACCGGCTCATCCGATTCGCCGAGCTTTAGCTCACGCGCGCTCATTTTCAGGCAAAAAGGCTGCTCGAACAGGCAGCAGGACGACGCCCGCGCCCGTGCAGCGAGATCGCTGTTCAGAAAACTGGCGACGGCCTTCGCGTCCACGTAGCCCGCCAACGCCGCGTCAATCGCGCCCTTGTCTGCCAGCCGCTTCACCTCCGCCGCCACCTCGTCCGCGCTTCTGGCTTCGAGACCCATCACCTCCAGCACTCGGTGCATCAGCGTACCGCGCTCCGCCGCCGAAATGCCGTCATCCTCGGATGGGAATCGCTGGGGCAACACCAACGCCGGCTGCTCCTCCCTCCGTTTCAATGCCGACACGCTCACTTTGGAGGGAACGCCGATGTCACCGTCGTGCGCATACGCCTCGAACACTTCCGCCGGTTCGGCCTGCGCCGCCGCGTCCAGCAATGCGTTCAGCCGCTGCACCGTATCCGCCTGCGCCGTACAAGCATCGCCGCACGGCAGTATGCGCACCGCCTCCTCCAAAGTCCCGCCGCTGTCCTGGCATGCCAAGCGCACCGCGGGCATCAACAGATCGAAGTAGCTCTGCGCACCGTGTTGCCAGCCGTCCGGTTTGTCTTCCAGCCAGCCGTCCTTGAGCGCGCTGCCCGCACCCAGCAGCACCAGCCGCTTGATCGCACGCGTCATGCCCACGTACAGCAGGCGCACCGTCTCGGATATCTTCTCGCGCTTCATGCCGCGCGCCACCGCCGCACTGTGCAGAGTCGGCTTTTTGATGTGCGCCTCTTCGTCCACGTCACTCATTCCGATGCCCAGTTCCCGCCCTACCAGCACCATGCCGCGCGCGTCGCGCTGGTCTATATTCTTGTGCAGGCCGCACAGTATCACCACGGGGAACTCAAGGCCCTTGGAGCGGTGTATCGTCGTCAGATACACGCCGTCCGCCGTCTTGGGGTCCGGCTGAGATTCGCGTCCCGTTCGTATCCTGTCGGCCATGTCCAGCACGTCCTTCAGGCAGCGCGGTGCCGCTGCCGCCACCTGACCGATGAAGCCTCCGATCATCTCGTCGGTGCCGCTGCCGCCCGGTGATGTCAGCGCGTACTCACGGAAATGCGCCTCCTGCCGCACGCGCATCAGGAAATCCGGCAGCTTCATGCACGGCGCCATGCGCTTAAAGCGCTCCATCTGTACCCAGAAATGCGCCAGCTTGCTCCCCGTCTCGTCGTTCGCGTCATATGCCAGCGCGCTCTGCGCGAACGTCACCCCCGCGGGCGCGGCCATGCGAATGCGCGCAAAATCGATCTCAGTCAGCCCATAGTGCGGATAGCGCAGCGCGGAGAGCAGCGGCACGTCCGCGGTGGGGCTATCGATCACAGCCAGTAAGTTGATGAACACCATCAACTCGCTGTACGCCGGGTCTCCCGCGGGACCGCCCGTCACCGGTATGCGCCGCTCGCGCAGCGCCTGTGCCAGTTGCTGTCCCGTGCCGGACAGCTCGGGCCGCAGCACTGCGATGTCGCCGTAGGCAAAGCCTTCACTCACGAAGCCGCTTATCAGCTCCGCCAGCTGCGCCGCCTCCGCTTCCAGACTGCCCAGCGTGTCCTCACCATCCGCGCTCTCTCGCCCCGCCAACACGATGTCCACGCGCCCGTCACCCGTCGAGCCTGCCGCCAGCCGCTGCCCGCCGGTGTAGGCCACCCCACCAGCGTCCTCCGTCATCATGTGCCCCATCACGCCGTTGATGAAGTCGATCACGGCGGGCGTGCTGCGGTAGTTGGTGTTCATCTCCACCAGCCCGCCGTCGGACAGCTCGCGGCAGCGCCGCATCAGCAGCTCCGGATTGGACTCTCGGAACGTGTAGATGCACTGTTTCACGTCGCCCACGAGGAAGTCGTTATTACCGCGCTGCAGTGCCGAAATGATGGCGTGCTGCGCCTCGTTGATATCCTGATACTCGTCCACGAACACGTGAGCGTACTTGTCGCGGTACCGCGCGGCGATGTCTTCCGACTGCAGCACCCGAAATGCGAAGTGCATCGTATCATCGTGATCCAGCAGATTCTTGGTACGCTTCAGCTTGGCGTAGCGGGACATAAACGACCGCGTCAGGTCGATGAAGAGCCGCCCGTCGTCCGCCACCCGTTCCAGCTCCGCCGACATTTTGGCGGCAAAGCCACCCTCCCAGCGGCGTACCGTTTCCAGACACTTGTTGGCGGCGTTGGTATGCTTCTTGCTGCCTTGATTGGGCGCGCCCTTCGCTGGAGAGGTCACTGGCTCGAACACGGGCAGATATGCCTCGTCCTTCGTCATCGCGTCCACGGCCTTCATCAGTGCGAGCCGTTCCACGTTGCTCACCCGCGCCTCCGCCTCGAATCCGCTCTCGCGCCACAGCTCCGTGCGCTGCATCAAATGCGCCGTCGCCTTGGCTGCGTCCTCCCGCACCATATCGCGGTATTCCTCAAACAGCGCGTCGATGAACGCACCGCCGCCGTAATGCGCGTGCGACCGCTCCAGCCACTCCTGCGGATCCTTTAGGCTGATGGCACGATTGTATATCTTGGTCACGATGGATCGCAGCGTCTCCATGTCGCCGCGCCCCGCGTATTTGAGCACGATGTGCCGCTGATCGTTGTCTGACAGCGCCTGCTCGATGGCGTCGTCCAGCGCTACCTGCTTGAGGTGCGCGGTCTGTGCCTCATCCGCGATGGCGAACACGGGCGATACGCCCGCCTGCGCAAAGTTGTCGCGTATCAGCCGCCCGCAGAACGCGTGCAGCGTGGAGATATCCGCAAACGCGCACTTCTCGGCCTGCGCCGCCAGCCGCGCGTCCGCCTTGCCCGCCTCCTGCAGCCGCTGGTAAATGCGCGCGCGCATCTCGCCCGCCGCGAGGTTGGTGAACGTGACCACCAGCATGCGGCTGATATCCTCGCCCTCCTCGATCAGGCGCAGCACGCGCTCCGTCAGCACGCTGGTCTTGCCGCTGCCCGCCGCGGCAGACACCACCACGCTGCACCTCCTGATGTCGATAGCGCGCTGCTGGTGCGCGTTCCATGTCCTGCCGCTCATGACGCCGCCTCCCCATCCTCGTTCAGCCGCTCCCTGTCGAAGGGCTCCCCCGTCCGCTGCGCGTTGCCCGTATAGCCTGCGTTCAGCAGACAGACGCTCTTGTAGTCGCAGTAGTCGCAAGCCCCGTCCACTGGGCAGATGGCGTTATCGCCGCCGTATATGCGTTCTGCCGCACCGCGGATCATTTCCTGCGCATAGCGCAGCAGCGCGTCCAGCTGCGGCGCGTCGAAGAACGTTTTGGACTGGCCATGCAGCACGCCCTTAGACGTCACCCGCTGATCCACCGCCACGAAGCTGCCGCCCGGCAGCGTGTCGCTGAACAGCCCGAGCGCGTCCGCATCGCTGATGGATATGCCGCGCATCCGTCCCTTGGTCAACACCTCGCCCTCGTCCTCGCCGTAGCTGTCACCGATCTTCATGTAATACCCGCCGGCCGGTTGCAGCCCGGTATCCGCCAGCGCGCGCCGTGCCGCCTCAATGTAGACGGGCAGCTGCAACGCAGTACCCGCTGCCAGCTCGTTCAGCGCGAACCGCGTGTCGGACGACTTGTAGTCCACCACGCGGAAGTAACCGCCCGCCGCGTCGATGCGGTCGATCTTGCCTGTCAGCTCCACGTCTCCAGACGCCGTGGGCAGCAATATGGAAAACGTCTGTTCGCTCATCAACATGCGCGCCCCGCGCCCCAGAAAGTGCGTCCGTATGCGCAGCGCAGTATCTGCCAGCTCCTTTTTCAGCAGCGCGTACTGCACCGCAAACCGCTCGTCCACCTCCAGCTTGCCGTTGTCGTGCTGCTGCGCGGCTTCTTCCGCCGCAGCTTCCATGCGTTCCACCGTCTCCTCTTCGGTCAGCGCCTGGAGTATTACGCCGTCCTCGATCAGCCGCTTCGCGAACAGGTCCAGCGCAAGATGCATGTACGTGCCGATATCGATGCGGTCATAGGTATAGTCCCGCGGTACTCTGGCTCGCACGCCATGGTCCAAAAAGTGCTTGTAGGGGCACTTGTAGTAATTCTCGATGCGCGTTGCGCTGCAGCGGATGCCTCCGTACAGCGCCTTTGCGTCCTCGGCGCTCAGAGGCTGCGCCGCATTGTCGCGCAGCAGCACCTTCTTCGCCCACTCCCGCCAGTCTGGCTGCGCGAGGAAGCGCGCACACAGCCCCGGCAACTCATCCCCGGGTGTTTTGCCGCGCAGCGCATCAGCCATGCCGCCCAGCAGCATGGGTTCCGCGCCGCTCATCGGCGGCAGCGATGGCGCGCCGCCCGGCTGCAAAGCCGGGAACAGCCGCCGCATCCGGTCGATCAGCACCGAAGGCGCGCCCGCCGTTCGGTTCCAGCTCAGCACCAGCCGGTCCTTGGGCTTGGCCAGCGCGGTGTATATCTTCAGCTTCTCCGCCGCGAAGTCGTATACGCCCACGTCCAGCCCCGCTTCCAGCAGCAGCTCGCGCTCCGCGCCCGAGAGTATACCCGGCCCATCGTCCCGCGCGGGCCACGCCCCGTCGTTAAGGCCAATGGCAAACAACGCCTTGATGCCGGGCAACCGCGCCACCGATATGTCGAACACCTTCACTTCGTCCGTGGCGGGTGGTATCACCGCGATGCGAGTCCCCTCGAAGCCCGTGCTGATCAGGCCGCACAGTGCCTCAGCCGCCAACGGTGCGTCGCCCATCACGCGCGGCACGCTGTCCAGCACGTCCAGCGTCCGCTCATACACCTGCCGGAAGTAGATGTGTTCGCCCCGCGTCTCGGGCGCGTCGATATCCGCACACAGCGCCTCCAGCTTTTCCTTCACGCCGCAATCGTCCAGGAAACGGCGCACCGCCGCCACTTGCTGGACCGCGCCTCCTTCTTTGAGCCGCCGGGTCAGCGCGTCCAGCGGGCGCATCACGGCACGTCGGGCGGCCTCCGCCTCGTCCGCCCCTTCGCCGCGCCAGAATGCGGACTGGAAGTGCCAGCCCTTGAGCGCGTACTTTTCCGCATAGCTCTTCAGCACCCTGCGCTGCGCCTCGTCGATAGGAGCATAGGTACTGTAGGCATAGCCTTCGACCGCGGTCACATCCCCTGCCGCCGCTTGCATCGCGCTGTACAGGAAATCGAAGAAAGCGTTGTCCGCCAGCGCCCGGCGTTCGTCCGTGAAGAACGGAATACCGGCCTGCGCGAACACCGACTTGATAATCGGCAAATACGCCGCGAGGTTTCCGCCCACCACGGCGATATCCGAAAAGCGCCAGCCTTCCTGCGCCGCCGCAGCAAGTATGGCGGACGCCACGCGTTCCACCTCCTGCTCCGCCGTTTCCGCCTCGATCAGGTACAGCCCGTCCGTCGCACCCGCGTACGGCGTATACGGATATCGGTACAGATTGGCTTCCAGAAAGCGTAGCGCATCGGAATTATACCTGTCGTTCAGACCGGGGCTGTCCATCACCATCACATTTTGCCCTGCCGCTTCCACGTCGCGGATAAACTGCCGCACCAGCTGCTCCTCCGGCTCAAACATTACAGGGTCAGCGTCGTCTCCGCGGAACGCCGCCACCGTCTCCTCCGCCAGCGCGGCTACCTTTGCCAGCAGTCTCAAAGCCGCGGGCGCGCCGCTATCCAGTCCGTCAATCACGACCTTCGCGCTGCGTAGCCACGCCACGCTGTCCGCCCGTGCCGCCGCAAGCGCATATATGTCGGCACTGTCGTACCGGCTGCCGCATATCTCGTCATACAATGCCAGCACGTCCGCTGTGTCTCGCAGCTTCTGCGCCAGCGCGGCATCCTTCACGCGAGACGCAGCGTCCCGCAGTGTGCCCGGCGTCTGGCTATGGCTTTTCAGGCGGGTAATCAGCTCGGCGAGGCACACCTCAAAGCCCTCCAAGCGCTCGCCGCCGAAGGGTTTGTCCAGCCGCTCCAGCGCCCGGTGGCACACCATCGCGCGCTCCGCGTGCGACAAAAAGACGGGTAGCCCCGTCTCCTCCAGTATGCGCAGCGCCAGCCGTTGCAGGCTCAGCACCTCCAGCCCCATGATGCCGCGCACTCCACACGCCGTCATGATGTCCTTTTCCGTCTCGAACGTGAGCTGCCCCGGTACGATCACGAGCACCTTTCTCAGCGGGTCTTTGATCATTCCGCGGATGCGTGTCATCAGCATGCGGCTTTTGCCGCTGCCGGCACGCCCTTTGACGACCGTGACTCCCATAGCGCAGCACCCCCTTTTTACTCCATATATTCGCATACCGCCTGTCCCAAAATCAGGGCAGGCAGCCCTTTTTCTACGCATTGTTTTACCGACAAGTATAAAACCGGGGGCACTGCTTAAATGAGATGTGCTGGATTGGCGAGCTGATTTTGCGGTATGCAAGGAATGAAGCCGCAGGAATAGCACCGCTATTTCAAGGCTTCATGACGCGGCAGGCC
>JAEWWC010000256.1 GCA_023396555.1 Bacillota bacterium
CGATATAGCTCCTCACCCGCAGCTTCGCGCCCACGCCTTCGGCAATGGTACGACATTTCTCAATCTCCTCGGGGCCGATAATGTCCACAACGGACAGCACCGTCTCGATGCCCTGCTCCGCGCAGCGGCGCGCAAAATCCAGCATGAGATCATAAGCCTCCTCGCCGTACGCGCTGCGGCACAGCCGGTCGTATTCCGCCGCATTGGACGCGTTGAGGCTGATTGACACCACGTCCACCAAGCCTTTGAGCCGTGGCGATATGTCCTCGCCGGCGAATTCGCTGCCCAGCCCGTTGGTGTTGAGGCGCACATGAACACCGCGCTTCTTCAGATATCGCGCCACGTCCAGCAGCACATCCAGCCGCATCGTAGGCTCACCAAGGCCGCAGAACACCGCTTCCTTCACATCCGGTAGCTTCTCAAACTCCGCGATGATATCCGCTACCTCCGGATCGCGGCCCAGCTTTAAGTCGTAGCCGCCCACGCCGCAGTATTCGTTTCTCAGGCAGAACGTGCAATCATTGTTGCACGCGTTGGTCAGGTTGATGTAGTATGCGCCGTCCAGTCTGTAAACATATGTATCGCTCATAGTATATGATAAAGTCCTTTTGCGTTTCTGATGTTGATTTCGGCCATCTCCTCCGGCGCGACTCCCTTGATCTCCGCCAGCTTTTCGATCACATAACGGACATTGGACGGATCGTTGCGCCGCCCGCGCACCGGCTCGGGTGAGAGATACGGGCAGTCCGTCTCGGCCATCAGGCGGTCCATCGGCACCACTGCGGCAGCTTCTACCACCTTACGTGCGTTCTTGAATGTCACGGATCCGGTGAACGACACGTGCAGCCCCATGTCCACACAGATCTCCGCCGTCTCCGCGCTGCCCGAAAAGCAGTGCATCACGCCACGCGTCATCTTATGTTCCCGCAGTATCGCCAGCGTATCCTGCGTTGCCTCGCGCATGTGTATCGCAACGGGCAGCTCCAACTCCCGCGCCAGCTCCAGCTGACGGGCGAACACCTCCCGCTGCACGTCGCGCGGGGAGAAGTCGTAATGGTAGTCCAGCCCTATTTCGCCGATGGCCAGCACCTTCGGATTAGCCGCCAGCGCCCGTAGCTGTTCGATATAATCCGGCTCCGCCTCCGCCGCCTCGTGCGGATGCACGCCGATCGTCGCGTAAATATAGTCCGTTTTTTCCGTCAGCTGTATCGCCTTCACGCTGTCGGACACCGTGGTGCCCACCTCGATCATGCCCGCAATGCCCATCTGCGGCAGCCGCGCAATCAGGTCGTCCCGGTCCTCGTCGAATTTCTCGGACAGCAGGTGCGCGTGCGTGTCGAACAGGCGCATCACGACACCTGAGCGCCCGCGGGAAGACTTCCGTCCAGCATCACCAGCTTCAGCTCGCCGTCCGACTCCGCCGCCAGCAGCATGCCCTGGCTTTCGATACCGAACAGCTTGGCGGGCTTCAAGTTCGCGACCACCACGATGGTCTTGCCCACCATCTGTTCCGGGGTATACCACTTGCGGATGCCGGATACGATCTGCCTTACGCCGCCGCCGATATCCACCTGCAGCTTCAACAGCTTTTCACTGCCCTCCACCGCTTCGGCCTGCTTCACCACGCCCACGCGCAGGCTGACCTTTTTAAAATCGTCGTAGGTGATTACGCCGTCCGGGGTCTCCTTCTTCGGCTCCGCGGCGGGCTTCTCAGCTGTGGGCGCCTTCTTCTGCTTCTTGAGCGTCCGGTTGTCGGCGATCTCCTCCAGCGCCTCCAGCTCCTTCTTGATATCGATGCGCGGGAACAGCGGCGCTGTCTGCTTGACGGTCAGCCCACATACGGCTTTGCTGAACTGCCTGATGCTTTCCCACGAGGCCTTCACTTCATCGTCGATGCCCAATATATCCTGTATGCGTTTCGCCGTGCCGGGAATGAACGCCGTCAGCAGCACCGATACGATGCGCAAACCCTCGGCGAGGTGAAACATCACGCTAGCCAGCTGCGGTTTGTTCGCCTCGTCCTTTGCCAGCACCCACGGCGCGGTGAGATCGATGTATTTGTTCAGCGTGCCCGCATAGCTCCATATCTCCATCAGCGCGTCGGGCAGCTTCAGCGCGTTCATCTGCGCCTCCACCGCGGCGGCCAGCGCCGACCCCTGCTTCTCAATCAGCTCATCGTGCTCCGTCGCGGCGTAGTCCGAAGGCACCACGCCGCCGAAATATTTGAGTATCATCGCCGCCGTACGCGATACCAGATTGCCGAGGTCGTTCGCGAGATCGCTGTTGGTCCTGGTCAGCAGCGCCTCGCTGGAATACAGCCCGTCCGCACCGAACGGCACTTCGCGCAGCAGGAAGTAGCGCACCGCGTCCACACCGTACCGCTCAATCAGCTTCACCGGGTCCACCACGTTGCCCTTGGACTTGCTCATCTTGCCGCCCTCCAGCATCAGCCAGCCGTGGCCGAACACCTGTTTTGGCAGTGGCAGCCCCAGCGCCATCAGCACGATGGGCCAGATGATGGTGTGGAAACGGACGATCTCCTTGCCGACGATATGCACATCCGCCGGCCAGTATTTTTGGAACTTCTCGTCGTTATCCGAAAGGTAACCCAGCGCCGTGATATAGTTGGACAGCGCGTCGATCCACACATACACCACGTGATCCGTGTCAAAGTCCACCGGTATGCCCCATTTGAACGACGTGCGCGACACGCACAGATCCTCCAGGCCCGGCAGCAGGAAGTTGTTCAGCATCTCGTTGCGGCGGCTCTCCGGCTGTATGAATTCGGGGTGCTCTTCGATATATTTGATCAGCCTTTCCGCGTATTTGCTCAGCTTGAAGAAATAGGCTTCCTCTTTGGCCATCTCCACGGGGCGGCCGCAGTCGGGGCACTTGCCGTCCACCAGCTGCCGCTCCAGCCAGAACGCCTCGCACGGCGTGCAGTACCAGCCCTCGTATGCGCTCTTGTAGATGTCGCCCTGCTCATAAAGCCGTTTGAATATCTTCTGGACCGTTTTGATATGCCGCTCCTCCGTCGTGCGGATGAAGTCGTCGTTGCTGATCTCCATCAGCTTCCAGAGGGCCTGTATGCCTTCCACGATGCCGTCCACATACTCCTTGGGCTGCTTGCCGGCTGCTTTGGCCACGCGCTCAATCTTCTGGCCGTGTTCGTCCGTGCCCGTCAGAAACATCACGTCATAGCCCGTCTGGCGTTTGAAGCGCGCCAGCGCGTCCACCGCCACAGTGGAGTAGGAGTGGCCAATATGCAGGTTGTCGCTCGGATAATAGATGGGCGTCGTGATATAATATTTCTTCATCAAAATCTCCTGTATTTTCAAATCATCATTACGTTCTAGGATAGAATTCTAGCCTGTTTTTGTCAAGCGAAAACACCAGCTTTAAACCCAGTCTTGCGGCAAACAAAAAGAGCGGGCTGTTTGTCACAGTGCCCGCCCCGTCGTTATTGCTCTAATCCCCCAGCTCGATGCTCTCCACATGCTCCGAATACCACTCCGCCGCTTTCCTTATGGATGCTTCCATCACCATGCCCGGCCCCGCCATCGCAACGATGCTGTTACAGTTGACGGCTTTGCCCTCATACGGGGTCACGATGAGGCTGGCCCCCACGCAATCCACCAGCGCCGTTTTTCCTTCGAGGCAGACAAACCCCTTGATGCGGTACGTCTCCTCGATGAACATCTGAAGGAACTTCTCCAGCTGCGCGAACGCCATCGTGTCTTTGAGTATGATGGTGATCTTCTGCAGCCCCACGTCCTTGGTGTGGTAGGCGAACGCCGCTTCCTTCTGGGCTGTCGTCGGCATCTTAAGCCATTCCGGCTTCATTTCACCGAAGCTGGTGCGGTAAATGGCGGCATCCGGCTTGTACTGCCTGACCAGCTGCTCCACGGAGTCCGTGCGCTCCGGCGTCACCAGATCCGTTTTGTTGATGACCACCACATCGCTGACGGACAGCTGCTTTTTGCTGACACGCGCGGTCGATATCACCTTCTCAAAGTTCACCGCGTCCACCAGGCACAGGCTGCCCATGAACTCGATGCCCTTATGAGCCTCGCTGCGCAGTATCTTGCCGATGCTGGTGGGATCGGACAGGCCGGAAGCCTCCACCAGAATCACGTCGGGTTTCGCTTCAGCCGCCCGCACCAGCGCTTCTTCAAACCGGTCGATGCGGCATGAGCAGAATATCGAACCGTTGTTGATCTCATCCACCGCCACGCCCAACTCGGCGATCAGCGCGCCGTCCACGCCCTCGCGGCCGAACTCGTTGACGATGACCAGCAGGCGCCGCTGCGGCGCCAGAAGGCGAATCATGTTTTTCAGCAACGTCGTTTTACCTGCGCCCAGAAACCCTGTGATCAGATACAGACGGATCATCGTTGTTGGCTCCTTATTTCATCGCCTTGTCGATCGCGGCAAACAGTTCTTCGCGGCTCGGGATGATCGACGAAAAAGCGAGTTCGCCGTTGATGTAGATGGCCGGAAGGTTCTTCACGCCCATTTTCACGCACCGTGCGATGTTCTCCTTCTCGGTGAACTTGTATTCCACCAGATCGATACCGTCGCCGTAATGCTCTTTGCCCTTTTCCGCTGCGCCCATCATGTATGTGCACGCCGCGCAGGTCGCCGAATCCAGCGTGAACACTTCCACCAGCGGCCGCGGCAGATTTGCGTAATCAGGCAGTTCAACTTGAATGTCGTCGGCGACCGCCACGTAGTTCTCTATCATCTTGCGCGTATCCTCGGTGTTGAGTACAGCCTGCGCCACGCCAATGGTGTTCTCCACCGGCACCTTGTACGGCATATCGCAGCCGGGCGCAACGATCAGGTTGCTCTTGTTCTGGATGCGGTCCAGCATATCGATCACGTATTTCATGTTGTCCTGCTGCGTGCCGTGCAGCATGACCGTGGTCAGCGGTATGTTGCCGCCGATAGTGATATTGTACCTGTCCGTGATGGCCTTGGCCGCTACGATATCCACGTTCTCGTCGATGGAGATGGAATCCGGATTGGTCCGGCACATCACCTCGATGTTCTTGGTTGCGTCACCGCAGACGAAGAACGATGAAAAAGCTTTTTTCGAACGGATATCGTCGAAGATTTCCGTAAACGGATTGGACAGGAATTCCTCGAAGTGCGCAGGCGATATCTGCGATACCAGCGGGTCCACCACCGCAATGATATCCATCCCCGCTTCAATATAATATCCGGCCATGCGCCTGGCGCACTCGGTGCAGTAAGCCAGCAGGTTCTTCACATACTCGTCGTCATCGAACATATCCATGAATATATCATTGCCGCGCAGATGCGATGCCAGCGTGAACGGGCCGCAGATCAGGCCGTAAAGCGCGGTTTCAGCTCCCACCGCTTCCTTCATGCGGCGCATCACGGACAGTATCATCGGCAGGCGGCCATCTTCCTTATCGGGCAGCGTGCACTCACAGGGTATCTGCGTCGTTTGGGAGAGCGGATGCGATTTAACGGACGGCGGGCCTTCGGTCGTCCACATCAGCTCGCATCCAAGAATCTCTGCTTCCACCTGCAGGTCGAACAACACCGGCTGCCCGGAGGGCTTATACAGTCTGTTCACCGCCATCAGCGATTCGAACAGCTTCTCCTCCTCCGTCAGCACCTCGGTAGCGTTATATCCCACGAGCTTACCCGCGTGGACACCCGCGAACGGTACCCATGGTATTTCATTTGTTTGTTCATGCTTTAATACGGAAAACAGGTTTTGCCTGGCATTCATGATATGCTCCTTTATTCGTCCTTTATTATGTTCTTAATACTGTGTCCCGATTATAAACCGCAAAAGCTTGTCCCGTATCAAACGATTCTTTCAAGTTTGGTAATATCTTATTAAAATAAAAAGCCAAAAGCTTTGGCTTTGGCTCAGGTTACATGTTGTTCTCCGTTATATCAAAAGAACAGTCTGCAGAAAAACACACTGGCAACCAGTCCGAAGGCTTCGGAGATGAGCGCAGCCGGGATGGTGTAACGGGTCCTCTTGATGCCCACGCTGCCGTAATATAACGCCGATGTGTAAAAGAGCGTTTCGGACGAACCCAGCAGCGTGCTGGCGCTGCGTCCGATCAACGTATCCGGCCCAAATCGGCCCATTATTGTCGTCAGCATCGCAATGGATGCGCTGCCCGAAAACGGACGCATCAATGCCAGCGGCAGTATTTCGGGCGGTATGCCCACCGGCCCCAGCACGGGCGACAATGCCGCGGCGATGTATTCGAAGCAACCTGACGCATTGAATATTTGTATGGCAAAAACAAAACCCACCACAAAAGGCAATATGCGGACCACCGTCACAAATCCCTGTTTTGCCCCTTTGATAAAAGCGTCATAAACCGGCACTTTTTTAGCCAGTCCGAAAACAACAACGCCCGCAATAAATAAAGGTACAAATAAAGCCGATATGTAGGTGATAACACTCACTTGTACAACCTCCGCATGATCTTGGCTGCTGTTATACCAACAGTGGTCGTCACCGTTGTAGCCAGCAGAGCTGTAATGATGATGTCACCGGGCGAGGCTGAGCCCGCCGCGCTGCGCAACGCGATGACAGTAAGCGGCAGCAGCTGTACGGAGGATGCATTGACTACCAGAAACATACACATCGCGTCCGATGCACGCGTTTTATCCGGATTGATATCCTGCAGTTCCTTCATCGCCTTGAGACCAAAAGGCGTCGCAGCGTTACCCATGCCCAGCATATTGGCAACGATGTTGAGCGTAATAAACCCACTAGCCGCGCCGCCCGGCGGTACACTGGGGAACAACCAGCGGATGATGCCGCGCATGCGCCTGGCTATGGCATCCACCAGCCCCGCCTCTTTTGCCACATTCAGCACACCCAGCCACAATATATATGCACCGATCAGGCTAACGCACAGCAGCGCCGCATCCTTCGCACCGTCCAGCGCTGCCTGGGAAACCGCATCCGCCCGTCCCGTCGCAATGCCCACCACCGTGCCCACCACGATCAAAAAGGCCCATATGTAATTGACCATAAACCGCCTCCCAAATGCAATCATATACATATATATGCAAATGTGAACGTTTTATTAATCCGATATTTTTTTTGAATAAAAGGTTGACTTCATACAGGTATATTTGTTATATTTTGATATATTATAATATAACTTAATTTAAGTGGGAGATGAAAAGAATGAAATCTACAGGTATTGTCAGAAAAGTGGACTCTTTGGGTCGCATCGTTTTGCCGATCGAACTCAGAAGAGTAATGGGTATCGACATTAAAGATCCCATCGAGATTTTTGTCGACGACAGTCACATCGTGCTGGGCAAGTATCAGCCGGCGTGTATATTCTGTGAAAGCGTCTCGGGCGTTTCGGAATATAAAGGCGCCAAAGTCTGTGCCAACTGCATGGCCAAGCTGGGCCTGAAGTAAACATACTGTCCGGCTTATGCCGGCAGAGTTCACAAGGTCAATTTGTAAGCACGATTCTTATTGATACCGAATGTATCGGATGCCGTTTTAGCGGCATCTTTTTTTGTCATTCCGCGGGCGATATAGCTGCGCAGCGCTTCCTTAATCACGTCGTCGCTGACCTCTTCGGTTTCCTTCTGCGGCGCGGCGTCCACGATCAGCACATACTCCCCTTTAATCTCGCCCGAAAAAGCGGCACGCGCCTCAGCGATGCTCCCGCGGAACACCCGCTCATGCATCTTCGTGAGCTCCTTGGCAATCACGACGGGCCGCTCCGGCCCTGCCGCAGCCTCCAGCGCTTCCAGCGTGTCCGCCAGCGCGTGCGGGCTCTCGTAGACCACGTACGGCAGGTCGTTGTCCGCCACGCGGTTGAGCTGCCGCTTTCTTTCCGCGGCCTTTTTCGACAGGAACCCCAGAAACGCAAAACCGCCGCCGATACCCGACAGCGTCAGCGCGGTGATAGCCGCGCATGCTCCCGGTACCGACGTCACTGGTATGCCCTGCTGCGCGGCTTCAGTCACCAACGCCGCACCGGGATCAGATATCAGCGGCGTGCCCGCGTCCGAAACCAGCGCCGCGTTCTGTCCCTCCCGCAGTGCGTCCAGCAGCCACGCGCGCTTCTCTGGTGTGCTATGCTCGTGAAAGCTGATCAGCCGTGTGTGTATATCGTAATGCGTCAGCAGCTTGCGCGTATGGCGCGTATCCTCTGCCGCGATGAAGTCCACTTCCTTGAGCACACGCAGCGCCCGCAGCGTGATGTCCTCCAGATTGCCGATCGGCGTCGCCACTATATACAGCATTCAGCCGCCCTCCCTGTATATCTTTTTCAGCGGCGGCGTGTACGTCCCGTCCGCTTCGTATATCGCCAGCTGCGACAAAAACCGCATACCGGGCCGTGCGCCCTTGCGGGCCTCCACCAGCGCGAACCCCGGCGGCTTATCCGCCCGCGCCGCAACCAGTTGCACGACTTTTGGCTCCAGCCGGTGCCGACTGAGCGCCGCCATCAGCTCCGCAAACCGCCCAGTGGGATATATCATGTACAACCGTCCGCCCGTGCGCAGCACCGCCGCCGCGCTTGCCGCAACATCCTCCAGCGTACAGAGCAACTCACGCTTGGCGATGCCCACATATTCGCTGGCATGCGGCTTGCCGGAATCCGCCTTCTCGTACGGCGGGTTGGTGATCACCACATCCAGCCCCGTACCCAGCAGGCTCTTCGCCGCTTTGATATCCCCGCAGATGATATCGATCCGCTCCTTCAGGCCGTTAAGCGACACGCTTCTTCTCGCCATCGCACACAGCTCCGGCTGCACCTCCAGGCCGGTGACGCATACGCCCGGCACGCGCGCACACAGCAGTATCGGTATGATGCCGCTGCCCGTGCCGAAGTCCGCGATGCGTTCACCCGCATCCGCCTGTGCAAAATGCGCCAGCAGCACGGCATCCGTCCCAAACGGAAAATAGGCGCTGTTTTGAATAATGTGAAAGCCGTTCTGCAGGTCTTCCAGCTTCTCTTCCGGCATCACCGGCACATCAGCATGAGACTTCACGGCCTGCCTCCAGATCTGTCTGGCTTGTTTGCTCTTAAGCGCTTCACCATAACCCCTCCGCGTTTGCCGATTTGATTTATTATACTACAGGATGGCCGTGATTCAAACAAGCGTCCAGGGGAACGCCATTTTATTGAAGCGTTTAATTAATTCTTTACTATTTTAACTCGCTAAACTATAATACTCATGTATTTTCATTTTCACGAACAATTAAGGAGGAAACCATCCAGATGAAGAAGATTATGATCCTTGTTTTGGTGATGGCGATGGCTTTTTCGCTTGTCGCTTGCGTCAATAATAATGCTGCGCCTTCCGAGAGCCCGGCTGAAACAGCCGCCGAGGAAACAGTCGCGCCGGCTGAAACGGAAGCGCCCGCCGATGTGGAGCCGACCGACGTGCCCGCTGACGAGTCTTGGGCCAAGGTTGAAGCCAAAGGCTCCTTTATCCTTGGATTCGATGAAACGTTCGCGCCGATGGGCTTCAAAGACGACAGCGGCAACTATGTCGGTTTCGACCTCGAGGTCGCCAAGGAAGTCGCCTCCCGTTTGGGTCTTAGCGAGCCCACACTGATGCCCATCAACTGGGATTCCAAGGTGCTGGAACTCAATGCGGGCAATATCGATTTCATCTGGAACGGTCTCACCATCACCGATGAGCGCAAAGGTGAAATGCTGTTCTCCGACCCGTATATGGACAACCGTCAGATCATCGTGGTCAAGGCGGATTCGGCCATCCAGTCCAAAGCCGATCTGGCTGGCAAGGCCGTGGCGGCTCAGGCCGACTCAAGCGCTATGGAAGCGATCCAGGGCGAGCCGGACGTCATGAACAGCTTCGGCAATCTGGTCGAGAGCCCGGACTATGTGGAAGCGCTGATGGAGCTTAAGCAGGGCAGCGTGGATGCGGTGGTTGTGGACGAGACCATGGGCAGCTACTATATCAGCCAGGACGAGAACCCGGACGCTTACCGGATACTGGACGACAACTTCGGCGAAGAGCAGTATGGCATTGGCTTCCGTCTGGGCGATGTGGCGCTTAAAGACGCCATTCAGGAGCAGCTGAATGCGATGGTGGAAGACGGCACCTTCGCCGAGATCTCCCAGAAGTGGTTTGCGCACGACGTATGGCCGAAATAAGAAAATGACACAGCGGCAGGCTTGCTCTTATTGCAGGCCTGCCGCAAAACGCATAACAGTTTGCAGACGGCTTAACAATTGAGCCGTTTTCAAACTGTTAAGGAGAATGTCTATGAAGTATTTCACGGATACCGACAAGCTGCTCGGGCTGTTGCGCGAGATGCTGGGCGGTACGCTGGTCACACTGGAAGTATGGGCTTTTACGCTGCTTTTCGCATTGCCGCTGGGGCTGCTGATCAGTCAGATGCGCCTGTCCAAAAACGGCTTTGCACGCGGCGTCTCCAAGGTTTACATATTCTACTTCCGGGGCTCTCCGCTGATGCTCCAACTGGTGTTCATGTTCTTCGGCGTTCCCATGATCATCAACTCCATACTCAGGTTGTTCGATCCCAGCGCGACCTTCACGCTGGACAGAACTTTTGCCGCCATCCTCGCCTTCATCCTCAACTACGCGGCATATTTCGCTGAAATCTACCGCGGCGGTATACAGTCCATCCCCAAGGGCCAATATGAAGCGGCGCACGTACTCGGCCTGTCTAGTAAAGTCACCTTCTTCAAGATCATTCTGCCGCAGGTCGCCAAGAAGATCATCCCGCCTATCGGCAATGAGGTCATCACACTGGTCAAAGATACGGCACTGGTATACGCGATCGCCATGCAGGACCTGCTGTTTGAGGCCAAGGCTGCCGTCAACAGGGATTTCTCGGTCATTCCCTTTATCATCGCCGTCATATTCTATCTGATCATGACGGGCACGCTCACCCATCTGCTGTCGCGCATTGAGCGCCGGTTCGACTATTACAAGTAAGGAGACGCCATGTTAAGCGCAGTCAACATACACAAGAAATTCAGTAATCTCGAAGTGCTCAAAGGTGTGGACCTGTCGGTCAGCAAGGGCGACGTGATCGCAGTGATCGGCCCGTCGGGCAGCGGCAAATCCACGCTGCTGCGCTGTATCAACCTGCTGGAGGATGCAGACGAGGGCAGCCTTGAGATCGACGGCGAGTACCTGTTTCAGACGGTCAACGGCAAGCCGGTTTATCCCGAAGCGCCAAAAAAACACCAGCTGCGCAAGAAGCTGGGGCTGGTGTTTCAGGAGTTCCATCTGTTCCCGCACCTGTCGGTGATGCAGAACCTCATGCTTGCGCCGCTGCAGGAGGAGAACGCCGACAAGGCGGCGATTGAGGAGAACTGCCGCGGCCTGCTTAAAAAGGTGGGGCTGCTGGACAAAGAAAAGGCTTATCCGTACCAGTTGTCCGGCGGGCAAAAGCAGCGCGTCGCCATTGCGCGCGCGATGGCGCTGAACCCGGAGATACTCTGCTTCGACGAGCCTACCTCCGCGCTGGACCCGGAACTCACCGGCGAGGTGCTGCGTACCATCAAACAGCTCGCGGCGGAACATATGACGATGATCGTGGTCACGCACGAGATGGGCTTCGCAGGCGAGGTCGCCAAAGAGGTGGTATTCATGGACGAGGGCTATGTCATCGAGCGGGGCACGCCGGACGAGGTGCTGCGCAACCCCAGCCAGCAGCGCACGCGCGACTTCATGAGCAAGCTGCTGTCGGTGTAGTGTACTGTATATGAGTCAGCAACTGAAATTTCTTTTTTAGGTACTTCCTCCAAATCACCACACGGATAGGGGGTAAATCCCATGACGATCACAATTGATTTTTCATTTT
>JAEWWC010000258.1 GCA_023396555.1 Bacillota bacterium
AAGGATCATGAGGATTTCTGGATCCACATGGGCGATAAGTATGTGTACATCCGCTACTATGCGGTGCGCGACGCGGCGGGCGAGTATCTGGGTGTGCTGGAAGTGACGCAGGACATCACGCCCGTACAGCAGATCACCGGCGAGAAGCGGCTGGTGAGCAAGGAACAATAACGAAGGGGGTAAGGCAATGAGCAAAAACATATTGAAGAACATCGAAATAGAAAAGGTGCTGGATATGGCGGATATGGTCGTCTACCAGCCGGGGCAGATCGTCAGCCGGACGCTGGTGCAGAACAAGGCGGTGAGCATCACTCTGTTTGCCTTCGACGGCGGCGAGGAGATCAGTACGCACGAGTCTTCCGGAGACGCGCTGGTGTACGTGCTGGACGGCCAGGCTCAGCTGACCATCGGCGGGCGTGAACATATCGCGGCGGCCGGACAGACGGTGGTGATGCCGGCGGGCGTCCCGCACGCGGTGTCCGCGCCGGAGCCGTTCAAGATGCTGCTGGTGGTCGTGTTCCCGGCGGCGTGAGGAGAATAAGAAATAGTAAAACTGTGGAGCTTAGGTTCCATACCACCGCTTAAGGGCAACATCCTGAAGCGGACCGTTCAGTACCCTGAGGCGGCCTTGCAGGTTATGCGGCACATAGTTCCCATAACCTGCAGCCGCTTTTTTTGTTAGCTCAGAGCATTGCTCAGGATTCCAAGTGCTGGTAATCCTGAGCGTGCGATTTAAGATCAATAGTATTGAGTATCTGTCCGGCTCAGGCTTTCCACTGCCGTTCCCTCATAGGCATAGAAGTAAACCAATATGCGATAATTATATCCACTGGAAACATAGTAGCTTTTAACTAACGATACATAGGTGCCGGCGGCTTCTTTCGTCCAGTGCTGCACCGTGCTCCAGCCGCCGTCATATTTTTGCAGATACATTGAAATCATGACTTTGTCCGTGCCCGGGTATGCAGTGACGTCGGCACCACAAGATGCCAGACCGCTTGAATTGATGCTGAGATTGTAATAATAAGAGCTGATATACGTCATGAGTATACCCATGTCTCCATCGGCGCTTTCACTGGGTTCTTCGATGTCAGAAGCTAAACCGGCAACAGGGAACGCGCATAAAAGAACGACCGTCAGTAACAAACATAGGATTTTCTTAAACATAATTCAACCACCTTTCAAAATATATTGTCGATTCATAGACAATTATGAAAGGCGGATCGTTGCAGTTAATATGACTCAGTATATACTTTCTGCGATTTTGACCACTTCCGATAATTCTACCGGGGCCTGAATCAAATAAGCGTATTCATCCGTTTTGAAGGAAAGGGAGACAAATCCTTTATTGATTGAATACAGAGCCTGAGATCCGTTAATATCCACCTGCCCGGTTTCAGCATCTTCTGTATCAAAACCAAAATAACTACCCAGGTTTAATCTGCTCACAAAAATGGATTGTCCCTCAGCGTTGGAGTAGATATATTTGGTCGCATCCACCAGCTCTTTCGTATCTGTCAGTTCATATCCGGCTGGTACGTAAATTGATTTCGTTAAATAGTCTTGGTCTTCAATATTCGGCTCATCACTTACAATGATATCCGTCGATTCATCATTGGTATTAACGAACAAATTAAAGACGGGTACGCGAAAAGCTTCAACGCTCACAATGGTAACGGCACAGACCGCCAGCACAATGAGAAAAATAGCGGCGACTTTCGTCAGCGTTCTGATAGACTTTCCCGCTTGCTCTCTGTGGATCTCTTTTTTGACAAGCTGCATGATTCTTTTTTCGCTGCTGGCAGAAAGGGTATCGCCGGGATCGCACTGATCATCGGATAAGCCATCCTCAAGATACCCGTAAGCGCCCTTTCTGAACAATGCGATAAAGATATCATCATCCAGCTGATTAACGATTTCATCATTTCTGGTATTGCCCGATTTAGTCATTGAGCCTACCTGCCCTTTCAATCTTCTCCAGTATCAAGCGCTTGCCTCTGAAGCATAGCGACCGGACCGTTCCGGCAGATTTTATATCCAACAGCTCTGCCGTCTCCTTGTCGCTGAAACCGTAGTAATATCGAAGAATCATGGGTGTCGCATAGGATACGCCGATTTCGTCCAGGCTTTCTTTAATGCTGTCGACCAGTTCGTTTTGTATGGTGATATCCTCTATCGTTAAATCACCCATATCCGATATGCCGGAAAAATCGTCAAAGGGAACGGTCTTGCATTTATTCTCTCTGGTAACCAGATTATAAGCAATACTCTTTACAATCAGAATGGTATAGCTTCTCAAAGCATTGTATTTAACCTTTTTGATGAGGTCTATTTTCTTGATGATTCTTTCGAATGCTTCCTGAACAACGTCTTCAGCAAGATGATTCTCACCAACGATGGACTTGGCAACCCGAAACATAAGATTCCTATAATTTTCGTAAATAAACAGAATAACAGGCTTGTCTTCAATATTGTCTTTTTTATCGGCCAAAAAGCTCATCATGTTTAAGTTACCTTACGAATAATAACGTCGTGTCCAAACACAATATAACATATTAATTTAATTAATTATAGTTTCAGAAGAATTTTTTGAAAAATGTGCAACGTTTCTATAAGAAATATTGTCTTTATGTCCGATAGGGGTATATAAATAAAAGTTTTTAACCAATTGCATCCTGTAGAACAGTTTTAAGCTCTAGCCCCAAGCAGGGCATGTAATAATCTATATTACATGCCCTGCCATCTCCCAATCCCCCACTCTATATACTCATAGGTCAGCTTATACCATTATATAACATAAATCAAGGAGTTTGCGGTAAAAAGGGCAGTAGAATTCACCAAAGACCATTATTTCTGTTGTTTTTATGAGCTAATAAACTTCAAGAGAATGTTTACTCATGCGTTTTTCAGCCATATGCAGATGACGGTGCCGGCGCCTTTTTGACTCTGTACATCGATGGCGCCGCCGTGTGACTCCACAATACTTTTCGCTATGGCAAGCCCAAGGCCGGTGCCGCCGGTGTTTTTGGTACGCGAATGATCTGCGCGGTAGAAACGGTCAAATACATAGGGGAGATTGTCTACGTCGATGCCGGGGCCTTCATCCGCCACGGTGAGCAGCACGCCGTCCGGACAGACTTCAGCGGACATCGTGATGGCGGCGGGTGGCGGGCAGAATTTGACGCTGTTGTCCAGCAATATGCGCAACACCTGCTGCAGCGCGGACCTGTCCGCATATATAGTCCCGGCTGTGCAGCGGATATCCACGTGCGCTTCAGGGTGGAGGAGCAGGAGTTCATCCGCCGCTTCCTGTAAAAACGCACGGGCGGGGATGTGCTCCTTGTGCAGATGGGAGCTGGTGTCGTCGTCGTTGCGGGCAAGTATCAGCAGCCGGTCGATCAGCTGCGCCATGCCGCGTATTTCCGACTGCATTGTTTTGAGGGACTGCTCGGATACGGCGGGGTCATCCTTGCCCCAGCGAAGCAGCATGGAGGTGTGCCCCTGCATCACGGCTAAAGGTGTGCGCAGCTCGTGAGAGGCGTCCGAGACGAACTGCTTCTGGCGCCTGAATGACTGTTCCAGTCGTTCAATCATGCGGTTGAAAGACTGCGTCAATTCCTCCAGCTCGTCCGATGAGCGGGTTTCAGGCAGCCTCTCGCTTAAGCTGCTTGCGCTGATGGCCTGTATCTGCGAGGACATGCGGCTGATGGGGCGGAGTACGCGGCGGCTCACCAGGCGGCCGGCGAAAAAGCATATCACCAACCCGACGCCCAGCGTTATCGCCACCAGCGTAGGTATTCTTTCCACGATCTCCATCTCTTCGGTGACATCCTTGAACGTGTGGATATACAGTGGCGTACCGGCGGTGGTGATCCAGCGCGAGGAAGAGATGGTAAACTCATAATCCTCCGTGTTTTCACCCAAAGGATCCTCGCCATTGAAATTGATGGCAGCGGACATATCGGTCAGCGTATCATGCGGCGGCAAGCCGTTGACCGTGGTGTACAGGCATTGGTTGTTCTGGTTGTATACCGCAAACTGCACCGCTTTCTTGAGACGGATGGAATCGAAAACGTCGGACGAGAGGCTCCCGGTTCCGGACAGCCGGGTTTCGATGGCGTCCAGCGCTTCGCTGAGATGACGTTCGTGCGTGTGCGTGATCTCGCCAAACATCGCCACCACAAAGCCACAGGTGAACACAGCCAGCAACGCGAAAAGCATCACGGCATTGGAGAGCGTCATACGCCAGACGAGGGGCATTCTTTTTTTTGTTTCGGCCATTTTGTTCATAGCGTTTCATCTCTCAACATGTAGCCTACACCGCGGACGGTGGTGATGTAATTCGCTGAAAAGGGTTCGTCCAACTTGTTGCGCAGATAGCGGATGTAGACGTCCACCACCTTGGTGTCGCCGTAAAAGTCGTAACCCCAGACGCTGTTCAATATCTGTTCGCGCGTGAGCGCATGGTTCACATTCTGCATCAGGTACATCAGCAGGTCAAATTCGCGCGCTGTCAGATCAACGGAGGCGACACCCACGGTGACGAGGCGGGCGGACACGTTCAGCGATATGTCGCGGAAGGTTAGCACGTCACCCTGTATGCGCTTTTGCTTGCGGAGGGCGCAGCGGACGCGTGCCAGCAGTTCTTCAATTTCGAATGGCTTGGCAAGGTAGTCATCCGCGCCGCCGTCCAGTCCGATCACCTTGTCGGTGGTGTCGCCGCGCGCCGATAATATGATAACGGGCACATCGGAGACGCTGCGGATGCGCCGCAGCACCGACAGGCCGTTCATGCCGGGGAGCATAATGTCCAGCAGCACTAGGTCTGCGCCGCCCTGCTCGAACAGCTCAAGGCCGGTTTTGCCGTCTGTGGCGCAGGACACGTCGAAACCCTCGTGCCGAAGCTCCGGCTCGAGGAAGGAGATGATGCTGGGTTCGTCTTCGATAATAAGAATCTTCTGCACTTGAATTACCGCCGTTGGCCGCAAATTTTTCTATATTAAATACTAAAGTATTTCCCGCTTAAAGTACAGTATAAGCAGGTAAGAATTTGGTTAGAAAAAGGGGGGCGCCGATTTTCTAACCAAATTCTAATTCCGCGCTTTCATGTTTCTCATATGAATGAGAGATACTTAGCATCAGAGGGTGGTGAGTTTAACGCAAAAGGCGGGTTAAAATGGACATCTATGACAGGACAAACACTCAGGCCGGCCAGACAGCTGCGGTGAGAAGACTGCCTGCAGGTTATGGACGCGGGCCGGAAGGCGGTTCAAATAAAAAGGCATCTCTGGCAAAGGTCATCATTGCGGATATTCTGATCGCGGCGCTGCTACTGAATGTATTTGCACTCTACTATTTCCTGCTGCCGCGGAATTTGAGCCGGGGAGCGCAGCAACTGGCTGGCCGGAAGCAGGCAGAGAATACGGATACCGTTATGCTCGGCAGTTCGGACACGCTGACGGACACACAGGCTGCTCAGAATTGGACGGAGAAATTTGCGGGCAAGTTCACAAACGGTGAAGTGGAGAAAACAGCAAACTCCTATAGAAGCGCCAACATCAGCGTGAATATTGAAAAGGCACAGAGGGACGGCGCAACGTATTATGTGGCGGACATCTATCTGGCGGACATGAAGTATTTGAAAACGGCGTTCGCGAAGGGAACGTTCGGGAGCGGCATTCACGACGCAACCGATGTGATCGCTGAGGAGAACGACGCTGTGCTCGCCATAAACGGGGACTACAGCGGCAGCAACGCCGGGCCCGTGGTACGCAACGGCGTTCTATACCGCGACGAGGTGTACAAGGATTCTCTGGTGATGTATAACGACGGCAGTATGGAGACGTTCAGCGCGGAGGAGATGGACTTGGACAGCCTGACGGAAAAGGGTGTGTGGCAGGTGTGGACGTTTGGACCCATGCTGCTGGACGGCGGACAGCCGATGGAGACCTTCAACAGTACGCTGAACCCAAAGAACCCGCGCACGGCTATCGGGTATTACGAGCCGGGACACTACTGCTTTGTGGTGGTGGACGG
This sequence comes from Bacillota bacterium, assembly GCA_023396555.1. Lineage (GTDB taxonomy): Bacteria > Bacillota > Clostridia > Christensenellales > SZUA-584 > SZUA-584. The sequence goes on from JAEWWC010000258.1 coordinate 6,037, forward strand.
GCGGCAGCCGGGATATTCGGACGGATACACCTTGAAAGAGATGTCGCAGCTTTTCTATGATTTGGGCTGCAAGGCGGCGTTCAACCTGGACGGGGGGCAGTCCTCCGAAATGTCTTTTCAGGGCAAGTTCGTCAACCAGCCGTACAAGGGCGGCAGGGGGACCAGCGATATTGTATATATTGGAGATAAATGACAGTCTAGAACGTTACAATCGACGGTCGTCTCGAACCTCATTTAACGCACGCGGTTACTGTATATCAGTTAAACTTTATAATGGGGCTTTACAAGTCAAAGGAAATTGAGCATTATATAGAGGCAAGCGCTTTTTTGTCCGGCGTTCAGCGCATTTTCAGGATGGAGGGCGGGTTAGCAAACACTTTGACGGGACGGCTGCGTATATAAATGAAGGTAAAAAATTATTTTGATACAGAGGATGACCGGCCGGGCAGGAAGCCCGCGTCGGGAACAGTAAAAAGCGGCGTTAAAAAGAGCGAGGGGAGACCGGGCAGGGAGGCCAGATCTGGAGAGGTCCAGGGCAGCGGCGTTAAAATTAACGCGGCGCGTAGCGGCGTAAATAAGGATGTCGCAGTGAAAACGAACGCGAAGGCTCCGGCTCATCAACGGAATGATGCCGCCGTGCGAAAGAGCCAGGCTCCGGATGACGGCGGCTTGAACAATGCCTTGCAGACTGAGGGTATTAGAAAAGCGTCCAAGAGCGGCGAAACTGTTCGTCAAGAGGCAGCCAGACCAATGCGCGCAAAGCGGGAGGACATGCTGTCTGAGGAAATTCAGGCATCAGCCGTACCTGTTGAGGCGGAGGAAACGCAGGCTGCGGAATCTGCAGCTGTTGCTGTGGAAGAGCAGGTTATAGAAGCGGTACCTGTTCCCGTGGAAACGAAGACCGCAGAAGCGGCACCTGCCGTTGCAGACACGCAGGCGGCAGAAGCAGTGCCTGCTGCCGTGGCAGTCGAGGTCTCCGAAGCGGGGGCAGCAGAAAACACTCCCGAAGTAAAGATGGAGCGGTCCGCCGCCGGCTTGATGGCTGCGGCTTATATGGGGCCAGACGCAGCGGCAAAGAATGCTGATATCCGGGCGGGGAATGAAACGGACAAAGGTGCTCAGGCTGGGGATAACCGATCAGGAACGGAGTCGAATGGGGATTGGGACAGTGACGACATCGATGATGAGGATGACTGGAGCCTGGATGTGGATAACGAAAAAAGATATAAGAAAGCACGAAATAAGAGAGGTAATCACGACGGCGGATCGGACGAGACGGGCGGCATGAAAAAGAAGATCCCCATCGTGTGGGTGATCGTGATCGATGTGGTGATTGCGGCGCTGCTGCTGCTGGCATTCTCGCTGTATTACGTGATATTGCCGCGCGACATGAGCGGCAACGAGACGGAGCTGCCCCGCCCGACGCAGACTGCTGCGGCGACGCCCGCGCCAACGGAAAGCCTGCCCGCGGAGCCGGTAGCGACCGAGGAGCCGGAGCCCACGCCCACGCCGGACGGCACCGCGTGGGGAATGAACTTCCCCGGCGTGTTCACGGACGGCGAGGTGCTGCAGGACGAAACCTCGTACAAGAGCGGCAACATCAGCGTGTCGATTGAGCATAAGGAGCTGAACAAGGTTTCATATTATGTGGCGGATGTGTACATCAAGGATTATCAGTATTTCCGCACCGCGTTCGGGAATGAGAACACGTTCGGATACATCGACAGAACCAAGGACATTCTGGAGTATGTGGGAGGCATTATCGGCGTCAACGGCGATTTCTGCACCAAGAATGAGGGCGTGGTGGTGCGCAACGGCGTGATGCAGCGCGATAAGATGCATGATTCGGACCTGCTGGTATTAAACTATGACGGGACTATGCAGACGTTCTCTCCGGAGGAGTTTGATTTGGAGAAGATCGAAGCTGAAGGCGTATGGCAGGTATGGACGTTCGGCCCCATGCTTTTGAAGGACGGACAGCCGATGACAGAATTCAACACCACCAGCCGTATAGCGGCGGCAAACCCTCGTACGGCGGTGGGTTACTTTGAACCGGGACACTACTGCTTTGTGGTGGCGGACGGGCGCTCTCCCCAGCCCACAGACGGTTTTACGCTGGCAGAGATGTCGCAGATACTCTATGACATGGGCTGCAAAGTGGCTTACAACATGGACGGCGGCAAAACCTCCGAGATGGTTTTTCTGGGGAAAACGGTGAACGAACCGTATGAAGGCGGACGCCAAACCAGCGACATACTCTACATCGCGGACGATAAAGGAGGCTACTGATGTTAAGAAAGCTGATACCGCACATCTGCATCATTATATCGCTGATGATGCTCACGTTCTTTGTGGTGGATATATATAACCCCGGCATGAACTTTTTGGGAAACGACATATTTAAGACGCTTCTCGTGGTGTTCTGCGTGGCGTCCATTGTATCGGCAGGGTTTTTGATCCGGTTCAACAGACGGGTGTGAATAAATGGATATGGGCCGGCGTTCCGAAAGGACTCCGGTTTTTTTGTTTGGAAGCATATTTGTTGCATGCCCTAAAAAAGCTTTATCTTTATATTATGGGAATAAAGCACAGAATACTATAAGTAACTGATGCCTGTGAAGGGATAGCATGAAAAAGATATTGCTGATAGCAACCGGCGGGACAATCGCTTCAAAACAAACAAACAGCGGGCTCGCGCCGCAGATATCCGCTGCGGAGATGCTGGACTATGTGCCCGAAATACGGGAAATCTGTCGTGCGGAAACGCTCCAGCTTTTCAATCTGGACAGCACGCACATCCATCATGCACACTGGTGCGCTATAGCGGCCTGCATACGGGATAACTACGATGCGTACGACGGCTTCGTGATCACGCACGGTACCGATACGATGGCCTACACAGCGGCGGCGCTGTCGTATCTGGTGCAGGACAGCCCCAAGCCGGTGGTGCTGACGGGTGCGCAAAAGCCGATCGGCATGCGGGAAACGGATGCGGTCACCAACATGGCCGACGCCTTTCTCTATGCGGCGAACGACGAGGCGTGCGGCGTGCATCTGGTGTTCGATGGGAGGGTGATACTGGGGACGCGGGCGCGCAAAACGCGGACGAAGAGCTACAACTCGTTTTCCAGCATCGACTTCCCCGAGGTGGCGCGCATCAGGGACGGGCGCATCATCTACTTTATCAGCGAAAAGACGGAGGGGATGACGCCCAAGATTTACCGGCAGATGGAGCCGGGCGTGTTTGTACTGAAGCTGGTTCCCGGCATGAAGGCGGACATCATCTCCTATCTGAAGCGGGACTATCGCGCGCTGGTGATCGAATCCTTCGGCGTGGGCGGGATACCCGGCGGCGACGGAGAGGGGTTTATGGAAGCGGTGGAGGACTGGACGGCGTCGGGGAGGGTGCTGGCGATGTCCACACAGGTGGCGCACGAGGGCGTGGACCTCGATCTGTATGAGGTGGGGCTGGGCTTGAAGCGGAAGCTCGACGTGCTGGAGGCACGGGACATGACGCCGGAGGCGGCGGTGACCAAGCTGATGTGGATATTGGGGCAGACGCAGGAAAGGGAGGAAATCCCGCGATTGTTCTACACGCCCGTTCAGAAGGACATACTGCTGCTGCCGGAGCGTGCATAGACCGTATTCACGAAAAATGCCTCGCGAAGGCACTTTTCTAATGGGATTCTCAAGGGATGAATCCCTTGAGCGGTGGTGTGGAGGCATCGCCTCCGCGGTCGGTCTTAGTTCTTTATCGATATTGGCTCTAAAACCAGCCATAACAGGAACCGATACGGCAAATTTTACAGGTAAGCGCTGGGTTGGGTAATGTCGATGCCGCGTGATTTGAAATCCTTGACCATCATCCTGTTGATCATGGCCGACATCATCCGGTATTTGAGTGGGGACCATTTGAGTTGCGCGGCTTCGTATACCGTGGGCGGCGAGACTTCGCCTTTTTCCACATGACCGAAAAACACATCGAGCTGGCGAATCACGGCTTTGGCGTTGAACAGTTTGGTCAATGGCTGGCCGTTCAGCATTGCGCCCATTCCCATCACGAAACCGCCTTTGTAATGAAGGCCGTACTGGGACGCGAATATCTGCAGCATGGACAGGCCGGACGCGTGGGTGTGCGCGGTGGGCATGCCACCCTGTATGATGCCGTAAATATCCTGCCCGTGCAGCAACTGCGGACGTGCGGCCAGCTCCTGCAGCAGCCATGTGGTGTCGGCGGGGTAGGTGTTGATGTAGCATGGCCCGCACAGCACCAGAATATCCGCTTCGTTTACGGCGTCGAAAAGTGCGGCGGGGTTTTTGAGGCTGGGGTAAAGGTGCGTGAGCGTGACGGCATGACCGCGGGATTCGAGATGCTCCCGGCAAAGGTTCAGCAGCGTCATGCTGGCGCCCTCCTTGCGGGGGCTGAGATTGATAAGAGCAAAGCGTTTCATGCGTTTGCGACCTCCGAGAGAATATCGTGTTTCATTTCCGGCGACAGCGAAGGGCTGGTGACATAGGCCTGGCCCGCGCCCCGCGTGATGGTGAGCAGCTCGCGGAACAGCTGTTTGAACGCGGCATTCTCGGCTGTGTCATCCCTTTCGCTGACGCCCACGGCGAAGCATTTAAACGTGCGGCCCAGCAGGCCGCCCTTGGCCAGCTCGCCGTTCACGACGAAGTAGCGGCGGTCCATGAACAGACCGAACTTGTCGAGCACGCGCTTGAGTTTGAACGAATAGCCGCCGAACACGACGGGGGTGACGAACACCAGCGCGTCGGAGCGGACGACCTTGGGGTATATCCAGTCGCCGTCGTCGCGCACGACGCAGCGGCCATCGGTTTTGTTCGAGCAGCTGCCGCAGTTGACGCAAGGCTTCACGTCCACATTATCCAACGGGATATAATCCGCTTCCACGCCCTTGTCCAGCAACGCCTGATGCAGTTCAGCTCCTATTTTGCTATTTCCTTCGTGTGCGATGATCGTGATCATAAACCCTCCTGCTGCGCTATTCCGTGCAGCTGGCTTTCAGCGCCCGGCTGACGGCACTTTTGATGGTCTCGCTGGACAGTGTCGCGCCGCTGATGGCGTCCACATCATAGGTATTGGCTGCCGTCATATCCTGTGTGATGGCTTCGGCTGGCGCGCCTTTGCCATTCTTGTGCTCGAGTATGTCGATGCGGCTGATGGTATGATCCTGCACGGTGACGGCCACTTTGACGCTGACGAGACCGGAGTCTGCTGAGCCTTCGAATGTTCCGTCCGCCGCGCGGGACATATCGATATCCTCATAAACCAGAGAAGCGAGTGCGTTTTTCGCCGAATTGGACATCAGCAAAAAACCGACGGCGCCGATAACCAGTATGACGCCGATAACGATGCCGGCGATAATAAGGGCTTTTTTCATCGTCAACCCTCCTGACCAGCCAACCGGACGGCAAAGGCCGTGGCGTTTTGCAGCTCAGCTTTGTTGGGATGACCGGCATGAACGAACAGAAAACTGCCGGAGCAGATAAACTCGTCGGCGACGGGGATGCCGGCGCTTTGGAGCCGGCTGCGGACGCTGTTCTGGCCCTGCTTGCCGGATGCGCAGGAGGTGATGAGCGCCGCGCTTTTTACCTGGTGTGCGGTGAGGCCCGACACGTATTCCAGCAGTTCAGGCAGGCTTTCGCCGCCGTAGATGCCGCCCACGATGAAGAGCATATCGGCTTCGCTAACATTCGGGTGGTCCAGTACGTTTCGCGCCGGAACGCCCAGCGCGGCGGCCACGGCGTTCCCGATTTTCTGCGAATGCTTTGTTTTGGTGGCGTAGATGACGCTTGTTCTTTTCATTTATTTAAAACTCCTTTAATAATGATCTCGGATTGTACCTGAAACATCTCATCTGCCTGCTCCGGCGTGAGCCCTTGCATGCGGGAGATCATCAGGTTGAACCCCAGAAACGAGCTCCAGACGGAGAAAGCGGCATGTTGCGGGTCCATTCTTCTGATGCGTCCGGCCTGCATCTCTCTTTCTAGATTTGCTGCGATGCGCGAGACCCACGGAGAGGGGCTGGGCTGATGCCGGCTGTATTTGTGCAGCACGATCAGATTGTATTTTTCCGGCTCCTCAAAGGCAAGCTGCGTGGACCGCCGGAACACCGTGAGCATGTTGGTGATGACGTCCGCCGAATCGTCCGCCAGCTGCGAGATGACGCCGTAGAATTTGGCGGTCTCCGACGCTTCGATAGCGTCGATGATCTCCTGCTTGTCTTTGAAGTGGTGATAGACGATGCCGGTGGAATATTTCATCCTGCCAATGATCTTGCGGACGGAGATGGCTTCAAAGCCCTCCTCCAGACCGATCTGAAGGGCGGTGTCGAGTATCGCCTGACGGACGCTGTCGCTGCGCATTTTCTGATCTTCTCTTGCCAAAGGTTTGCCTCCCATGCATTATATGATAACGCTGTTAATAAAAATAACAACGTTAAAAAACATAACGGTGTTATTATTGCGCGAAATAGGGGTTTTGTCAATATAGATGCGGAAAGAAATACTCAAAAAATTGTGGATTCAAAAGGTTAAATGAGCAGTTATTGCAGGGGAAGATAACAAAGGCCGCCGGGGGTGCAGCCATTATAAGAGCGGGAAACTGATCAGTCCGGATAGATGATCTGCACGCGGCACCTGTTCAGATGCTCTGTCCATTCGTCGCTCAGCCGCTCCTCGGTTACGAGATAATCAATATCGGAGAAGTCGCCGATGCGCGCAAACCCGCTCTGCTTCATTTTGGTAGAGTCCAGCATCACCACCCTTGTGCCGGCGTGCTTGAGCATCACGCGCTTTAACTCCGCTTCTTCCTCGCTGGGGTCTAAAAGACCCATGCTGATGGAAGCGCCACGGCATGAGAAAAACAGGGTGTCCACATAGAGCGAGGAGATCATGTTCCGGGCCGCTTCCCCGACGTAGGAAAGTGAGTGGGTTCGCAAAAAGCCGCCCGTGCTGTATATGCTTATCCGGCTGTTGCCGGACAGCTGCATGGCCGTTTTGGGGCTGTTGGTGATCACGGTTTTGGGCTTTCGGTGAGAAAGGAAGGGCACGAGCTTGGCGCAGGTGCTGGATGAATCGATGATGATCACATCGTCTTCGCGGATCAGTGCTGACGCCGCCTTCGCAATCAGCTCCTTTTCCGCGGTCCGCTCCTCCTCGCGAACGGCCAGCGGTATTTCCGAGTCTATGCCCTCGATTAGCACCGCGCCGCCGTACGTTCTTTTGAGCAGCCCCGTTTTTTTCAGCTTGTCGAGGTCGCGCCGGATAGTCGCCTCGCTTGTATAAAACTTCTGCGCCAGCGCGGGAACGTTGATAAACTTCTGCTGCTTGATGATGTCAATGATCTGCTGTCTTCTCTCATCGGAAAACATATGGATACCTCCTGTACTGCGCGAAGATGATCGAAATTGCTGCCAGATGCGCAAAATGCGCAACATTATCGACGGACTATACACAAATGCGCATGAGCTATATAATTATAGCACACGAGCGGACGTATGCAATATAACGGAGGGTAAAACGATGGCTTTCAGACTGGGCATTGATTTGGGGTTTGTCAGGAGCAGATATCAGGAGCCGGAGGTTTGGACGAAACTCGTCAGGGAGGAGCTGGGCCTTGGTTACGTATCCATCGTCGCGGACATACTGAACCCGGACTGGCCGGAAGATTATCTCCAAAAGCTGATTGCAAAACTCAAGAGTCTGTTAAATGAGTATGACATCAAGGCGGAGGCCTGCTTTACGTCTGCGCTGACCAGAACGCCGCATTTGACGCACCACGACGCCGACATGAGAAGATACTACATCGGCTGGTTCAAAAGATTCTTCGGCATGGCGGCGCAGCTGGGCTGCAAAATATGCGGCTCGCATTTTGCCTCCATGTCCTTTGCGGATTACAACGAGCCGTCCAGACGGGCGTTTATCATTGAAGAGGCTGTGAAGGGATGGCAGGAGCTCTCGTTTTATGCGAAGGAGCTGGGCTTTGAATACCTGCTGTTCGAGCCGATGAGCGTGCCGCGCGAGATGGGCAATACGGTGGGTGAATGCAGGCAGCTGATGGAGATGGTCAACGCGAACAGCGGAGTGCCCATGAAGGTGTGCCTGGACATCGGGCACGCGCCGCACCCGGCTGAGCGGGATCCGTATCCGTGGATCGAACAGCTGGGGATGGATTCGCCGATGATTCACCTGCAGCAGACGGTGCTGAACAAATCGAATCACTCCCCGTTTACAAAGGAGTGCAATGAGACGGGCATCATCAAGGCGGAGCTGATGATGCAGGCGCTTGAGAAATCCGGCGCGACGGACGCGCTGATGGCATTTGAGATATCTCACCGAGAGCACTACGATACCGAGTTTAAGGTCATACAGGATCTCAAGGAGTCGGTCGAGTACTGGCGCCCCTATGTGGCCGATTGATGAAGAAGGTGATCGTATGAAAGCGTGTGTGCTGCATACCGTGGGGGACCTGCGCTATGAGGAAGTGGCAACGCCGGCGCCGCGCGCAGGCGAAGTGCTGCTGAAGATCCGCGCGTCCGGTATCTGCGGGTCGGATATGGCCCGGGTGTTTACCAAGGGGACATACCATTTTCCCACGATACCGGGGCATGAGTTCGCGGGCGAAGTTGTCGGTATCGGAGAAAACGTTCCGGAATCATACATCGGCAAAAAGGCGGCGGTGTTTCCGCTGCTCCCCTGCAGACAATGCGATATGTGCGAGGTGGGGGAATACGCCTCCTGCCGGAATTACAATTATTTCGGGTCGCGGTGTGACGGTGGGTTTGCGGAATACATCGCTGTTCCCACATGGAACCTGATCTTAGCGGACGAGCGCATATCCTATGAAGAAGCGGCGATGGCGGAGCCCGCGGCGGTTTCTTTGCACGCGCTGGACCGGGCGGGCGTCACGCTGGGCGACACGGTGGCCGTGTTCGGCGCCGGGCCCATCGGCCTGATGCTGGCGGAGTTCGCCAAGGCGCTGGGGGCGTTGAAGGTTATACTGCTGGACATCGATCAGAGCAAGATCGATTTTGCGCTCAAGCTGGGGTACCGGTATGCGGTCAACAGCCTCCAAACGGATTATGCGGCGTATGTCGGTGAAGTCACCGGCGGCAGGGGGGCCGATATCTGCGTGGAAGGCGCGGGAGCGGCCTCCGCGTACGCGGGCTGCCTGAAATGCGCCAAGCCGCAGGGAAAGGTTGTGCTGATGGGCAATCCAATAGGGGATATGCCGCTGGCCCAGAAGGATTACTGGGAGATACTCAGAAAACAGCTGAACGTATTCGGGACATGGAACTCAAGCTATACACAAAAGAAAAATGACTGGCAGATTGCGCTGGAAGCCATGGCGTCTGGCCGGCTGAACGTCAAGCCGTTCATCACGCACCGCTTCGGTTTGGACGAGTGCGGGGTGGCGTTTGCGATGATGAAGGACAGGACGGAATTCTTCAATAAAGTGATGTTTATCAACGAATAAGCAAAAAAGGAGTGTATTCATGAAAGCAGCAGTGGTGGAAGGGCTTAATATAATGTCCGTTCAAGAGGTGGAAAAGCCGGTGATCGACGACAACGGCGTGCTGGTGAAGGTAAAGGCCTGCGCCGTATGCGGCTCGGATATCCGTATATTCCATTCGGGCAACAGCCGGGTGCAGTATCCGGCGATAATCGGGCACGAGATATCCGGCGAGGTGGCCGAGGTCGGCAAAAATGTCAGCCGGTTTGCCGTGGGCGACCGGGTCGCGATCGGCGCGGATGTTCCCTGCGGCGAGTGCGCTTTCTGCGAAGCGGGCATCGGCAACAACTGCCAGATTAACTACGCCATGGGCTATCAGTTTCAGGGCGGCTTCGCGGAGTATATACCGCTGAACCGCATCGTGGTGAATTACGGGCCGGTGCACAAGATACCCGACCATATGAGCTTTGAGCAGGCGGCGCTGGCCGAGCCCTTGGGCTGCGTGCTCAATGCGCTGGAGCTTTCTCCGGTGAAGCTGGGCGACGTGGTGGTGATCATCGGCGCAGGGCCTATCGGCTGCATGATCGTGGAGGTCGCCAAAAAGATGGGGGCCAGCAAGGTGATACTCGTGCAGCGCTCAATGGCGCGGCTGGAGATGGCGATGAAGACGGTGAATGCCGATGTGTTCGTATGCTCGGGCGAGGAAGACGCGGTGAAACGCGTGCTGGAGGAAACGCATGGGCTCGGAGCGGATGTGATATTTACCGCGTGCCCGTCGCCCGCGGCACAGCAGGACGCGATCGCGATGGCCAAAAACCGCGCACGCGTCAACTTCTTTGGCGGGCTGCCCAAGGATAAGTCCGACGTGGTGCTGGATACCAACGTTATCCATTATAAGGAGCTTTTCATCACCGGCGCGCACGGGGCGATGCCGATACACCATCTCAAAGCTATCGAATTGATCGCATCGGGCACCATCGACGTCCGGCCGTTCATATCGGATTTGTTTCCGCTGGATGACGTGGCTCGGGCGTTCGAGGCGGCGGAGAGCCACAGCGGCATGCGGATCATCGTGAAGCCTTGACAAAAACGGGGAGGGATATTGTATGGCTGCTGAGATTTCCGCCTCGATGATGTGCGCGAATTTTCTGGACATACGCGGCGACCTGCAGGCTTTAAAGGAAGCGGGCATCGAGTATCTGCATTTTGATATCATGGACGGCGCCTTTGTGCCGAATTACGCGCTGGGGCCGTGCTTTCTGAACGGCCTGAGAGCGCACACCGACATCACCTATGACATCCATCTGATGGTGGAGCGGCCGGAAGACAAGCTGCGCTGCTTCGAGCTGTGCCCGGGGGACTATGTGTCCGTCCACTACGAGGCGGCCTGCCACTTGCAACGGGTGCTGGCGGGCATACGGGAAGCGGGCGCACACCCCGGCGTGGCGCTGAACCCCGGAACGCCGGTGAACGCTATCGAAGAGATAGTGGAGGATATCGATTTTGTATTGGTCATGACCGTGAACCCGGGGTTTGCGGGGCAGAAGCTCGTTAAACAGACCGTTGACAAGATCGGCAGAGTCAAGGATTATCTGCTGAAAAGAGGCCGTCCCGATATCAAAATACAGGTGGACGGAAACGTGAGCTTTGAGAATGCGAGGATCATGCGCGGCGCCGGAGCGGATATTTTTGTTGCGGGCACATCAGGCTTGTTTATGAAGAACATGAGTATCCAGCAAGCGGCGTCAGAGCTTCGTGCAACTATTGGATGAAAAAATGTAAAAAAAGTTTGGAGTCCAGGCAGGGAATTTTAAAAACGTGTCGAAATGATACATATCAAAATGATAGCGATAACATAAAAAACCCCGGAAAACGTCATTAATATATAAAAAAATTGAAAAAACGACATTAATATTGTGAAATAGTACCGAATATTGATAGCGATAACATTAATCAGGGGCGGGCTTGACATGGTAACGATGGATGAAGTAGCGAATAGAGCTGGCGTTTCTAGGATGACTGTGTCAAGGGTGATCAACTGTCCGGAGCAGGTCAGGGAAGAAACGAGGACGCGGGTCCTTGACGTCATCAAAGACCTGAGTTACCGGCCGAATCTGATGGCCAGAGGGCTGGTCACGAAGCGTTCCCATACGATAGCCCATGTGATCGCGAGCATATCCAACCCATATCATCCGACGGTGGTGCAGGGCGTGGAGGATGCGTGCTATGTCAAAGGCTACAATGTTATACTTTGCAACGCCAATGCCAAGCACAAGGAAGAGGAATACATCGAGATACTCAAGGATAAGATGGTCGACGGCATCATATTCCATCATCTGAACATCACGGTGCGCCAGGCTATGGACCTGGATAATGCGGGCATCAGATGCATATATATCGATAACGAAAAACCGCTTGTCAACGTGACGAACATGCTTCTGGATCAAAAGGAAGGCGCCTATATCGCGACAAAACACCTGATCGATACGGGACACAGAAATATCGGGATAGTGCATGGCGGTCTGGCGTTTAACGAGCAGAAAAAGGATCTGGCGTATGACCATACCTTCCAGTTTTCCATATGGAATCAGCGTCTGGAAGGTTATCTGAAGGCCATGAAGGACTGTGGCTTGGAAGTGAACCAAAAGTATATGATGGAGGCGGAAGGCGGCGCCAACAGAGGCATCATGAGCGGCAAGGAAGCGATCATGAAGATGATCGGCGGCCGGGAAGGAATGATGCGGTTTCTGGACACCGAGGACCGGCCGACGGCGATCTACGCCCAGAATGACCAGATGGCTATCGGTGTGATAAACGGGGCCATCGAATGCGGCTTGAGAGTGCCTGAAGACCTCTCCGTGATCGGTCAAGACGGGCTGGATATCGGAGAAAGCCTGTATCCGCAGCTGACAACAGTGAAGCAGCCCCGATATGAAATTGGGTATAAGGCGGCAGAAAAGCTCATCAATCTCATTGAAAATGATGAGAAGAACAGCACAATGTATATAAACTCTGAACTGGTAGTAAGACAATCAACCTTAAAATTAGCTTGACCCCTGAAACGCTTTTACTCAACGAAATTAATTTGTATTAAAAAATGATAGCGATAACATTGGGAGATGTATCATGACGAGAAAAGAAAGATTCATTGCCGCGATGAAGAATGGTCAACCCGACAGAGTCCCCGTATTTGCGAACCTGACGCCGCAGATTGCAGAAAAGCTGGGCAGGCTGTTTGACCTTCCGTTTGAAGCTGAGGACTCATTTTTGTCGACCAGAATATCTCATGTAGAGATATTGAACCGGCTGGGCAATGACGCGGTGGGCGTGGGCGCGCTGCGGGAAACGCCGACGAGGACGCTGGGCAACGGCCTGGTGGTAGACGAATTTGGAATCGAGTACAAGACGGTAGGGTTGTATTCCGAAGCGGTCACAAGGCCGCTGGCCAACGCGGCGGATGTGAAGGATATCGAGAACTACCGCTTTCCGGACCCACTTGCCCCGCAGAGGTTTACGCTGGCGTTGGAAAATATCAAAAAGTATGGGCAGGATTTCGCGATCGTCGGTGATCTGGAAGCGACCGTGTTTGAGCTGGCCTGGAACCTGATGGGGCTGGAGGATTTCCTCTGCGGGCTTTTCATGGGCGAGGCCTACATTGAGGCGCTGCTGGACAAATGCTTGAATTTTAACATGAGCATCGCGGAAAAGCTTGTCGATATCGGCTGCGACATGATCTGGCTTGGAGACGATGTGGGGACCCAGAGCAACATGATGATGAGCCCGGATATATACCGGAAATATTTCAAGCCGAGGCTGAGGAAGATCATCGAAGCCATCAAGGCAAAGAACAGCAATGTGACCGTCGCGTACCATTCTTGCGGGGCGATCACCGCCGTCATCCCGGACCTGATCGACGCGGGCATCGACGTACTTAATCCCATTCAGCCGCTGGCCACGGGAATGGACCTGGGGGCGCTGAAAAAGGAGTACGGCAAGGATATCGCGTTCTTCGGCGGCGTGGACGTGCAGGGCATTTTGCCCAACGGCAGCGCGGAGGATGTGAAGAACGAGGTCAAACTGAGAATCAGCCAGGCGGGAGCGGGCGGCGGATACATTCTGGCCCCGGCGCACAACATTCAGCCGGACACGCCCGTTGAGAACATCTTTGCCATGTACGAAGCCGTCGTTGAATACGGAACCTACTAAGACTGTAAGAGATTTGTGAGCAGGAGAGGTGTGAGCATATGGGCGATATAATGGAGCTTAGAAACATATCCAAATCCTTCCCCGGTGTCAAAGCGCTGAGCAATATGCAGTTGAAGCTGCAGGAGGGGGAAGTGCACGCCGTGGTGGGCGAAAACGGCGCAGGCAAGTCCACGCTGATGAAGATCATCACCGGCGTTTACCATCAGGATGAGGGCGACATCGTGCTGCGCGGGGAAGTCACGAAGATGAAGGACCCCAACGAAGCGTACGCGAAGGGTATCGCGATCATCTATCAGGAAACCAGCCTGTTCACGGATATGACCGTGCTGGAGAATATGTTTCTCGGCCATGAGACCACTAAAAAACTGTTCGGTTTTATCAACTATATAGACTATAAATCGATGCGCAAAAGGGCGAAGGAAACCTTTAAAAAGCTGGGTATGGAAGTGGACCTCGATGCTTATGTCAAGGATCTGGGCGTGGCGTCCAAGCAGATGGTGGAGATCGCAAAGGCGCTGACGTATGACGCGGACATACTCATACTGGATGAGCCGACGGCGGCGCTGACCAACAAAGAGGTGAAGGCGCTGTTCTCCATCATCAACCGTCTGAAGAGCGAAAATGTTTCCATGCTGTACATCAGCCACCGGCTGGAAGAGGTGTTTGAAATCGCGGACCGCGTGACGGTCATACGCGATGGCGAGTACGTTCAGACGGCCAAAACGACGGACGTGGAAACGTCGCAGCTGATATCGTGGATGGTGGGCCGGACGCTGGATAACCTGTATCCCAAGGTGGATGTTGAGATCGGCGGGCCGGTGCTGGAGGTCAGGAAAATCTCTCAGGCCGGCGTGATCGACAACATGTCTTTGATGCTGAACAAGGGTGAGATCATCGGCATCGCGGGTCTGGCGGGTTCGGGCCGGACGGAGCTGGCGCACGCGCTGGTCGGGTTCACGAAGATAGACAGCGGCGAGGTGCTATACGAAGGTCAGCCCATCCGGCTGAAAAACTATACCGAGGCGCTGGAAAAGGGCATCGTCTACGTTTCCGAAGACCGGAAGGAAAAAGGCCTGGTTATTGACATGAGCATCAAGGAGAATATATCGATGCCCATTCTGAAGCTGCTGTCGAAATTTAGTTTCATAAACAGGGCCAAGGAAAACGATCTGGCTGACGAGTATGTCGAAAAGCTTTCGATTAAAGCGCCGCATGCGGACTTTATCATCGATAATCTGTCCGGCGGCAATCAGCAGAAGGTATCGGTCGCCAAGGCGCTCGCCAATCTGCCCAAGGTACTGATACTGGATGAACCCACGAGAGGCGTGGACGTCGGTTCCAAATCGGAAATACACAGGATAATGAGCGGGCTGGCTGCGGAAGGTTTGTCCATCATTATGATCTCCAGCGATCTTCCCGAAATCATTGGCATGAGTGACAGGGTATACGTGACCAAGATGGGACAAATCGTGGGCGAGCTGGACAAACGGGAAATCTCGCAGGAACGAATACTGAAACTGGCGCTGTAAGCAATGACGCGTGAAAGGAGATCAAAATGAATAACACAGAGCAGTCAGCCAAAAACAATATATCCAAGAAGATATTCACGAGAGAAAACGCCCTGGGATTGGTTGTACTGATATTCTTTTTTATACTGTTCATATTCACCAATTTCAAAACGGCAGCCGGAATCACATCCTTTCTGAAGGAAGTTGCCTACCTGCTGATGGCGTCTACGGCGCTGACGCTGATCATCATAACCGGTAACATCGACATATCCGCGGGAACTCTCGTCGGCATGTGCGGATATGCGGCGGCATACTTTGCCAAGATGGGCATGCCGTTTTATGTCTACATTCCCATCGCGATAGCCGTCGGTGTGATATTTGCCGGCATCAACGGCATCATTGTGACGAAGTTTAAAGTGCCCTCGCTGGTGGCGACGCTGGCGATGGTCAATGTTCACCTCGGGATATTCATACTGCTGCCGAGCGGCGGCTGGGTGGAAGGCCTGCAGCGCAACTTTACCGGTTTGGGGTCAGAGGTGTTCTTCGGCTTCCTGCCGCTGACGTTTATATTGAGCCTCGCGATTTTTGTGCTGATGATGTTCATTATGAAATACTCGCGCTTCATCAAAAAGATATACGCGGTGGGCGGCAACTCGAAGGCGTCGGTGCTCGTGGGCGTGAACCCCAGCAGCGTTGTGATGAAGACGTTCCTGCTGGAAGGCGTACTGATCGGCATCACCTCCATATTCTTTTACACGACAAAGAATATCGTTCAGGCGAATTCCACATACGGCATGGAGATGATGTTCATTACCGCGACCGTGGTGGGCGGCACCAGCATAGCCGGCGGCAAGGGCAAGCTGATCGGTACGGCGTACGGCGCCATACTGCTGGCCATGATCACGAGAGCCATGATACTGTTCGGACTTCAGGATTATTACAGCTACGCTGTGCAGGGGATTATCATCATCGGCGCCGTGCTTCTGACGTTTGTTGATTTCGGCAGCCTGCGGCGCCGGAACAAGGAGAAAGCTTACGCCGAAGCGAGCAAGGGGGGTAACAGATAATGAAAACCGATGTCAAAACGCATAACAAGAAATGGTACTCGTTCACATATCAGAAAGTATTGTTTGTGCTGCTGCTCGCCCTGATTGCATTCTTTGGCGTGATGGAGGAGTTCACGATCGTTAAGCCCAAAGTGCTGTTCGGGCTGACGGAAAACATCATGGAAATAGGCCTGATGGCACTGCCGATGACGCTCATCATCATCACGAGCGGCATTGACCTGTCGGTGGGCACGACGATGGCGCTGTCGGCGGTCGTCACCGGCGCGGTCTATGACCTGACGCAGAATATTTTCATCGCGATCGTCTGCGGCCTGGTGACCGGCATACTGTGCGGCGCGCTGAACGGACTGATCATATCCAAGACAAAGGTTGCGCCGCTGGTCACGACGCTGGCGACGATGTCGCTATACCTCGGCATTGCCAAGATCATCTGCGGCACGAAGATATACTCCGATTTCCCCAAGGGCTTCACGTTTCTGCAGACGCAGAAACTTTTCGGGGTCGTGCCGTATCAGTTCCTGCTGTTCATCGTACTGTTCATCGGTTTCGCGCTTTTCCTCAGCCGTTCGTCGCTGGGCAGATATATCAGGGGAATCGGGCTGAACGAGGAAGCGGTCAAATATTCCGGCGTCAAGATAGCCAAAATCAAGTTCTTTCTGTACATGATCTCCGGTTTTGTTTCCGCCATTGCCGCGCTGGTATACCTCTCGCATCTGCCGGCGGCCAAACCGGACATTGGCACAAACCTCAACCTGCAGACCATCACCGCGGTGGTACTGGGCGGTACCAGCATCATGGGCGGCGTAGGCAACATGTCCGGCACGTTCCTGGGCGTTTTGATACTGGGCGTGCTGAGAAAGGGACTTCAGCTGATCGGCTTCGGCGGAGACGTTTACAGCTTCATACTGGGAATCGTTCTGGTTATCTGCCTGATCGGTTTCTCGCTGGTGGAAAACAAACAAAAGAAAACAGTTTAATAGCTTTCAGCAAAAGCTGAAATAAAAAAACAGGAGGAAAAAAATGAATAAGGTATTTGCAATTCTTATCGCAGTGCTGCTGCTGGCAGGCGTGTTTGCCGGATGTCAGGGACAGCAGCCCGCTGCCGAACAACCCGCTTCGGAGAAGCCGGCAGCCGAACAGCCGGCAGAGCAGCCGGCTGCCGAAGAGCCTACAGAGGCACCCGCAGTCGATAAAGAGTTCAAGATTGGCATGATACCCAAGTTCACAGGCGTTGACTACTTTATCGCCTGCGAAAACGGCGCGAAGAAAGCTGCTGAAGATTTCGGCGTGACCCTTGACTGGCAGGGCGACCCGAGTGGTCAGGAAAGCGCAGCCAACCAGCAGGCCTACATTCAGACGTTCATTGACAAGGGTTATGATGCGATACTGGTGTCCGCTCTTGATGCGGAAAGCTATGCCGACACGTTAAGGTCTGCAATGGACCAGGGCATTCTCGTGATCACCTGGGACGCGGACGTGAACCCGACGGCGCGCGATTTCTTCGTGAACCAGACGGAAAACTCCGATATCGGCGTGGCGATGATGCAGGGCATGGCGCAGAACGTTAAGGAAGGCATGGTAGCCGTCGTCTCTTCCGACCCCAACGCGAGCAACCAGAACGCGTGGATCGCCGCGATCCAGGCCGAGTATGAGAGCAAGAAGGATTCCGACTATGCCGGTATCACCTTCAACAACGAAATCGTGTATGCCGGCAACAACCAGGCGGACGCGGACAGAGCGGTCAACACGCTGCTGACGCAGAACCCCGACCTGAAAGGCATATTCGCGCTGTCGTCCATGGCGACTCCGGCCACAACGAAGGCCTGCGAAGATCTGGGTCTCCCGGTGGGTTCCGTTGCGATCGCTGCGCTGGGCGTCCCGGTCACCTCGGTGGATGCGATGGAGAGCGGCCTGATGCCCACAGTCGTTCTGTGGCAGCCGTACGACCTTGGCTATCTGGCGGTTCAGGTGGCGGTCGACCTGCTGAACGGCACAGCAACGAAGGACATGACTTCCTATAAATCCGCGCTTTCCGGCAAGTCTCAGATCGGCGACGTGAACTATCCGGCGGAGCACAAGATCACGGAAGACAAGCAGATCATTCTGGGGCCGTCCATTGCCTACAATCTGGATAACGTAAAATTCTTCAAAGGTTATCCGGATGCAACCAGCGGCTTAGAGTAATAGCATAACAGGGAAGGGGGGCGGCAACGCCTCCCTTATACCCAAAGAAAGTGAAACACAGAATGAGAAACAAATATGCGTGGACCTGGACGGTAAAGGAAGATTGCGTTGACGAATATGTCAGCATACATGCAAACGTTTGGCAAAGCGTATTGCAGGAGCATAAAGAAGCGGGCATCAGGAATTATTCCATATTTCAAAACGGAAATCAGTTTTTTTACGAATATGAATGCGATGATATAGAATTCGCCTGCAGGTATATTGCAAACAGCAAGGCGTGCCAGGAGTGGGATGCGATCACCTCCAAGATGGTGGAAGGGTCTTTTGACTGGGGGAGCGACAATCCCGTGAGCTACCTGAAAGAAGTTTTTTATCTCGAATAGCGCGTTGTCAGTATGTCGGAGACACCGGGGAATGAAGGAGCGGCAATGAGCAGATCGGATGCTGTAAAAAAAGCAATACTGCATGAAGAGTCGGATTATATACCTTACAATATTGAGCTGACCAGAGAAGTGGAAGCGCGGCTGGAAACTGAGATGGGTCTTAAGGCGGGCGGCTTCTTTGAATGGGCAGGCAACCACATAGAAAAGTGCGGGTTCGAAACGGGCGAGACCATCAGGCCCGGTTTCTACAAGGACGAATACGGCGTGGTCTGGGACCGTAGCGGACAGGACAAGGATATCGGGATTATGGCTGGCGTGATATTTCCGGAACCCGAAATTGATCTGTATGCGTTCCCGTCGGTGGACAGGGCGGGCATAGAGGCCAAGTGCCAAAAATTCCTGGCCGTCGAACGCGATACCTATAAATTTGCGAAGATAGGCACGACGCTGTTCGAGCGGGCATGGAGCCTTCGGGGCTTCGAGAACCTCTTCATGGACTTCATGCTGGAAGAAAGCTTTTCCCATGCTCTGCTGGAAAGGATCGCCGACAGAAACATCGAGATATTGGATGTCGTGCTGAGATATGATTTCGACGGCGTGTATTTTGGCGACGATTACGGGCAGCAGACGTCGCTGCTGATGAGCCCGGACACATGGAGAAAGTTTATCAAGCCGCAGCTGAAGAGGATGTTTGACCTGATCAAAAGCAAAGGCAAGTCTGTCTGCCTGCATTCCTGCGGCAACATATATGCCATTCTGGGCGATCTGATCGACATCGGGCTGGACGTTTATCAGACCGTGCAGCCGGAGATATACGATCTGCAGTCGCTCAACAAGGAATTCGGCTCATCGCTTGCGTTTTACGGCGCCATCAGCACGCAAAGGGATCTTCCGTACAAAGATGCCGGAGAGATTAAAAGCATTGTAAAAGAGACGATGCGGGTGCTGGGCAGCGGCGGGGGGTATATCGCGGCGCCGACGCACCGGATCACCGGCGATGTGCCTGTGGACAATATACTGGCCATGATCGACGCTTTTAAAAACCAGCAGGGGCGGATGACATGACGAAAAGAAACTACGTGGCGGTGGATCTGGGCGCAACCAGCGGAAGGGTCGTGGCGGGAGAATTTGACGGCCGCAAACTCAGCCTGTCTGAGCGGCACAGGTTCCTGAACGACCCGGTGAAACTGCATGATATAATATACTGGGATATACTCTATATATTTAAAAACGTTGTTCAGGGGATAAAAAAAGCGGGCGAGGAGCGCGCTGTTCACAGCGTCGGCATCGATTCGTGGGGCAGTGATTTTATACTGCTGGACAAAAACGGGAGAATGCAGGAAAACCCGATGCACTACCGGGATGAGCTGACCAAGGGGATACCCGAAAAGCTTTATGAAACTATTCCTGCATCCGTGGTATATCAAAAAACAGGCATTCAGCATATGCGGCTGAACGGCATTTACCGGCTGTACGCGATGCACCTGAACCGGTTCAGCGCCTATGAGAACGCCAAGGATTTTCTGATGATTCCGGACGCGCTGACGTATTTTCTGACGGGCGAGAAGCTCAACGAGCACACCAACGCGACGACAACGCAGATGGTGTCCGCCGGTACCGGAGACTGGGCATACGACATGCTGTCTGAATTGGGCATCAACACGCAGATATTCCATAAACCCGTCGTGGCGAAGGATACACGGCTGAAGCTGCTGGACGGCTATGGCGGCGCGAAACTGTCCGTCATCGGCACGCACGATACCGCCTGCGCTGTGGCAGCCGTGCCGAGCCGTGAGGAGCATTTCATCTACATATCGAGCGGAACATGGTCTTTGGTGGGGACGGAGACGGATGCACCCATCATCAACGAGCTGTCAATGCACGTGAACTTTACAAATGAAGGCGGCGTGATGAATAAAAACCGCCTGCTCAAAAATGTGATGGGCATGTGGATACTGGAAGAACTGCGGCGGGAGTGGGAAGCGGACGCCGTATCCTGTTCATATCCCGAAATCATCGATCAGGCCGGCAGAGCGGAGCCCTACAGGCGAATCATCGACCCGGATAAGCCGGAGTTCATGGATATGGGCGGCATGTCTGAGAAAATCAATGCGAATTTGAGAGCCAGCGGACAGCCTGAAGCGCAAAGCGTGGGCGAATTCGCGCGGTGCTTGTTCGACAGTCTGGCTTTATGCTACAGGAATGTGATCTCACAGATCAAAGCTTTGACGGGCAAGGAGTATCAGACCATCCATATCGTCGGCGGCGGTTCAAGGAACAGCTTTCTCAACCAGATCATCGCGGATGTGTGCGGTATGCAGGTAACGGCCGGACCGGTGGAGGCGACTGCGGCTGGCAATATACTGACGCAGGCATATGTATGCGGCGATATTTCAGGGTTGGCCGAGCTGCGCACCATATTGGCCGATTCATTTCCGGCGCAAGTTTTTGAACCAAGGAACGACCCGCAGGTCCCGGAGGCGTATGGCAAGTTCCAGAATATATTCAGAATAAACAAGGAGACGGAAAAATGAACGACACAAAAAAGCCTGAAGTCATAGAGCAAGCGTATTTGCGTGCCAATGAAGAATACAAGCGGTTTGGCGTTGATTGTGATAAGGCCATGAACATGCTAAAAGGCATCCCGCTGTCGCTGCATTGCTGGCAGGGAGACGACAACAACGGTTTTGACAACGACGGCGAGCTGACCGGCGGCATACTGGTGACGGGAAATTATCCGGGACGGTCCAGAAACGGCGAGGAGCTGCGGGCGGATATCGATAAGGCGTTCTCTCTGATACCGGGCAGGAAAAAACTCAATCTGCACGCCAGCTATGCCGAGCTGGACGGTAAAAAGGCGGACCGCGATGCGATAGGTCCGGAGCATTTTTCCAAGTGGATCGCCTGGGCCAAGGAGAGCAATGTCGGTCTGGATTTCAATCCGACGCTTTTTTCTCATGAGATGTTTAAAGATAATATGACGCTGACCCACCCGGATAAAACTGTTCGGCGGTTCTGGATCGAGCATTGCAAGCGGACGCGCGAAATCGGGGCGGAGTTTGGCAAGGTTCTCGGGCAGCCCTGCGTCAACAACATATGGGCCGCCGACGGGCTCAAGGACACACCCGCCGACAGGATCGGCTATCGGGAGAGGCTTAAGGATTCGCTGGACGAGATCTTTGAGCAGAAATTCGACCGGAAGCATCTGGTGGATTCGGTTGAGAGCAAGCTGTTTGGCATCGGCTCGGAAAGCTATGTGCCGGGGTCTTTTGAGTTCTATATGGGCTATGCAATCAAAAACAATCTGGCACTGTGCCTCGATTCAGGGCATTATCATCCGACGGAATCGATCTCGGATAAGATCAGTTCGGCGCTGATGTACCTCGACAACATATTGCTGCATGTTTCGCGCGGTGTCAGGTGGGACAGCGACCATGTGACGACATTTACCGATGATACGAAGGCGATAGCCAGAGAATGCGTGAAAAGCGGCATGGACCGCATATTCTACGGGCTGGACTTCTTTGACGCGACGATCAACAGGATTGCCGCGTGGGTCATCGGGTCCCACGCGTTCCTGAAAGCGATGCTGTTTGCCATGTTGGAGCCCGAAGAGATAACGGCTGCCGAATACAGATTTGATTATACGACGCGTCTGGCGCTGATGGAAGAAGCCAAGCAGCTGCCTTGGGGGGCGGTATGGGATAAATACTGTCTGGACTGCGGCGTGCCCGCGGGTGCGGACTGGCTTGCGGAAGTGAAGCGGTATGAGGCAGATGTTCTGTCCAAAAGATAAGGGAGTTTCATGATGCAAGACGGAAAAAGAAGCATGCAGAGGATCTCCGCCTATGCGGGGAACCGGAAGGACTACGTTCAGGGGGGCGGCGGCAACACCAGCGTCAAGCTGGACGACAGTCTGATGGCGATCAAGGCGTCGGGATATACGCTGCAGGAAGTCACGGTAGAGAAGGGCTTTGTCACCGTCGATTACCAGAAGATCAGACAGTATTACAACACTGTGGATGCGGCGGAAGACAGGGATTTCGAAAAGGAAAGCCTGTCCGTAAATCTGGGCAGCGTGGTGCTACTCGAAGGCATGGAGAACCGGCGTCCGTCCGTTGAGGTGGGGTTCCATTCGTTTTTGAAAAAGAACGTGATCCACACCCATTCGGTCTACGCGAATATATTGTGCTGCAGCGCCGAGGGGCGTGCCGCAGCGGCGAGCATACTGCAAAGCGAAAAATACGTATTCATTCCGTATATCGATCCGGGATTCCGCCTGACGCTGGCCATCAAACAGGCGATTGATGAATATATCATCATGCACGGAGTACAGCCGCAGGTGATACTGATGGAGAACCACGGCATCGTTGTGCACAGCGATGATGACGATGAAACCATGGTGCTGCACGAGAGGGTCAACGATAAGATTCGCGCATACTTTAAACTGCCAGAATTTCCGGTACCGGTCATCAGAAAGACGGACAGCGGTTATGCCAGCGATACCGGCTATCTGAAGCGCTTTTTGGATGAGAACCGTGCGGATGAGGCTTATTTTGGCGCGTTGACGCTGTATCCCGATCAGCTGGTGTATATCGGAGGCAAGCTGGGGGATACGGTCAGGATTCAAGGCGGCGAAGTTTTATACACCGCCAGCCGGAAAGAAGCGGAAGCGATCGAGGAAACGCTGGTGGGCGTCGTGTATGTGATCAACGAGATACGCAGGGCCGGGCTGACGCTGCGGGAAATGGGGCAGGAAGGCGCGGCGTTTATCAACAACTGGGAGAGCGAAAAATACAGGTCGAAGCTGATCAAGTAAAGCAGATTGAGGCATGTGTGATGAAGCGATGACAAAGGTCTAAGACCGTGGAAGCTCTGCCTCCACACCGCCGCTTAAGGGATTTAATCCCTTAAGAAACCCACTGAAAGTGCCATGTTCATGGCACTTTCATATATCTTCCTACTTTTCTAAGTGCCCAAAACGGTATCAAGAAAAGTGGCGAGGGTCGCGAGAACCCCAAAAAGTTTTACGGTTTGGGGGCAGCGCCCCCCGGGAATGGTTTATCATCAAGCTGAACCGCCCATTTCCGGGCGGTTTTTTAGTGCTCAGAATAAACAAAGAGGCCGGGTGGAGAGAAAACAGGATAAAATCGGATACTCAGTGCCGCATTTGTATAGAAATATTGCATATACCGATCAATTCAATCGGTTTTTTTGACGTTTTTATCGTTATTGTGGTATCCTAACGGTAATACGTTTTTATGGCGATACGCTCATATGGAGGTAGGGGAATGACGGATAAAATCAAGCTGACCAAGCTGGCCAAGTGCGCCGGATGCGGGGCTAAGGTGGGCGCGGGCGTGCTGGCGCAGCTGCTGGAGGATATTAAGGTGCATTCGGACCCCAACCTGCTGGTGGGGTTTGACCGCAGCGACGATGCGTCCGTGTATAAGATTAGCGACGAGCTGGCGCTGGTGCAGACGGTGGACTTCTTTCCGCCGATAGCGGACGACCCGTATACCTTTGGTGCAATTGCGGCGACGAATGCATTGTCCGACGTGTACGCGATGGGGGGCGAGCCCCGGCTCGCGCTCAACATCATGGCGGTGCCCGAGGATATGCCAAAAGAAACGGTTCATGAAATATTAAGGGGCGGTTACGATAAGGTGTATGAAGCGGGCGCGCTGATCACCGGCGGGCACAGTATCTACGACGAGGAGCCCAAATACGGACTGGCGGTGACCGGATTCGTTCATCCGGACAGGGTGCTGACCAATTCGGGTGCGTTGCCGGGCGACGTGCTGCTGTTCACCAAGCCGCTGGGCATCGGCGTATTGACGTCCGCGATGAAGGCTGGGCTGGTCAGCGAAGAGACCGAAAAGCTGGCGTACCGGCTCATGACGACGCTGAACAAGGCGGCGCGGGACGCGATGGTGAAGTACGACGTGCATGCGTGCACCGACGTGACGGGCTTCGGCATGATGGGGCACCTGCTGGAGATGGCGCAGGGCAGCGACGTAGAGATACATGTGGATGTCGACGGTGTTGACATGATACCGGACGCGATGGAATTTGCGCGGATGGGCATACTGCCCGCGGGCATGTACCGCAACCGCAGCTTCGCGGAGGATTTTGTGGATGTTGGGAGTACGCCCCTCGAGAAGGCGGACCTGCTGTTCGACCCGCAGACGGCGGGCGGGCTGGTGATAAGCGTCGGGGCGGCGGACGCGGACGCGCTGTTTGAGGGACTGAAAGGCTGTGTGCCGTCGGCGCAGCGCATCGGGACGGTCGCCTCCTATGACGGCGGAAAAAGGATTTTTCTGGAGTGATGGTATGAACTATAATCTGAAACAGCTGGAGGCGTTTGCCGCGGTGGTGGAATTCGGCAGTTTTACCGCAGCGGCGGAGAGCCTGTTTCTGGCGCAGTCCACCGTGAGCGGGCATGTAGCGGCACTGGAAAAAGACATCGGTGTGCCGCTGATCGTGCGGTCGGGCAAACGCCGTATCGTGCTGACGGAGGAGGGGCGTCGCGTATTCGCCCACGCCAAGGCCATACTGCAAAGCTGCGACCAGCTCTCGCGGGAGCTGGAGGAGCGCACGTCGGTGGAGCTGGCGCTGGCCGCCTCCACCATACCGATGAGCTATCTGCTGCCCGGGCTGATCGCCGGGTTTTCGCAAAGGATGCCTGAGTGCCGGTTCACGCTGCGCGGCGGAGACAGCACGCGCGTGCACGAACAGGTGCTGGACGGCGACGTGCAAATCGGTTTCGTGGGCGCGGTGATGAACCGCAAGGAACTGGTGTATGACCTGCTGTGCGAAGACAGGCTGGTGCTGCTGACGCCAGACAGCGACAGGTACCGCGCGTTGCAGAGCGACGGGGCTGCGGGCAATGCGCTGCTGTCTGAGCCGTTAATATTCCGCGAGAGCGGGTCCGGCACGCAGCTGGCGGTGGACAAGTTTTTGTGCGAGAACCGCATTAAAACGGAGGATATCCACGTCGTTGCGCGGATGGACAACAACGACACGATACTGCGCGCCGTGGCACAGGGGCTGGGCGTCGCCATCGTATCCGAGCTGGCTGCCGGATCGGCGCAGGCCGTGCTGCGCTTTCCGCTGGAGGGCAAGAGCACAGGCCGCTGCCTGTACATGATACACCCCAAGGACCGCCGGCTGACCAATACGGCGCAGGCGTTTCGGGATTATATTTTGAGCCGCGACAAGTAAGCGGACAAATCCATAGCATAAGTATATTTTTTTATCGCCGGGTCCGATGGAATGTATTGTTCCATCAGATATTTGAATTGGCGTTTTTTAGTGTGGGTTTTTATAATCAGATTAAGAGGTTTCAATGAAATACATAGGCATTGACATAGGCTCGACGTGCGCCAAAACGGCGGTGCTGGACGAAAGCGGGGCTGTCGTTCTGCGGTTCATACTGCCCACCGGATGGAGCAGCGTCGGTACGGCGGAGGCGATCCGCCTGAAGCTGTTGGAAAACGGAATCGACGCGCATGACACGCCCTGCATAGCCACCGGCTACGGGCGGGCGGCAGTACTTTACGCGGACAAGGCGGTGACGGAGATCACCTGCCACGCCAAAGGGGCGTGCGCCATATTTTCGCGGCGGGACATGACGATGATCGACATCGGCGGGCAGGACACCAAAATCATCAGCATCGAAGGCGGCATGGTGAAGGACTTCATCATGAACGACAAGTGTTCGGCGGGTACGGGGCGCTTTCTGGAAGTGATGGCCAACACGCTGGCTGTTACGCCCGAGGAGCTGTGCGCGCTGGCGGCGAAGGGGGGCAACACGTCTATCAGCTCCATGTGCACGGTGTTTGCGGAGTCCGAAGTGATCAGCCTGATCGGGCGGGGCGAAAAGCGCGAGAACATCGCTTTCGCGGTGGTGGATTCCATCGTGCAGAAGGTGGCATCACAGGCCAAGCGATTAATGGGCGGTGTGGGCGCCGTTTGCCTGACGGGCGGCCTGTGCGATAGCGTTTACATCATCGATGCGCTGTCCGGCGCACTGAAAACGCAGGTGGTTTCGGACGGGCAGGGACGATACGCGGGGGCTATCGGCGCGGCGCTGCACGCGATGAAGAACGCAAGGGCTGACGGATGAACCGAATGCCCTGTGAAGAGGGAAGATGTGACTGGGATCAGGGATGAGTATTTCCCCGGAAATGCTGGCAT
>JAEWWC010000014.1 GCA_023396555.1 Bacillota bacterium
TCTTACGACGTGCGCGACGTGGACAGCGTCATCGAACAGATGGCCATCACCAGCGATATCTCGTAAGCGTTATGCACGAAAGCGTTCTCGTTTACCGCATGCTGGAGGAGATCAGACCGCAGCTGCCACCCGGCCGCACGCTGAAGCGTGTCTCACTGGAGGTGGGCGAGTATTCTTGTGTCAACACCAAAACGCTGGTGCAGCTTTATGACATCGCCAAAGCGGGCACGTACGCCCAAAGCAGCCGCTTGAAGCTCATCGTCGGAGAAAATTCTTCGGACATCGTGATCAAGTCCATTGAGGTTAAATGATTATGGAAATCAAGATCAACAAAGACCTGTACGCATCGGAAAAGACGCTCGCTCAGATCAACCGCGAGACCTTCGCGGGTTTCTCGCTGCCCGTCGTCAACATGATCGGCTCGCCCGGCTCCGGCAAGACCACGCTGCTGGAAGCCACGCTCAGCTTTCTCAAAACACAGGGCGTGCGGGCAGGCGTGATCGAAGGCGACGTGGAAACGGCGCTGGACAGCGACCGCCTCGCGCCCTTCGGCATGCCGGTGCGCTTGGTCAACACGAACGGCGGCTGCCACCTGTCCCCCGCCGACATACGCAAAGCGGCAAAGGACCTGCCGCTCGGAGAACTCGACCTGCTGATCATCGAAAACGTGGGCAACCTCGTATGCCCCGCCGCGTTCGATCTTGGCGAGACGCTCAAGTTCGCCGTGCTGTCCGCGCCCGAGGGCGACGAAAAGCCGCTCAAATACCCGGCGTTGTTCAAAAACGCGCAGCTCACCGTCATCACCAAGTGCGAGCTGGCCGGCGCCTGCCGCTTCGATATCGTGCGCGCGACTGCCAACATCCGCTCCGTGAACCCGGATGCCGTCGTTATTGCGCTGTCCGTATTCGAAGGTACAGGCATGGATGCGTACTTCAAATTTCTGCTCGATCTGCTGAGCCCCAGATGACCTCCAGCCTTATTGACAATCATTTTGATTTATAGTATAATGAACATCGTTCATAAAGGAGATGCAACATGCCAAAACTACTCCCCGACAATATAAAGGAAGAGATTCTGTCTACCACACGCCGTCTGGTGATGGAGCGTGGCTACAATAAGATATCCATACGCGACATCGCCAAAGCGTGCGGCATCGCCAGCGGAACGTTTTACAATTACTTTAAATCCAAGCAGGCTGTACTCTCCGCGCTGCTTGCCGACGACTGGAACAGGATGCAGACCTTCCTCAACACGCAGTCCATATCTGCTGACCGGCCCGTCATCAATCAGTTGGAGGAGGTCTTCACCAGCCTCAAAGCCATGATGATCAGCGTGCATGAACTGTGGGCACTGGGCTTTCCAGACGATTTTGCCAGCGAAACGATGAACAGGATGGCCCAGATCAAAAGGCAGCTTCGCATCGACTTCGCTCAAACTATCCGGCAGATTATCCAAGGTCATACGGAACCCGAAAGGGAGGCGTTTCTATCCGGCTTCCTCGCACGCATGTTTTTCTCATATGCGTATGAGTCAAATTCCAGCTTCGGAGATATACGGTTCATTATCGAACGCATAATCACATAAAATTTTTTATGCATATTATGAACAGTGTTCATTTAGATTCAGATTTCAGGAGGCTGCTATGACAACTGAAAACAGTAAAAAACGATATGGCTGGGTACTCGCCGTTTACCTGATGGGTATCTTTATCGGTGCTATCGACACCGGCATTCTGACTCCGGCGCGCACTGTTGTCCAAAATTCGCTGGCAGTGAGCGAAAAAACCGGTATCTGGATGATCACCGCGTTTACCCTGGCCTACGCCTGCGCTATGCCTATACTCGGCAAGCTGGCGGACCGCATTGGCCGAAAACGAGTCTATATGACGGCGATTGCGCTATTCGGCATCGGCTCGCTGATCTGCGGCCTGTCCGACTTCGCAAACAGCTTCCCGATGCTCATCGTCGGACGCGTCGTTCAGGCGCTGGGCGGCGGCGGCATCGTCCCGCTCGCCACAGCAGAGTTTGGCACCGGCTTCCCGGAAGAAAAGCGAGGCATGGCGCTGGGTCTGGTCGGCGGCGTTTACGGCATTGCGAACATACTCGGGGCCACGCTCGGCAGCGCGATACTCGACCTGGTCGGCGTACAGAACTGGCACTGGCTGTTCTTCATCAACCTGCCCATCTGCGTATTCGTCGTGCTGACCGGCATTTTTGTGCTGCCCAAGGGCGAGAAGAAGGAAGCGCAGCGCATCGATATTTGGGGCACCGTGGTGCTCGTCGCGATGGTGCTGTCCCTGCTGTACGGCCTCAACAATCTGGATTTCTTCGACTTCGGCGCAACCATAGGCAGCACGGGTGTCTATCCGTTCCTCATCGCGTTCGCCATGCTCGTCCCGTTGTTCATATTGCTGGAAAAACGCACAGCAGATCCGATACTCAATATGAGCTATTTCAGAAACGGCCGCATACTGATCACGCTACTGCTGGCAGTCATCGTGGGCATCTGTCTGATGGGCATGGTGTTCGTGCCGCAGTTCGCTGAAAATGCCCTGAAAACCCGCGCCGGATCCGGTGGTTACTTCGTTACGATTCTGGGCCTGTTCGCGGGCATCGGCGGCCCCTTAAGCGGCCGCCTGGTGGACAAATTCGGCCCCAAGAAAATATTGTACCTCGGCTTCTTCATCTCGTTAGCGGGCGCGCTGTTTCTCGCACTATACGCCACCGTCTTTGCCAGCGTCGCCAGCGTCATCATCAGCCTCGTGCTGGTGGGGTCGGGCCTCGGTTTCATCATGGGCACGCCGCTCAATTACATGATGCTTGCCAACACGCCCGCCGAGCAGTCCAACTCTGCGTTGTCCACGCTGTCGCTGATGCGCTCCATCGGCACCACTATCGGTCCCATACTGATGATCGGCTTCATTGCACAGGCCGGAGCCGCCGCCCAGGACGATATTATCAACATACTTCCTCCCGTTTCCTCCATTAAGATTGAGGCGGACAAAGAGCTGACAGAAGGCCTCGACGCGGATCTTGCCTATATTAAGGAGGGGATGACCCAAGCGGACAGCAAGCAGGCACAGCTCTTGTCCATTGTCGATGAGCTGGAATCACAAAACGCTGCGCTGAAAGCCGCCGACGCCAAAACACAGGCGGCGTTCAGCGACATCCAAAACGATCCGGACTTTGCCGACATGCTGGACGAGATGGACTTCACAATGCCGGAAGGTCAGGACACGCCGGATTTTTCTGATATACGCGGGAAGATGTCCCAAGACAGCGGCATGAGCGCCGGGGACATCGATGAATACATGGATATGCTGGACTTTGAAAACCAGAGCGGCATGGATATTGACATGACGGGCGAAGGTGAACTGCCCGACGACGTGCTGCAGCGCCTGCAATCCTCCGGTGTCACCACCATCACGGACGACGTCGTCTATCTCGTCGGGCGCATGTTCGAAATCAATACGCCCACCGTGATTGCGGACATACAAGGCGGAATCAGCGAAGGTATCAACGGCATCGGCGAAGGCATTGCCGGATTGTCAGATGCTGAAACCGGCATCGGCGAAGGTCTGGACGGGTTAAACACCGGCGTCAGCGGCATCGGTGAGGGCATTAGCGGCGTGCAGCTGGGTCTGGAAGGCATGAATGAGGGCCTAAGCGGCATGAAAGATGCCGTCAGCGGCATGCGCAAGGGCACCAGGGGTATTGGCAGCGGCATCAGCCAGATGAAAAAGGCGGTTGCGGGCATTAAAGAGGGCATCGCGGGCATGCAGCAAGGCCTTGCCGGGTTGGACGCACAGATTGCTGCCAAACAGGCGGATCTGGACGCCTCCATCGCCGCGGGCGATCCCCCCACCGTCTGGGGTCCGATACAGGGCGCACTGGAAGGGCTCAAAGCAGCGCGCAGCAGCCTTCAGGCAAAGCTGGATGATGCGAAGAGCCAGAAGAGCACGCTGGAAGCCCAAATGAAAACGATGCGGCACAAAATATCGTCGATGAAGAATGCCATCAAGGATATTGAAGCGGCGCAGCAAAAACTGTCCGGCCTGATCACCGACGTCACCAAAGAACAGGAGCTGATGGTCTCCCTGCAATCAGGTATGAAGGATGCTTCCGGTTTAATGTCCGACCTCCGTGACTTACTCACCGGCATGTCGGAAAAGATGACGGACGCCCAAGGCCGGCTGACAACGCTGCGCGATAACATCCCATCATATTTTGAAACCGCCCTCACCGCTTACACCGGGCAGGTTCAGGAGAAAAAGGCGGAAATTGAGGATACGTTCCAGAACACCGTAAACGCCGGGTTCACGCGCATGTATTACGCAGTTGCCATACTATGCGTTTTGGCCTGCGCTGCGCTGGCGTTCTACCGCCAATCCAAAAAATCGGGACCGCCGGATAAAGCTTCTTAACTTTTACGCGACAAGGCCGCCTTCATTGACTCCGAAGGCGGCCTTTTTTACTACTTACCACGCTAATTTCCCTTGTTTTACGGCTTTTTTATTGCTATAATCAATATTTGCATACAGACATAAGGAGAGAGAAACCATTGAAAGCATTGACGAGCGCAGAGCTGCGCCAGCTCTATCTTGATTTTTTTGCATCGAAGGGACACGCCATTATTCCCTCGGCGTCGCTGATACCGGAGAACGACCCCACCGTGCTGTTCACCACGGCGGGCATGCACCCGCTGGTGCCCTACCTGCTGGGTGCGAAGCACCCGGAGGGCACGCGGCTGGCCGACGTGCAAAAGTGCGTGCGCACCGGCGATATCGACGAGGTGGGCGACGCGTCGCACTGCACCTTCTTTGAGATGCTGGGCAACTGGTCGCTGGGCGACTACTTCAAAAAGGATGCTATTGCGTACAGCTTCGAGTTCCTGACCTCGCCGAAGTGGCTGGGTTTGGATAAGGACAGGCTATACTTCACCTGCTTTGCGGGCGACGAGGATGCCCCGAAGGATACCGAGTCTGCCGGCTACTGGATGAGCCACGGCGTGGACGAAAGCCACATATACTTCCTCGGCAAGAAGCACAACTGGTGGGGCCCGGCGGGTATCACCGGCCCGTGCGGACCGGACACCGAGATGTTCATCGACACCGGCGTGCCCGCGTGCGGCCCGGACTGCAGCCCAGCCTGTTCGTGCGGCAAATACCTCGAGATCTGGAACGACGTGTTCATGCAGTACAACAAGACAGCGGACGGTAAGTTTGAGCCGCTTGCGCAGCAGAACGTGGACACCGGCATGGGCCTCGACCGCACCGCCTGCACACTGCAGGGCAAAAAGTCCGTATACGACACCGACGCGTTCACCGGCGTACTCGCCAAGATCGCGGAGCTGTCCGGCAAAAACTATGACGATGATGCGGACACCACACGCTCGTTCCGCATCATCGCGGACCACGTACGCTGTGCCACGTTCATACTCGGTGACGAGAAGGGCGTGACCCCATCCAACGTGGATCAGGGCTACGTGCTGCGACGCCTCATCCGCCGCGCCGTGCGGTACGCGCTGCGCCTCGGCATACCGGAGCAATCGCTCCAGCACATCGCCCATACGGTAATCGCACAGTACAGCGGCTTCTATCCGGAGCTCAAGCGCAACGAGAGCCGCATCATCACAGAGCTGAATCTGGAGGAGGAGCGCTTCTCGCGCACCATCAAGCAGGGTCTGCGCGAGTTCGACAAGTTGAAAAACCGGCTCGAAGGCACCGTGATCGACGGCGTCTCCGCGTTCCACCTGTACGACACGTTCGGCTTCCCCATCGAATTCACGCTGGAGCTGGCACAGGAAAACGGCCTCGAGGTGGACACGCAGGGCTTCGAAGAAGCGTTCAAGAAGCACCAGGAGGTCTCCGGCGCGGGCGCGGAGCAACGCTTCAAGGGCGGTCTGGCCGACACCGGCGAAGCCACCGCACGGCTGCACACCGCCACCCATCTCATGCATGCGGCGCTGCGCAAGGTGCTGGGCGAGGAAGTCGCCCAGAAGGGCAGCAACATCACGGCGGACCGGCTGCGCTTCGACTTCTCGTTCTCCCGCAAGGTGGAGGATCACGAGCTCAAAGAGGTGGAGCTGCTCGTCAACGAAGCCATCGACGCCGGCGTGGACATCACCTGCGAAGAGATGAGCGTCGAGGAAGCCAAAAACCAGGGCGCTATCGGCCTGTTCGAAGCCAAGTACGGCAGCGTGGTCAAGGTGTACACCGCCGGCCCCTTCTCCAAGGAGATCTGCGGCGGCCCTCACGCCTCCAATACCGCCGAGCTCGGTCGCTTCGAGATACAGAAGGAGCAGTCCAGCTCCGCGGGCGTGCGGCGCATCAAGGCCGTGCTCCATACCACCAACTAGAATTCATACGGGAAGATCTGAGGGCTCTGCCCTCGGACTCCCGCCAAAGGGCACGCCCTTTGGCATCCATGAAAAATGCCTGATGGCATTTTTTGTTTTCAATTCTTATTCGTTATATTGGACATTTAATAGCCACTGTAATAAGATTTGCTTGTACGATAGTAACGGTAAGTTATACGTTTTATAGAACAAAATATTGTATACTGGAGTTGGCATGGATATTGAAAAGCTGGTTAATTCTAATCTGGTTAAACTCGGACGGGCAGTGGATATGCTATGGCTTTCTTTCGGGAAGTCAGTCATAATCACAACGCATAAAGGAACAAGACAAGTCAACGAATATGCCCTTCACGTTCAATGTCCATGGCGCTTCACAAAAGATAATGCGATCATACTTGGCGTAAAAGATATCTACGATCCTCTTGATCCCGCACTTGACCTCGATTCAGAATGGAATTGGGACGAATTTGACAGAGATATCTCAAAACAAAGTGTATTTGAAGCTAATTCTAAGATAATCAATGAGGATTTGTTACCTTTGACTATAAATCAAGTCATTCAAACTGAGTGCGGAGATTTAAGAATCGAGTTTAATAAAAATGTAGTATTTGAACTGTTTATTACTGGCATAAGAAAATACGAATACTGGCGCTTTATCGACTTTAACACTCGCGAACATACTGTGGTTTTTGAAGATTAATTATCTCTAAAAGCCTTCTCCTTGAGGAGAAGGTGGCGCGCAGCGCAGGATGAGGTGTTGCTCTATGTTCCAGCTACAGCCCAAACCCCATCTCAAACAGTAAATCAGCATCCACCTTCCCAATATCCTCCACTGCTTTGTACCACGGCATCGGCAGCCTACCGGCAAACGGCTCCGCGCCTGCCAGCATATCCGCCACTCCGCCGCCCTCGGTGCCGGGCAGATAGCACATTACCGCGCCGTTCCAACTATCCAGATACTCGTCGATCAGCACGTTGCGCCCCGCCACGATCACTGCCACCGTGGGCTTGCCCAGTGCCGCCGCCTCCGCGATGGCCTCGGTGTTGCCCTCCAGCCCCAGCGCGCCGGTAAGGGATAGGTCTTCCGTGTCCCCCACATACTCAGCGTATGGCTTCTCGCCGACAGCCAGCACCACCACGTCCGCTTCCGCCGCGCGCGCCTTGTCCGTGATCACTTCAAATCCATAATCGTCCGCGCATTCTTGAAGGCCGCTCAGTATGCTTGTGCCCGGCGTCAGTTCCCTGTCCGGTATACCCTGCCAGCTCAGCGTCCAGCCGCCGCACTGCACACCGATGTTGTCCGCCACAGGTCCCGTCACGTACACCTTTTGGCCCCGCTTCAGCGGGAGCACACCCCCCTCGTTCTTCAGCAGCACCAGCGACTTTCGCACCAGCTCCCGTGCCAGATCGCGCCCCTCCTGCCCATTCAGCTCTGCCGCCGCGGTTACGTTTTTCAGATACGGGTCGTCGAACAGCCCCATTTCCATTTTTACGGTAAGTATGCGAGACACCGCGTCGTCCACCCGCTCCGTCGGTATCATGCCCTTCTCCACGCCGTCCACGATAGCCCGCACCGTCTCCGCATACTTGTACGGCTCCATCAGCATATCGATGCCCGCGTTGACGGCGGCGGCGATCTGTGCCTCAAAGCCGGCTACGGTTATGCCCGCCGTGCCCTCCCAGTCGGACACCACAAAACCCTTGAAGCCGTACTCGCCTTTGAGCACGTCAGTGATCAGGTACTTGTTCCCATGCATCTTGACGCCGTTATATGCGCTGAACGACACCATCACGCACCGCAGCCCTTCGTCCACCAGCCGCTTGTACGGTGCGAGATGGATCGCACGAAACTGCTCCTCGCTCATTGCGGCGTCGCCCCGGTCGATCAGATAATCTCCCTCGCCCGTTCCGTACAACGTTCCCCCATCGCCCGCATAGTGCTTGGCCGTCGCCAGCACGCCGCCGCTCTCCAGCCCCTTCACATACGCCAATGCCAGCTCTGCCACCAAAACCGGATCGCTGGAATAGCTTTCATACGTGCGCCCCCATCGCGGGTCCTTTGCCACCGCCACGCACGGTCCAAAGTTCCACGGCGTGCGCGTCAGCATCATCACACTTGCCACATATTTGCCCATCTTCTCCGTCACTTCCGTATCGTTTGCCGCTCCTATGCCGATGTTGTGCGGAAATATCACCGCGCCGTACACCGTGTTGTGTCCGTGCACCGCATCCAGTCCATACAGCAGGGGTATTCCGGTTGATGAGGACAGCGCTGCCTTCTGGAATCGCTTCATCGCATCCTGCCAATGCGTTACCGTATTGTTGTTGTTCGGCACCGAGCCGCCGCCGCTGAACACCGATCCCAGCCCCAGCCGTGTGATGTCTTCGGTACCCACCGAATACTGTTCGCCCTGCACCATCTGCCCTGCCTTCTCCTCAAGGCTTAGCGCCGCGATCAATTCAGCCACGCGCTCTTTCGTGCTCTTTGGTTGTGCAGCAGAGCTTGGTGCGGGTTGCACAGTTGGCTCAATCACCGGTTGGGCGGTGTCAGCCGGTGCCGCACCAGAGCTGCACGCCGCCATACCGAAGACAAAGAGGCACACCAAAATCACAGCCAGCACTTCTTTCATATTTAATACCTCATCGTGATTTTCCCGCACGTTATATTTACAGGTTATGGCTTTCGCAGAGTTTCGTCAACGCCTCCACAACGAAATTTACGAAACAGTATATGGCTGATTCTGCGATTGTTTCGGCAATAACGAATACGGTATTCAGCGTTAACATCAACTGATAAATTGTTTGCACTTCAAACCATTTCAGTTTATATTTAGAAATTGTTGAGATTGTGTTATCGAATTGTTGTTCTGTTTTGAGAACTTGTTTCCCTTTTATCGTTTGTATGACGCATCCCTGACAATTAGCTAACAGTTTATGGAACCCCATTGTATGGTATTTTAGAATGTAATATAATCCGCTCGTGACAAATAATTCAAACTCTCGTAATAACTTTTGGCCTTTTAATAGCGTCTTACAAACGACCCCACCAAAACATGAGTTGGGCGGGGGCCCTAAAAAGAGCAAATTCAAGGAGGTCAAATCCATGAAAACTCGAAACAGGTTAATCGCATTTTTCATCTGTACTCTGATGATCGTTGCCGCGGTGGCCGGATGCGCCGCAGCGCCGGCAACCCAGGAATCCGAAGCACCGGACTATAACGCACTTCCGGACGCGCCCGCCGCAACGGAAGCACCCGCTGCCGAAGCGCCGATGGAAGAATACACCCCGGCTGAGGAGCCCGCCGCTGAGGCACCTGCCGCCAACAGCGAAGATTTCGCTTTCATCGACGAGTTTGACTATGACTACGATTATGATCAGCCGCCCGTATACGATCCAAATTCCGAGGAGTACGGCAGCTATCAGGAAAACGAATATGTCTCTCCGGTCAAATCCCCTTTGAGCACATTCTCCATCGATGTGGACACCGCGTCCTATAGTCAGGTCCGCAATTACCTGAACGACGGCTATCCGCCCCCGTATGACGCGGTACGCGTGGAGGAATTCATTAACTAC
Source organism: Bacillota bacterium (assembly GCA_023396555.1). Taxonomy (GTDB): domain Bacteria; phylum Bacillota; class Clostridia; order Christensenellales; family SZUA-584; genus SZUA-584. The sequence continues at coordinate 9,932 of JAEWWC010000014.1, forward strand.
TTCCCATACGATTACGCCGCTCCGGACGGCAGGGACCCTGTCAGTGTGAACGTCACCATCAGCGGCTGCCCGTGGAACGAGGGCCGCGCGCTGGCCCGCGTGGTGGTCAAGGCCAAGGAGCTGGACATCACCGACAAGCCGCCGAGCAACCTCGTGTTCCTGCTGGACGTCTCCGGCTCCATGGATGAGCCGAATAAGCTGCCCCTTGTAAAATCCGCGCTGTCGCTGCTCGCGGCGGACCTGCGCAGCACCGACCGCATCTCTATCGTGGTATACGCGGGGGCATCCGGCGTTGTGCTGGACAGCTGCAAGGGTTCCGACAGCGCCACGATCAGCGCCGCGCTGGACCGACTGCAAGCGGGCGGCTCCACGGCGGGCGGTGAAGGCATCAACCTCGCTTACGCCATGGCTGAGAAGAACTTCATCGAAAACGGCAACAACCGTATCATACTGTGCACCGACGGCGACTTCAACGTCGGCCCCTCCTCCTTAGGCGAGCTGGAGCGGCTGATCGAGCGGAAGCGGAGTACAGGGGTGTTCCTCAGCGTACTGGGCTTCGGCACCGGCAACACCAAGGACAACAAGATGGAAACGCTGGCCGACAAGGGTAACGGCAACTATTCGTACATCGATACGCTGAGCGAAGCGCAGAAGGTGCTGGTCAACGAAGCGGCGTCCACGCTGTTTACCGTCGCCAAGGATGTGAAGCTGCAGATCGAATTCAACCCCAAAGCCGTGGAGGAATACCGGCTGGTGGGTTACGACAACCGCATAATGAATGCGGAGGATTTCAACAACGACCGTAAGGACGCCGGTGAAATGGGCGCGGGCCACTGTGTTACTGCTTTCTATGAGCTGGCGCTCGTGGGCTCCGGCGCAGGCAGCGTGGACGATCTCGTGTTCCAGAGCGGCAACCAGGCCAGCAAGGCCAAGCCCGAGAAGGACTGGATGTACGTGAAGCTGCGCTACAAGCAGCCGGATGCGACGAGCAGCCAACTGCTCACCGTGATGGCCGGAGAAAAGAACTATACCGCCAAACCGGACAACGATTTTCTGTTTGCGTCTGCGGTGGCCGAGCTGGCGCTGCTGCTGAAAAATTCATCCTACGCAGGAGATGCCGATTTCTCCAGCCTCATTGCACGTGCCCAATCTGCGCGCGGGTCGGACCCGGAGGGTTATCGCGCCCAGTTCATACAGCTGGCCGGCCTGGCCAAACAGCTCAGCCGGTAGCTTTCACATATGAAGCGGGCAGCCCAAAGGCTGCCCGCTTTATACAATATTGCTTTTTACCGTCAATACGGCTTAATGAATTCCTGCGTCCAGTATAGCGTGCCGTTGGCCGCCTTCGCCACGCCCACGCCAATGGTGGTATACGCTTGCGACAGTATGTTGGCCCTGTGCCCCGCCGAATTCATCCACGCGTTCATCACCTCGGCTGCCGTCTTCTGTCCATAGGCAATGTTCTCGCCCGCCGCGCTGAACCGCAGTCCAAACTTCTCCATCATCTCAAACGGCGAGCCGTAAGTCGGCGATTGGTGCGCGAAATAGTTCTTGTTGATCATGTCCTGGCTCTTTATCCGCGCCACGTACGCTACGTCGCTGCTGTATTTCAGCGGCTGCAGCCCGCGCGCCACGCGCTCCTTGTTCACCAGCTCAAACACCTGCTGTTCATAAGACGCCAGAGAATTCGTGTCGGGTATCATAATCTTCTGACCCACGTAGATCAGCGCCGGGTTCTTGATGTTGGGATTAGCCTTCAGCAGTTCGGTATAGCTGATTTCAAACCGCTTGGCGATGCCGGACATCGTGTCGCCCGCCTTCACGGTATACGTGACCATCTTGGTGGATGGTATGGTCAGCTTCTGCCCCACGTAGATCAGCGACGCGTTCTTGACAGACGGATTCGCAGTCATTAGCTGGGTTACCGTGAGGCCATACTTGACCGCAATTTTGGACATGGTATCGCCCGACTGCACGGTATACGTGCTGTCCGCCAGCGCCAGCGTCGCCGTCAGCATGCACAGTACGAGCGTCAGCAGTAACGCCTTCAGTAATATCTTCTTCATGGTTGTCTCTCCTTTATTGCGCGAAAAACATTCACGTTTCGCCATTATTTTGCGCCGCTGCGTATCGAATTATTTACAGACTTAAGATTTCATGTTAGAATTGGTCTAGACCATCTGGAGGCATTCGTATGCGAACCTTACCCACCTACGTTAAATTGAAAGAAGAGATACAGCAAAGTATTGAAAACGGTACGCTGGTGCCGGGAGACCGCCTGCCGTCTGAGCGTGAGCTCGCTGAAGCCAAAGGGCTGTCTCGCATGACGGTGCGGCAGGCGCTGTCTGAGCTGGTCGCGGCGGGAGCATTGTACCGTGAGCAGGGCCGCGGCACATTCGTGTCCGCCCGCAAAATGCAGCAGCGCAATATTGCGAGCTTTTCGGAAACGGTGCGTATGCGCGGGTTTACGCCCAGCACGCGCGTACTCGAATTCGCCAGCGCCCGCCCCCCGGGGGACATCGCGCAGCGCCTGATGATACCGGACAGTGAAGTATACCGCGGCCTGCGCATCCGTCTGGCCGATTCTACGCCCGTCGCCGTTGAAGAGGTGTTCATCCCGTTCCATATCTGCCCCGGCCTCGAACGGGAGGATCTTGCAGGCTCGCTCTACCGCCTGATGACCGAAACCTTCGGGCACCGTATCGGGAGCGCCGACAGCTCCGTCTCCGCACTGCTGCCCGGTGCGCGTTACCAGGAATACCTTAGCATTCCGCGCAACACGCCGGTGCTCAAGATCAATAGCCTGTACTATTCCGCCAGCGGCGCCACGCTCTATTACGAGCGCGCGATATACCGCGCGGACATGTATGAATACAACATCCGCATTTCCACCCAGCCAATACTGTGAGGAGAGACAACATGAATACATTGATGGAAAAAGAGATATTTGAGAGCCCCGCCGCGCTGGAGCGCGCGCTTGTGCAGAACAGTCAGGGCATGGCGCGCATTGCCAGTGCGCTGAAGGAGAGGACAAGCGTGTTCTTCGCTGCGCGGGGCACATCCGACCACGCCGCGATATACGGCAAGTACCTGTTTGAAACGCTGCTAGGGCTTCCCGCCGGTCTGGCCGCGCCGTCCGTGACGTCGGTATTTGGGCGTCAGGTGGATTACAGCCATAGCGCGGTGATCGGCATCTCACAGTCGGGCGAGGCCGAGGATGTCCGCCGCGTGCTGGAAAGCGCCAAACAAAGCGGCGCATACACCATTGCGATCACCAATAATCCCGCCTCCGCGCTGGCCTCTGAAGCGGACGCCCATATTGATATGTGTGCCGGACCCGAGAAGAGCGTGGCTGCCACCAAAACGTATACCTGCACGCTGTTCATGCTGGCGATGCTGGCTGCGCAGTGCGCGCAGGACGCGGCGCTCTCACAGGCGCTGCAGGCAGTTCCCGGCATAGTGGAACAGGCGCTGGGTCTCTCCGCCGAAATCAGAAGCATCGCACCGCGCTACCGCTTCATGGACAACTGCTTCACCTTCGCCCGCGGATACGATTACTGCATGGCGTTTGAAGCCGCGCTCAAGATGCAGGAATGCGCCTACATCAAGGCCAAAGCCTACTCGATGTCCGACTTCCTGCATGGCCCCATCGCGATGGTGGAGCGCGATACACCCTGCTTTGCCTACATCAGCCGCGGCCCCTTTTCGGAGGGTATGGGAGACATGCTCACCCGCCTTAAACAAAACGGAGCGGATCTCACAGTTTTCTCGGACGACGAAGCGCTGCGCGGTCTGGCCGATATATCGCTGCCGCTGCCTGCGCCCATAAACGCCGCGCTGTCGCCGCTCAGCATCGCGCCCGCAGCCCAGCTGTTCGCCTGCTACGTCTCGCTTGCGCGCGGCCTTTCGCCCGATACACCGCGAGGCCTCTCCAAGGTGACAATCACCGTTTAAATATACTGAAAGAGTACCATAAAGGCCGGAATGGTGACGACAGACAGTATCGTCGTCCAGATGAAGCTCTTGGTCGCGAACTTCACGTCCGCGCCATACAGTTGGGAGAGTATCACCGTCTGCGTCATCACCGGCAGACAGGCCTGCACCGTATACACATTGCGCATCATCACAAGGTCCGTGGCCGAGCCCCCGGGCGGCAGCAGCTCTATGCCCAGCTGGCATGCGGTGAACATCAGAACGGGTATCAGCACGAACCGGCCGAACAGTACGTGCCCAACGTTCGCCTCAAAACCCATGCCCTTTGGGCCCGCCTCCCAAATCACACAGCCCATGAATATAAGCGACAGCGGCGTGGTTAGCGCGCTCATATAACCCGCGGTGCTCACCACAAATTTGGGCAGCGGTATTTCTAGCAGCACCACCGCAAACATCACCACGATGGTGATGATGGGCGGCGTCGCCAGCTTTCTCGCCACCTCGCCTGCCGATATCCGGCTGCGGCAGCCGTTGATCTCGTCTGCGTCCCGCCGGATCGCGTAATACCCCAGCACCCAGAAAAACGTTGTGTTTCCCAGATAATAATACATCGCGAACGGCATACCGGGGTCCCCAAACAGTGCCTGCGCCACCGGAAACCCGATGAACATCGAATTGGAGAAAGAAAAAAGCACGGTGAAAACACCACGCCTTGTTTTTGGAATTTTAAAAATAACAGCAAACAGCTTACCAAGATAATACGATGCCGGATAAACCACCGCCAGTATCAACAGCGGCAGCCATGCGTCAAACACCTGATCTCTGGTCAGTCCGGTGTAAAAATGGTATACCGCCATGCACGGCACCGCCAGGTTTACGAGCAGCCTAGGGAACGCGTTTGCAATACCCGGCGTTATCCATTTTCGCCACGCCGCCAGCATTCCCGCCCCAATCAGCAGGAATATGACGATGACGGCCTGTATCGAGTCCCAGATCATCGAGCCGGCCTAATCGCAGAAAGCGTTGTATATGGCTTTAATCGCCGTCTCAAAATCGTTCTCGTCCACGCCCACGATGATGTTCATTTCGCTGGAGCCCTGATCGATCATGCGGATGTTGACCTTGCTATTCGCCAGCGCGGCGAACAGCCGTGCCGCCACGCCCACGTTGCGGATCATGCCTCGGCCCACCGTCGCGATCAGCGCGAGGCCCTTAAACACCTCCAGTGAGTCCGGCTGGCACAGGTTATACACATCGTCCAGCAGCCTCGGCTGCTTGCCGTCCATCTCGCTGTTGGACAGCACCACGCTCAATGTGTCGATGCCGGACGGCATATGCTCGAAGCGGATGTCGTTCTTCTCCAGCGCCGAGAGCACCCGGCGTCCGAAGCCCAACTCCGCGTTCATATTCGCTTTTTCCACCGATATAACGGTAAAGCCTTTCTTGCCCGCGATACCGGTGATGATCTCGGTGTCCTTTTCATCCACGTTGGGCACGATCATCGTGCCGAGCGCTTCCGGTTCGTTGGTGTTTTTTATGTTGATGGGGATGTTCGCCTTGAACACGGGGAATATCGCGTCCTCGTGCAGCACCGTTGCGCCCATGTACGATAACTCCCGCAGCTCGCGGTACGTAATCTTGCGAATCACGCGTGGATTGTCCACGATGCGCGGGTCTGCCATCAGCACGCCGGAAACATCCGTCCAGTTCTCGTATACGTCAGCCCTTGCCGCCCGCGCGACGATCGCACCGGTGATGTCCGAGCCGCCCCGGGAAAAAGTTTTGATCGTGCCGTCCGGGAGCGAGCCGTAAAAGCCGGGTATAACAGCCTTGCTGGACTGCCGCAGCCGTCCGCGCATCACCGTGCGGGTCTTTTCGGATTCGTAAACGCCGCATTCGCTGAAGAATATCACCTCAGCCGGGTCGATAAAGTCAAAACCCAGATAGTCCGCTATCAGCGCGCCATTCAAAAACTCGCCGCGGCTCACCGTATAGTCCTCGCCCGCGCCCGCTTTCACGTCCGCCGCGATTTTGTCCATCATGCCTTCGATGTCCGTCCCCACGCCCAGCTCGTCGCGTATCTCGACGTAGCGCTGTTTGATATCACCGAACAGCTTGGAAGCATCCCCCCCGCACGATGCGGCGCGGTGATACGCGATCAGCATATCCGTGACCTTGGTGTCGGCGGAATGCCGTTTCCCGGGCGCGGACGGCACCACGTAAAGCCGCTGCGGGTCCGCCTCGACGATCTGTCTAACCTTCTTAATCTGCGAGGCATCGGCAAGCGAGCTTCCGCCGAATTTGCATACCTTCATAGCTAGTCTCTCTTTCCAAACAGTCTGCGTTTGGGACGCTTCGCCGGCATCTCCTCTTCTTCGGAATCCTCCATGGCGAAATCCTCTTCCGGCTCATCCATGGACTCGTCCGCCGCTTCGTCATCCGCCGAATAATCGTCCTCCGGCTCCTCGGGCACTGCCGGGAGATCGGGCACATCCGTCTCTTCAGGTTCCTCGGGCTGTTCGGGTTCCTCTTCGTCCTCGTCCGCTTTCACCAGCAGCCGACACTCATAGTAATATCTCTTTTCCTCGGCGACGCCCATTGAGAATGACTTTCTGGGCAGTACGCCGTATGTGATGACCGCGTCGAACAGCTCTTCCTTGCGCATGGGTTCCATCATAAACCCAAGGCTTGCATGGCCCTTCGCCAGTTCATGGAACTCGTCGTCCCCGTGTATATAGTCGATACGGGCACGCGTCAACTCCTTCAGCAGCGCGTCCAGCGCCAGCGTCAGCGTCTGCGTCACCATATCGTGTTTGGGCTTCTTAACCTCAATGATGCCTTTGGACATCTTGGACTCAAAGCGGATTGTCTGCACGCCTTCCTTGTTCTGGACGCGCGTGCCCCGGGTATATATCATCGAGGCTTCCTGCCCCTGACTGTTGAGTATCGATACCAGCATCCGCAGCGCCACCGGCACATCTACGTTAAACAGCACGCGGTGAATCGGGTGCATCGTAATGCCGTGGTCATACAGGTTCACGACCTCCACCAGCGCAAAACGCAGCGGATCGTCCTGCATCTCTTCCTCGGTCAGCCCCGCTTTATGTCGTTCCCATATTCCTTTAGCCGACGCCAGCGAGTGGTTGCCGTCGCCCACGGCGAACAGCATGCCATCCTGTGCGTTGCGCTTTAAGTTCTTCAGCGCCGCCACAATGCCGTCCAACGCCTCCTGCCCTTCCACGAACCAACCTCTGACCTGTCCGCCGTTCATAATCAGCGGCGTGTCATACATCTTGGGCAGCTTGCCCTTAATATTATACACCGGCCCGATCACCGTATCCTTCGGGTCGTCGATGAGCAGCATCACGTGCGGGCACTCGATCACCGAGCCTTCCCGCAGCTTCATGCGTATGGGCAGCCGTTCGACCACCGTCTGCTCCGTCGCGCGGATCAGCGGCTTTGTCCGAAAATCGATCTCGTACTGCTCGAGATCGACCGCCAGCACCAGGCCAATGCGCGTACCGTGCGGCGTCTCGCGCTCCACCAGCATCACGCCTTTGGGCAGCCGCACCAGCACGCCGTCCTCAATATAATCGGTCATCGTCTGCTTGGCGTGACGGATCCTCTCGTCCACATCGGGATCATTGAGATGCGCCTCGGGAATGATGATATGCAGCGTGGACGGAGCGCCACCCACTGCCTTGGATGTCTTCGTCCAGTAATCCTCGTTCGAGGTGTACTGATCGCAAGCAATAACAGACCACTTCTGTTTGTTGATTTTTTTATCGGGTATCAGTATCTCCGGGAAATGTATCCCCACCTGATGTTCTGTGTCCATTCAAACCTCCTGTTTGCCAAAAACGGCATAACGGTAATATAACATACTTGTTTATCGTATTCAAGAATCTTATCGCCCGGCTGAAAAGGCATAAACAGGTGCGCCGGCCTTTACTTGACTGCTCTTTGGCAATAAAATAGGGCCTCCTGCAAAAGAAGGCCCTGTGACAGTAATCGGATCAATAATTTTCCTGATAATATTTGACGTCGCACTCCGTCTTCCACCCGTCAACGATGGAGGTCCACTTCTCATCCTGCAGCGACGTTTTGAGACTCTCTTTGATCTCACCTTTGAGCTTCTCATAGTCCACCGCGCCGGGCGTTACATCTCCCGTATACTGAAGTATGTGGTAACCGTAGTCCGTAGCCACCAGACCGGAAATGTCACCAATCTTCGCCAGCGCCATCGCGCCTGTGGTGAAGGGCTCCATATAAGTATCGCTGCCTTCGGACACGGCATATCCCGTCTCCGGCATACCGTCGTCCTCGTTGGAATCCTTGACGGCCTGATCAAACGTGACTTCGCCCGATTGTATCTTGGCCAGCACCTCATCCGCCTTAGTCTTGATATCCGCCAGCGCTTTCTCCAGCAGTTGATCCGCCTGATCGTCATACGCGTTCTCGCGCAGCAAGCTGATGGCTTCGCTGGCCTTATCGTCTATCTTGATCAGCACCTGCTTCACATTGCGCAGCCCTGCAGGTACATAATAGATGGTGGATCCATACATCAATGACGACTCATAAACCGAGGGATCCTCATCCATCGACTCCTTGTCAGACGCCACATTTTTATCATACTCAGCGCGCACTTCGGCTTCGGTGGGCTCCACGTTCACCAGTTCAGCCTTGGCCGCTTCCTCGGCGACGTTCAGCTTATAAGTCGCTACCACGTCGTCCCAAGACATCCCGCTGCCTTCTAGCAGCTGCTGCTTGTAGGTTTCCATCTCCGCGGCATATTGCTCATCGGTGTATCCTTCCCCCAGCTTTTCCTCGATCTCCGCTTTGAAGCTGTCTTCCAAATAGGAGTTGATGTCCGTTTCAGCATCCTGCTCCGCCTGAGCCAGCTGAGCATCCGTCAGATTCATATATCCTTTGTCTGTCAGCATCTTGTTCAACACTTTTTCGCTCACCATGGATTCCACAATGGAGTCCTTGAAATAAGCGGCGTTCTCGTCGTCCGGTGAAATACCCATTTGGGCGCACACTCCGCTGAGCTGGGTATAGTAATCATCATAATAGATAGGCTCGCCGGCCACTTCGGCAACAATCACTTTCGATGTATCAGGTGCCGACGTTGCGGTGGCATCCTCAGTAGACTCCGCCAGACTGCATCCGCCTAATGCGAGCGCTCCGGCTAAAACAAGGCAAACTATCACCGTAATCTTTTTCTTCAAAACATATCCTCCCGTCGTTGGTACGCTTATTGTCACATATTCATATGACATAAACAATACAACGTTATGAACAAATTGTAAATATCACCTTGCAAAAGGATTTCCAATATATTCTTCATAATCCGTGTGAAACAACTTATTTCAGGCAACAATCCAAGCATATCAGATGAAACTGTCAGACCTATATATAATGCTGTTAGCGCGGGTCATCGGCAATGTGCTATAATATCAAAACAAGGAGGCCTTTATGAAAAGCTTTTTTGAAAACGCCTGGGACAGCATCGTAAAATTCGTCGATGAGTTGGGTGCCCATGCCGCGGATATACTGGTCGGCATCGTCAAAATAATTGCCGTCATCATACTGGCGCGCATCGTGGTATACGTGCTGCGCCGTGTGTTCAAAAGAATACTCCACTTTCGAACGCTTCGCCGTCCGGAATCCGCCCTCGGCAAAAAAGCCGAAACGATACAGACAGTGTCTGATTCCATCATCAAATATGCCGTGTATTTCCTCGCCTTCATGGCTATCCTCGGCATACTGGGGCTCGGGACCGCGGTCGCGTCTTTGCTGGCCGCCGCGGGCATCGGCGGCATCGTCATCGCCTTCGGCGCTCAAAGCCTCGTCAAGGATGTGTTCTCCGGCCTGTTCCTGCTGTTCGAGAACGAGTACGCCGTGGGCGACTATATCGAAGCGGACAGCGAGAAAGGCACGGTGGAAGCCATCACGCTGCGGACCACCCGCATCAAGAGGTTCTCGGGCGAAATTGCCACGATACCCAACGGCAACATCACCAAAGTGATCAACTATTCCAAAGGAGACCTCCTGGCCGTTATCGACATCGGCGTCTCCTATGAAACCGATATCGAAAAAGCAAGCCAAATCATGCAAACTATGGGATTGGAATATAGGGCGTCGCATGATAATATACTTGAAGAACCTCACGTTCTCGGTATAATAGAGTTGGAAGAATCCAGCATCGTGCTGCGCATGATCATGTGCGTCAAACCGCTCACCCAGTGGGAGACGGAGCGAGCGCTGCGCCGGATGATAATAGAAGAGTTCGCGAAAAGCCATGTGGAGATACCGTTCCCGCACCGCGTGATCATTAACCGTTAACGGAGGCCCGATTGGAATACCATCTGAATGACACCGTTCAGCTGAAAAAGCCGCATCCCTGCGGCGCAAACAAATGGCGCGTCATCCGCGTTGGTATGGATGTAAAGGTCAAATGCCTTGGCTGCGGCCATATCGTGATGCTGCCGCATGAGGTTTTCATAAAACGACTGAAAAGGATACTGCCTGATGAAGAATAGCATCTCTGAGCCGGAAGAGGAATATGAAGGCGCGTCACGCATGCAGCGCAAAGCCAGCGTCGCCAGCAACCGTAAGCGCGAGGCCGTAGGATGGGTCATATCGCTGATCGCGGCGGTCGCCATCGCCCTCGCGCTCAGGTTTTTTGTGTTTGAGTTTATCCGTGTAGACGGAGAATCGATGGAACCAACGCTGAAAACCGACGAATATGTGTTCATGGAGAAGGTCACTTACTGGTTCGAAGAACCCAAATTCGGCGACATCGTCATCTGCTACTATCCGCACCGCACTGAAACGTTCGTCAAGCGCGTGATCGGCACCGAGGGCGATACCATCGAAATTCACGACGGTACGCTCTTCATTAACAACGAACCGGACACCACCTACTTCTCGGGCTATCTGGAACACGACCTCGCGCCCGTGGTGGTACCGGAAAATTCCGTGTTCGTGATGGGCGACAACCGTAACGCCTCAATGGACTCCACCAACTCCAGCATCGGCCCGCTGTCTTACGACATGATACTCGGCAAGGCGCTGTTCGTCATCTGGCCGTTCGACAAGATGCAAGGACTGTAACGTCTGTTTTCAACAACAGCAACGCGGCCTGCCGTTTCCGGACCGGGCCGCGTTTTTATTTGCCTGTTGAAATATCTGTCTGCTTCAAACCTTCTGTTTGAATTCGACGGACATGCCGTCCGGGTCGTACACGTAGAAATACCTGTTCAGCGGGTCCGGGTTGCGTATGTCGGATGGATTCAGCCCCTCCTCTTTCGCCTTTTGGTGCAGCGCGTCCACATCCTCCGACTGGAAGCAAACCGTCAGCCCCTTGGCTTCCACCTTATTGCCCTTGGGCATATAGATCAGCTCGATCTGTGTCGCGCCCTCCCTGTCCGCAAAGAAGGCGACCTCCCACTCGTCCGACTTTTGGCTCTTCAGCACCTTCAATCCGACGAAATCCTGATAGAACGCCTTGGATTTTTCCATATCCCCGACCTTTAGCATCAGTTGATAAAAATGCATTTGTCACTCTCCTTGTTACCATTTGCCCTTAATTATATCATGGATCACCGTAGTCTGCGCCACAGCTTATCGCTGCCTTTGTCGGTTTATGCTTCTTCTTTATTTCCCTGTATCATCTATCCAAATGATTTCCGCAATAGGGACAATATTGTTTTTTCCCTTGCGATGTTGCCTCAGTCCCAACGGGCACGTTTGTCCTCCCAGACGCTTTTTCAACGAACCCAGCGCTGATTATTCCGGTAGGTATGGCTACCAGGCCGATTCCCAGAATGGAGATGATTGCGCTGAACAGTTTACCCGCAGCCGTAATGGGGTAAATATCTCCGTAGCCCACGGTGGTCATCGTCACAACAGACCACCACATACCCGATAGCGCATTCGCAAAAATCTCCGGTTGCTCCGGATTCTCTACATAATAGATGATAACCGATGAAAAAATCATCAATATCAAAATAATTATGATTGAAGATAATAATTGGCTGGCTTTCCCTTTAAGGACGCTGCCAATTGTTTTAAGCGCCGTCGTGTACCTGTTCACTTTAAACAGCCTCATCAAACGCGCTATCCGTAGTATTCTTAAAATCCTCAAGTCCACAGGAATCAGGAACGGCATATAGAATGGCAGAATAGACAGCAAATCGATTATAGCCATAAGAGAAACAATGTACCTGATCCTTGAAATAATCGCGTTTTTCCCAGGATACAAATAGTCGGACACCCATACTCTCAGCAAATACTCTATTGTAAAAATCACGACGGAAATGATCTCAAAATATCTTGAGACGCTGCTTAACCAATCCGGCAGGGTAAAGGTATTGATAATGACGAAGATGGTATTCAGTACGATTAAGACGATAATGATGCCGTCAAATATGTTGCCGGAGAGCGAATTCTGGTCGTCATCACGGATCAGGTCGAACACCTTTCTTTTTATCTTCTTCATAAGGCTTTTCTCCACCAAAATAATACTATTATCATATCATACACTTTTTCGACAATAAATCTATTAATTTCCGACGGTGGAAAACAAGAGGATAACTTTCTATTCTGATCCACCATTTCCTTCCGGTCACCATCAGACCATTGGCGGCTACGACAACTCTGACATATGGAAATCCTCGCATTTTCTCCTGCAACTATTCAAACTTATAAGCAGCGTTCAGCGAGCTATGAGCCCCACCCGCATGCTCTTAGACCGGGTACTCGCCCGCATGAACGTTCGCTCCGCATTAGCATAACAAAAAGAAGCCCGAACCCGAGCTTCTTCTGGTATCATTTTGGTTGTGTCATTGTTCCAGCGCGCCTATGAGCGTATGCCCCAGCTTCTCAGCTTCAGCCAGTTCCTTGTCGTCCGGCTTCAGCTTGGCGCTGCAAGTGCCCAGCACGTCCGCGCCCACCGCGCGCAGCCGCTCGCTCAAAAACTTAATGGATTCGCCGCTCCAACCGAACGAGCCAAACACCACCGCCGGCTTGCCCTTCACGATGTACGTGGACAGCGATGTCAGCACATCCCATACCGGCTTTAACGCATCGCGGTTCAGCGTGGGCGAGCCGATGGCTATCGCATCCGCCTTATGTATCTTTTCCGCGCACTCAGCCGCATCCGTCTGCGACACATCCTCCAGCTCCACGTCGCAGCCGGCTTTTTCCGCCGCAGCCGCGATAGTCTCGGCCAGCTGCCGCGTATAGCCGTAGCACGAAACGTAGCCCACATAGACCTTCTTGGGCTCGTTGACCGCCAGTATATCGGATGCCCACTGCTCGTACCGGTCCACCGCTTCCCATGGCGCTTTGCGCAGCACCGGCCCGTGCGACGGACCGATTACGTCGATATGCAGACCGCGAACCTTTTTCACGGCGTCCAGCACATAGCTCTTGAACGGCCCCATGATCACGTCGAAGTAATACTTCTGTGACTTCAGCATGTCGTCGGAGAGCAGCGTCAGATCATCGAACACGTTCTGCGCCGAAAAGTGGAAGCCGAACACATCGCCGGACAGCAACACGGCGTCCTCCACAACGTAGGTGAACATCGAGTCGGGCCAGTGCAGATACGGCGCTGAGATGAACCGCAGCGTCTTGCCGCCCAGTTCCACCGTTTCGCCATCCTCCACCACGCGGCACTCAAACTTATCATTGATAATGTTCTTCAGAAAAACGCTTGCCGGCTTGGAACACAGCACCACCGCGTTCGGGGCCTTTTCCAGCAGCTTTTGCACGCCGCCCGAATGGTCGGGCTCCGTGTGGTTGCAGATGATGTAGTCGATGGACGCAATATCGCAGACAGCGGATATCCGCTCCAACTGCTCATCGGTAAATCCGTCCTTCACCGCGTCCACCACCGCCGTTTTATCCGAACCCTGAATCAGGTAACTGTTATACGATGTCCCCCATTCGGTGCGCATAATCACGTCGAAAACCCGAAGGCCCGGGTTCTGCGCGCCCACCCACCAGATGCCGTCGGCAATTTTTACAGGCTCCATGCAATACTCCCGGCTTTATACTTCTTCAAACATATCCTTGGAAGCGCCGCACATCGGGCAAACCCAATCTTCAGGCACATCTTCCCATGCCGTGCCGGGCGCCACGCCGTTATCCGGATCTCCCTCAGCCGGGTCATACACATAACCGCAAACCGTGCATTCATACTTCTTCATATGTTTTTCTCCTCACTTTTTATTTATTTTCAAAATAGGCGTTGAGCTTGTCCACCAGTTCATTTACATCAAAGCCATGAACCGCCGACGCTTCCTCGATGCTTTCGCCTGCGGACGCCGGGCAGCCCACACAGTGCATGCCAGCTTCCATCAGCACCACAGCGCAGCCGCGGTCCATCATCAGCAGCTCGCCGATCGTCATATCCTTATTTACCGTTGCCATATCCTTACCCCTTTTTTGTATTGTTTTATCATCAGTGCGGCTTTCAAGTGGTTTTTATCAGCTTGTTTCCGCATTTGGAACACTTGATGGCGACCTTTCCCTTTCCCCGCGGCACCCGCAGCTTCTGGCCGCACTGGGGGCACTTAAATATCCTGTACTGCTTGTTCTGCTGCCGCCGCGCATTAAGTTTATAATACCACGTTTTGATATTATTAACCAGCTTCATCAACATGAAATTTTCCCTGCGCCGCCTGTCGATATTCCTTGAAAACATGCGCCAAACCGCCACGCCGGTCAGCGTCAGCGATATGACAAACATATATGTCCATGGCACGAAGCTCAAAACAAGCGCCAGCAGCATCAAGGCCAGGGATAGCTGATCGGGACCGTTGCGCCCGATAAACATCCGTCCAAACATTGTCTTCACCCCTTAAAAAGTCACGGTAACCACGCCGGTCTCATGCGCCGCACGTCACGATCAGCTCCGGCGTCCTCACCCTTTTATAGAACTCAAGGAAGTCCGCCACGCTGCCCAAGTCCTCCGGCAGCATGATCCCCGCCCGGCCAATGTCCCCTTCCATATGCACATCCCCGCCGGCGATCACCATAATATCGTTTTCTTGAGCAAACTTTAAGGCCAGCCTGTTCCGGCTTATGCCGCGCGGCTGCGCGTTGACGATCTCAATGCCGTCAAAATACGCCGGGTTTTCGGGCGATAACCCGAAGCGGTACGGATGCGCCTGAAAAACGAGAAACCCGTTTTCGTGCATCTTGGCGTAGAAATCGGGCGTGGACAGCCTGTAAAACGGACCCGTTTCGATGAGAAATTGCTCATCCGGTCCGTATACGAGGAACTCAAACGGCGAATCCTCCAGCTGTACCTCCAGCCCCAGAAACACCTTGACCCCCACTTCGTCCCCGCGGCGTTTTGCCGCGCGGTACCCCGCCAGATACCTTTCCGCCTTTTCCTCCCAGGGAAAGGACTCCAAATAACCCCGTTCAAAAAACCGCGAATAGAAGTGATCGGTGATAAACGTACCGGCATAGCCGGCCTTCTTCATGCCGTCCACGATCTCCTCGGCCGTCAGCACGCCGCACGGGCTCGTTTCCGCCGTGTGACAATGCGTTTCAAACTGGCAGAACCTCATGTTTACCTCATTACCATCATACACAAAAGATGGGACTAAAATATTAATAAAGTGCGTGTTTCACACATTGTTTACAATAGATAAGATTAAATCCCCACCGCCGCCCTTGTCAAGACGCAAGACTGCCCGATTAAAACGAAAAAGCCGCATCTTTGGACGCAGCTTCTTCTATTTTTAATGTATCGCGGGTAACATTGTGGTAGCCCACAAATTCCATGGCGCGGCCTGATGGCCCCGAAGGTATATCCCGGACGCATCTCAAACGTCACAACAGCACGTCAGCTACGCCTCATCTCGGATCCTTAGCCACCATAATCCAAAGTGTGTTTTGTTACTTTTTAAAAAGTAACAGGGGTGCGGGGGCAGCGCCCCCGTGACCTTGACCTTATAGTTTCCTACCCTGCCCGCTTACACCGCCGCCCCCGCAAACTGGCTGTTGTACAAGTCGGCATAGAAGCCGTTCTGCGCCATCAGCTGCGCGTGGTTGCCCTGCTCGATGATACGCCCCTCGTTCATCACGAGTATTGTGGACGCGTTGCGTATCGTGGACAGCCGGTGCGCGATCACGAAGTTGGTGCGCCCCTTCATCAGCGCGATCATCGCGTTCTGTATATACGCCTCGGTGCGCGTATCCACGCTGCTCGTCGCCTCGTCCAGTATCAGCACCGGCGGGTCGGCCAGCAGCGCCCGCGCGATGGTGATCAGCTGCCGCTGCCCTTGCGATATGTTGGACGCCTCCTCGTTCAGCACCGTGTCGTAGCCGTCCGGCAGCGTGCGAATGAAGTGATCCGCGTGCGCCATCTTCGCCGCGCGGTAAATCTCCTCGTCGGTCGCGTCCGCTCTGCCGTATTTAATGTTCTCGTATATCGTGCCGCCGAACAGCCAGGTATCCTGCAGCACCATGCCGAACTGTTTGCGCAGGTCCTCGCGCGGCAGCGTACGGATATCCACGCCGTCCACCGATATGCTGCCTTCGTCCACGTCGTAGAAGCGCATCAACAGGTTCACCAGCGTCGTTTTGCCTGCGCCCGTCGGCCCCACGATGGCCACCACGTCGCCCGGCTTCACGGTGAGGTTCATGTCCTTGATGATGGTCACGCCCGGGTTATAGCCGAACGACACATGGTCGAAATGCACAGCGCCCTTGGGGAACTCGATCACGTTGTCATGGCTATCCGCTGGCATTTCCTCCTCGTCCAGCACCTCGAACACGCGCTCCGCCGCGGCCACGGTGGACTGCAGCGTGTTGGCGATCTGTGCCACCTGCATCAGCGGCTGCGTAAACTGCCGCGAATACTGTATGAACGCCTGCACATCGCCGATGGTGATCTGGCCGTTGATGACCATGATACCGCCCACCGCGCACACGACCACGTAAACCAGGTTGCTCACAAAGTTCATCAGCGGCATCATGATACCGGAGAGGAACTGAGCCTTCCAGCCCACCGTATACAGCCGCTCGTTGATCTCGTCAAACTTGGCGACGCTCTCCGCTTCCTTGCCGAACGCCTTTACCACGGTATGCGCGCCGTACATCTCCTCCACATGGCCGTTGACATGGCCGATCTCCTGCTGCTGCCCCTTGAAAAACTTTTGCGACTTCTTCACGATGATCTGTATCAGCACGAAGCTCATCGGCAGCGCTACCAACGCCACCAGCGTGATCACCCATGAGATGGTGAACATCATCACGAGTATGCCCACCAGCATCACCGCGGAAGATATCACCTGCGTCAGCCCCTGCGAGAGCGTGGTGGATATCGTGTCGATATCGTTGGTCACGCGCGACAGTATCTCGCCGTGCGTACGGCCGTCAAAGTACCTGAGCGGCAGCCTGCTAAGCTTCTCGTCCACCTGCCGCCGCATGTCGTATACCACCTGCTGCGACGTCTTGGCCATCACGAAGTTCATGATGAAGGTGAACAGCCCGCTGATCAGATACAGTATAATCACGGTCAGCAGTATTCCGCCGATCTTCGCGAAATCTATCTTCTGTGCGCTGGCCGCCTGAAACTTCTGGTACGCCTCTTGCAGCACCGCCACGTTCTCCGGCTTCGTCATGTCCACGTTCTGCTGGATAACCGCCATGATCTCGTCCTGCGGTATCTCTCCGCTGCTGATCTGGTCAACCACATCCGCGGGCAGTATCTCCTTCAGTTCAGTAAACGCCTCCACCTTGGCGGACATCGGCGCAAACAGCTCCGTCGTCGCCTGCCCCAAAATCTTGGGGCCGAATATCGAGAACACCGCGCTGCCGATCGCCGTAACGATCACGATGGCCAGCGCCACCTTGTGCAAAGTCAGATACTTCACCAGCCGCGCAAACCCCGACTTGAAGTTCTTCGCCTTCTCTACCGGCATGCCGTGTCCGTGGCCGCCCGGCCCGCCGGAGCCGCGTCCGCGCCCTCTGCCCGCCGGCATACCCTTGCTGCCTGTATCTTTATTCGTCTCACTCATGCCAGTTCCTCCTGCCCCAGCTGCGACGATACGATCTCGCGATACGTCTCACAGCCGCCCATTAGCTGCTTATGCCGACCCTGTCCGGCCACCTTTCCTTCATCCAACACGATGATGTTGTCCGCGTTCATCACGGTGCTCACCCGCTGTGCGACAATGATCACCGTTGCGTCCGTGGTCTCATCAGCCAGCGCCTGCCGCAGCTTCGCGTCCGTCTTGAAGTCCAGCGCCGAGAAGCTGTCGTCGAATATATACACCTCCGGCTTTCTGACCAGCGCCCGTGCGATGGACAGCCGCTGCTTCTGGCCTCCCGAGAAGTTGGTACCGTCCTGCGCCACCGGCGCTTCGATGCCCTCCTCCAGACCGGATACGAACTCCTCCGCCTGTGCGGTGTGCAGCGCGGCCCTTATCTCCTCGTCCGTCGCGTCCTCTTTGCCGTAGCGGATATTTCCGGCAATGGTGCCGCTCACCAGGCTCACCTTCTGCGGCACAAAGCCGATGATCTGACGCAGCGCCTCCTGCGGATAGTCCTTTACGTCCACGCCGTCCACCAGTACCTGGCCCTCGCCCGTGTCGTAGAACCGCGGTATCAGCTTCACGAGTGTCGACTTGCCGGAGCCCGTGCTGCCGATAATTGCCGTCACCTCTCCCGGCTTCGCCGTAAAGGATATGCCGGATATCGCCGGTTCCTGCGCGCCATGGTAGCTGAAGCCGACATTCTTAAATTCCACCTGTCCCTTCAGCGTCGTCACCGGCGCTTTGTCCGTGCTGTCCTTCACGCTGGATTCCAACGCGAATATCTCGTTGATGCGTTCGGCGGACGCCTGCGCCCGCGGCAGCATGACGAACATCATCGTCGCCATGATCAGCGCGAACATCACCTGCATCACATACTGCTGAAACGCCATCAGGTCACCCACCTGCGTTTCGCCGGTGTCCACCAGATGCCCGCCGAACCACAGCACCGCCACCGTCGCGAGGTTTAGCACCACCATGATGGCGGGGAACATCAGGCTCATCCAGCGGTGCGCCGTGACGGACGTATTGGTCAGGTCAGCGTTGGCCTCGTCAAAACGCTGCTGCTCGTATTCCGTCTTGTTGAACGCACGGATTACGCGCATGCCCATGAGGTTCTCGCGCAGCACCAGGTTCACCCGGTCTATCTTCTTCTGCAGTGACTTGAACAGCGGCATCACCTTGAGAGCGATCGCGAGTATCACCGCCGACATCAGCACGATGATCACCACGATCAGCCACGAGAGCCCCGCGTCCTTCTGCAGCGCCATCACGATGCCGCCTGCCGCCGTAATGGGCGCTGCCAGCAGCATCGAGAGTATCATCACCATCACGTTCATGATCTGCGTCACGTCGTTGGTGGACCGCGTGATCAGCGACGCCGTGCCGATCTTGTCAAACTCGCCCAGCGAGTAGCCCTCCACCGTCTTGAATATGTCCCGCCGGATGTCCTTCGCAAAACCAACCGCCGTTTTGGACGAATAGAGCCGCGCCAGCACCGTGCACACCGTCACAACCAGCGTGTAGCCCAGCATGATAAGACCTGTTTGTATGATGAGTCCGATGTCCTTGCCCACCACGCCCTTGTTCACAATGTCGGACATGAGGTTGGGCAGATAAAGCTGGGAGAGCGCCTGCACCGTGGTCAGCAGCACCACGGCCAGAGCCTGCCATTTGTAGGGCTTTAAATACCTAAAAAGTTTTCCCATAGCTATCCTTTCTTCTAAAAAAATTAAAATTTCTATTTCTCCAGAACACTGATAATTTTATCCAGCATCCAGTCAAAATACCTGTCATCCTTCTCCTCGAGCCCCATTCCATGCATCCCTCTGAAAAAGTATCCCATAATGTTCGTGGTGTAGAGCTTCATCGCCATTTCAGGCTCCGCGTTCAAATGCCCTGCCTCCTGCATCGCCGTGAAATACCTCAGCAGGCTGTGAAGCGCATGCTGCTCATTTTTGCGTGCGTCCATCTCAGGCGGGGATTCACGGAATTTGTCGCGCATCACCATCCGTATCAGTGGCGCATTCTTCTTATAAGTACTGAGCATATCATAACCGATATGCTTCAAATCGGTCCGCAAGTCGTATGTCACACCATGTTCCAGATAATCCTCCACCGTGTAAGGGTGCAGGCAGCCGTGCAGCGTTTCGTTAAACAAACTCCTTTTGGATTCAAAATGCCGGAACAGCGTCACCTCAGATACGCCCGCCAACGTTGCTATCTCCTTGGTTGTTGCGGCTGCAAACCCTTTTTGCTCAAACAGCTCGCGTGCCGCCTCCATTATTTTTTCCTTCGTTCCCATTTCTCAACCGCCTTAGTAAGTAAGTGCTTACTTACATTATCTTATTTATATGCCCAAGTCAATGGTCGGATACAATGTTCACATTTTATTCAACAATTCTTCCCTTATATTAAGACCATTTACTTCGCGCAAATATTGCACCGCTTGAAACCACACTTTATAATAATGCTAAGAAATATTAATAGCGTTATGCATACAAGGGTCCTGATGTTATGATGACATAGCGCTGCGGGCTTTATGTTGTGGCCCGGGAAAGAGCATTGATACAGACGAATGAAACACATCGTAAAAAAAGCGGATATTGTCCTTTTCATACTGCTCATCGCCATCGCGGCGGCGGGCATTTTTGCCATGTCGGGCGCAGGCGCTGCGGGTGATACCGCTGTGGTGCGGCTGGACGGCAACGTCGTCAAGCGCGTGGACCTCGGCGTCGACCAGACCTTCTGGGTGGGCGACGTGGAACTCACGGTTAAAGACGGTTCCATTGCGTTCATCGAGTCGGACTGCCCCGGCAAGGAGTGCATCCACGCCGGCTGGCTCCAAAGCCCCGGCTCCAGCGCAGCCTGCCTGCCCAACCATGTCTCCGTTACCGTCGAAGGAACAGCAGGTGCTCAGCAGGAGGTGGATACCATTGCGGAATAACAACATGTCGGCCCGCCGCATCGCCACCCTCTCCGCGCTGCTCGCCATATCGCTGGTGCTCGCCGTGGTGGAGAACATGCTGGGCGCGTTGATACCGCTGCCTATCCCCGGCGTGAAGCTGGGCCTCGCCAACATCATATCGATGTTCATACTGACTTATTTTTCGGTGCCTTCGGCGCTCGTCGTGGGGCTGCTGCGCACGTTCCTCGCATCGCTGTTCTCGGGCGGCCTGGGCATGTTCCTGTATTCCGCGCCCGGCGCTCTGCTCAGCATACTCATGATGGCGGCAGCGATGCACGGAGTCAAGGCACTCAGCCTCGTGGGCATATCGATGATCGGCGCGGTCACGCACAACCTATCGCAGGTCTGCGTCGCCGTGCTGCTGACGGGCGAAACCAACCTGTTCTACTACGCATTCGTATTGATCGCCGTGGGCGCGGTTTCCGGAACCATCACCGGCATCGTTGCGCACACCACATTTTCGCGCACGGCCGGCGCTTTGAATATTAAAGAGCATGCGCCGCATAAACTACAAGCAGATTCGGGAGGTGTCAGATGACATATCCGTACTTCTATTGGGACTGGACGATGCTGCTGCTGATCCCCGGCATCATCGTCGCCATCTGGGCACAGTCCAAGGTAAACCGCACTTACACGACCTACTCAAAAATGCCTGTGATGAGCGGCATCACTGGCCGCGAGATGGCGTCGCGCATACTGTACGCGAGCGGCCTTCAGCACGTACAGATAAACGTTCAGCAGGGCCGCCTGTCCGACAATTACAACCCGATGAGGCGTACGCTCAACCTCTCGCAGGCCAATTATGCGGGTAGCTCGGTGGCCGCCGTCGCAATCGCCGCGCACGAGTCCGGCCACGCCTTGCAGCATGGCGCGGGCTACTTTCCTCTGCGCATACGCAGCCTGCTCGCTCCCGTCGTCAGCTTTGCATCCTACCTGCTGTGGCCGTTGCTGATATTCGGCTTCATGCTGGGCTATTCCAATATCATCTCCGTCGTGGTATACATATTCCTCGGCATATTCGTTTTTCAAGTGATCACGCTGCCGGTGGAATACAACGCGTCGCGCCGCGCGATGGCCGCGCTCTCGGCGCAAAACATGCTGACCGACGAGGAGTTGTATGGCGCGCGCAAGATGCTGAGCGCCGCCGCGCTCACCTACGTGGCTGCCACGCTGGTCGCGCTGCTCAACGTGCTGCGCTTCGCGATGCTGTCCAACCGCCGCCGGTAACCCTTTCCTATTATCAGCACAGCGCCCATCGGCTATAGCGCCCATCGGGCGCTTTTTCATTGCTGCCGAAGTCGTTGCGCAGCCATACTTTTTGTTTGCCGGGTTGACCTGAAAACAACCGGGTCGTTTGGATTGTTACACTTAAAAAATTTGCATTTGACTCGCACAAACTCTCAATTCCGCGATTTGCTATTGTACATCGCATTTTCAGCTACTATAATGTTAGCTGTTGGAGTTTTTTTGACGTTGATACAAAGCCGACGCGCCCGGATTATTCAAGAGGCGGCGGGCGGTTAAAATATGAGGAGGAAGTTTATGAACAATATCGACAGGCTGTCCATCAACACTGTGCGGTTGCTTTCGGCAGAGGGCGTGCAGAAGGCCAACAGCGGCCATCCGGGCTTGCCGCTGGGCGCTGCGCCGATGGCCTATACGCTCTGGGCAAAGCATCTGAAGCACAACCCCCAAAACCCCAAATGGCCGGACAGAGACCGTTTCGTGCTCTCCGCGGGCCACGGCTCCATGCTGCTGTATTCGCTGCTGCACGTCTTTGGTTACGGCGTCACCCTTGACGACCTGAAGAATTTCCGTCAGTACGGCTCCGGCGCGGCGGGCCATCCGGAATACGGCCACCTTCCCGGCATTGAGACCACCACCGGTCCCTTGGGTCAGGGCATCGCGAACGCCGTGGGCATGGCGATGGCCGAGGCGCATCTGGCTGCCATGTTCAATAAAGACGGTTACAACGTCGTTGACCACTATACCTTCACACTGTCGGGCGACGGCTGCCTGATGGAGGGCGTTGCGTCTGAGGCGTGCTCACTGGCCGGTACGCTCAAGCTGGGCAAGCTGATACTCTTATACGACCGCAACAAGATCACGATAGAGGGCGAGACGGACTTCGCATTCGACGAGGACGTGGCGAAGCGCTTTGAAGCCTACGGCTGGCAGGTGCTGAACGTCGCCAACGGCAACGAGGACGTGGAATCCATCGCAGACGCTATCGCGCAGGCTAAGGCCGAGACGGGCAAGCCGTCCATCATCATCATCAAAACGGACATCGGCTACGGCTGCCCCGCCGTGCAGGGCAAGGCGTCCTGCCACGGCTCACCGCTGGGCGACGAGAACATCGCGCTGCTCAAATCCACGCTGGGCTGGGAGTTTGAAGGCAGCTTCGTCGTTCCGGACGAGGTGAAAGCCGCCGCCGCCCAGCGCCAGAAGGCTTACGACGCGGAAGAAGAGAAGTGGAACCAGCTGTTCGCGGCGTACCGCAAGGCGTTCCCCGACATGGCAGCGCTGTGGGACAAGTGCTTTAACCCCGTTGACAGCAGCGTCCTGTCCGATCCGTCGCTGTATGAGTTCGAAAAACCGCTGGCCACGCGCCAGTCCTCCGGTGCCGTGCTGAACAAGCTGGCGGATAGGCTGCCCGGCCTGTTCGGCGGCAGCGCGGACTTAGGTCCCTCCAACAACTCGGTGCTTAAGGGCAAGGCGTATTTCTCCCCCGAAACGCCCGAAGGACCGAACATACACTACGGCATCCGCGAGTTCGCTATGGCGGCCATCGCAAACGGCCAGGCGCTGCACGGCGGCATCATCCCGTATGTGGCAACGTTCTTCGTGTTCACGGACTACCTCAAAAACGCGGTCCGCATGTCCGCGCTGATGGGCCTGCCGGTCATCTACGTGATGACGCACGACTCCATCGGCGTCGGTGAAGACGGCCCCACGCACCAGCCCGTCGAGCAGCTGGCCTGCATGCGCGCCACGCCCAATACCTACATGTGGCGTCCGGCGGACTCCAAGGAAACGGCCGCGGCTTACATATTCGCGCTCAAGGCCAAGGGCCCGTCGGTCATCGCGCTCACCCGCCAGACGCTGCCGCTGTATGACGAAACAGGTGCAGCGGCGCTCAAAGGCGCTTACGTGCTCAAGGACTTCGGCAGTGATCCCAAGGCCATACTCATTGGCACGGGCAGCGAGGTCGAACAGTGCTATCAGGCCGCGCAGAAGCTGTATGAAGAAGGCACAGCCGTACGCGTGGTCTCCATGCCGTGTATGGACCTGTTCGAGGAGCAGGACGAAGCGTACAAGCAGAGCGTGCTGCCGGATTCCATCGACCGCCGCGTCATCGTGGAAGCGGGCGCATCCTTCGGCTGGCACAAATACGCCGGTTCCAAGGGCGAGATCATCGCGCTGGATCATTTCGGCGCTTCCGGTCCCGCCAAGAAGCTGTTCGAAGCGTTCGGCTTCACGACGGACAACGTGGTCGCCAAGGCCAAAGCGTCCCTCGCGAAATAACATCGGCTGATATATCAAAGGCCGGATCGGAAAACCGATCCGGCTTTTTTGTTTCTCCACGACCTCAAACGGCTGCACTCCTTGTAGGGCGCGGCTCGCGTGCCCGGATGGGTATCCCAGACGCGCCGTCCATCTCACGGCTCAAAATCCCATACAACAGAAAAGCCGGGGCGAAATCCCGACCCGGCTTTATCCTTCAGTTCGTATATTCAGTAATCCGCAAACAGCTTTAAGCCTCCGCAGCCTCCACCGCTTCCGCTTCAGCAATAGACGGCATATCCTCGCCGAACACCTTCTCGATGTGCGCAGCTTCAAATTTCTTCGTCATTAGGCTCACCACCGGCGTCACGATCAGCGATGCGATCATCGCAATGGAGCCGATCGCCGGCGCGCTCATCCACGCGGGCAGCAGCTTCATTGAGCCCAGCACCATCAGCGGCACCACAATCACCAGGCCGGTGAAAATACCCGCCCAGGCGCCCGCCTTAGTCATGCCCTTCCAGCGCACGCCCAGCAGGAACGGCGCGAGGAAGCAACCGGACAGCGCGCCCCATGAGTAACCCATCAGCGTGAATATGGCCGCGGGCTTGAGCAGCGCAATCACCAGCGATATCAGCACAAACACCGCGCACAGCACGCGCATCAGCGCCATCACGCTCTTATCCTTCATCTTGGGCTTCATCACGCCCTTCACCAGATCCATCGATATCGACGAGGACGACACCAGCACCAGCGAGGACAGCGTGGACATCGACGCTGCCAGTATCAGCACCAGTATCAGCCCCATCAGCGCCGTCGGCAGGGCCGCCTTCATCACCTCGGGCATAATGGCGTCCGAACCGGCTTCCGGCATCGTGTTGTTCAGGAACAGCCGCCCGAACGTGCCCACGAAATACGCCACCCCGCCCACCAGCAGCGCAAACAGCGTGGAGATGCGCGTACCCCTCTTGATAGCATGCTGGTCCTTGATCGCGTAGAATTTATGCACCATCTGCGGCAGGCCCCAGGTGCCCAGGCTGGTCAGTATGATCAGCGATATCAGCAGCACGGCGCTGTTGCCATTGAACACCGATGTCAGCATCGGGTCGATCGTCGCCACACGCGAGAGGCCTTGGGCTACGCCGCCCACAAGCGGGTTCGCCAGTATGAACGCCAGCATCAGTATCACGCCGACGATTATGATCAGGCCCTGTACGAAGTCGGTCAAAGCCGTGGCAATATAGCCGCCCGCCATCAGATACAGCGCTGTGAACACCGCCATGCCCACCATACAGTATTCGTACGGTATACCGAACGCGCTTTCAAAGAAGTAGCCCAGCCCCTGATACACGCTCGCACAGTAGGGCGCCAGGAATATAAATATCACCAGTGCAGCCAGTATTTTGAGCCCGCGCGAGTTATACCGCTTCATGAAAAAGTCCGGCATTGTAGACGCGTCCAGCCGGTGCGTAATGCGCCGCGTGGGCTTTGCCAGCAGCTTCCACGCCAGCCATGTGCCGATCACCGCGTTGGCGATACCGATCCACGTGGCCGAAAGCCCAATGCTCCAGCCAAAGTTACCGGCGTAACCCACGAACATAACAGCAGAGAAATACGTCGTGCCATAAGCAAACGCCGACATCCACGGCCCCATCTTCCGGCCGCCCAGAAAGAAGTCGTCTGTGGTTTTCGCTTTTTTTGATGAGAAAATGGCAACAAAAACAAGAAATGCAACATAAAGACCTAAAATGACATACTGCATAGCAAACCATCCTTCCATACTTCGTTTTTGGAGAACAAAAAAAATCCTGCCGTCCTACAATAATACCCGTCAGTATTTTACTATACACCAGTGAATAGTTCAACTGGAATTTTCACGCGCCTGCCGCATCCCCCTCGTGCAAAGAATCCAGCAGTCTATTGATATCGCCGATGTGCGACATTGCCGTCTCTTCGCCGATTTTAAGCATCTCTTCAATGCTCTTTAAGCTGTGGCGCGCGTAACTGTCCAGCTTGGGCCGCAGCATGATATCGGCGCTTTTTTCGCAGATCTGGCTGTTGATGTTGATACTGAGGTTGTACGCGGTAAGAAAGACGTCAATGCGTCGCAGGCTGCTGGTGCCGCGGCTGCGGTCCGAATTGAGGTTGATGCCCACCACCTTCTCCGCTCCCATGTCCCTAAGCTCCTGCGTCGGAATGCTGCGCAGCGTGCCGCCGTCGATATACGTCCTGCTGCCGATGCGCACCGGCTGAAACACGCCCGGCACCGCACAGCTGGCGGACAGCGCCTTGGACACGCTGCCGGAGTGCAGCGTGTCCAGCGTTCCCTGCGTAAGGTCCACCGCCACCGCGCAAAAGGGCCGGCGCAGATCCTCAAAATTCACATCCTTCAAAAAGCAGTCGGCCAGCCGCTCGATGATCTCAGGGCTCATATAAGACAGCAGCGGCGGCCTTTTGGGCAGCACGTTCTTGTCCTTCAGATTCAATACGAAATCGTACAGCCGCTCCCAGGGTATGTCTGCGGCATACAGCGCACCGGCGATAGCTCCCGCCGAGTTGCCCGCCACATAATCAAAATCAATGCCGTTATCCTGCAACACGCGTATCACGCCCAGATGCGCAATTCCCCGCGTGCCGCCACCGCCAAACGCAATACCGCTTTTGCCTGTTTTATTCAACCCCAACACCTCACAAAAAGGAAATACACCCACATGTTTATGCAGTCCCGCGTTCCAATATGGGCCGCTGATTATTAATTCGTATCATCCTTCAATTTTATTATTGTGATGGTAGACCCTTTTTCACTGATTTTCGGAACCTAATATAACGCAGCTGCGTCTTAACAATGTAAACCCTTCATGGAGGAATCATGTATTGTTTAAGAAATTGACCGCGATCATGCTTTTGGCATCGCTTTTGCTTACAGGCTGCGCCGCTCCCGAGGCGTCTCAGCACGCCGCCCCCGAAGCCGCCGCAGCCGAAAAGCCCGCGACGTCCGTTCAGCCGGTGGCATACCGCGCGCAGCTCACCAGCCAGCCCATCGCCCCGCTGGACGACAGCTTCGTCAGCGGTGTCAACAGCCTCGGTTTCTCCGCTGCGCCGCTGCTTTTTAACACTGGTGAAAATCTGGCATTCTCACCGGCCAGCATCTCCCTCGCGCTCTGCATGACGCGCGAAGGCGCAAATGGAGACACCAAAGACGGTATGTCCGCCGCACTGGGACTGGAATCCCTTACAGACGAACGGATCAGAAACGCGTGCAAGTCACTCATGTGGCGCGCCAACACCGGTGGCATGGAGGCTGCCGACGCCATCTGGCTGTCCAAGGATTATTCGTTCAGCGAACCCTTCCTCACCGCCGCCATGCAGGACTATTTTGCGGACACTTTCCCTCTCATCGTTCCCGGCGCGACGGATGCTGTCAACGCCTGGGCAGATGAAAGAACGCACGGGCGCATCAATCAGATACTTAACGAAGAGTTGGCAAGTGACACCCCCATATTGCTCGCCAACGCGCTCTATTTTCTGGGCGACTGGGAACGTCCCTTCGAAGCCGGTGACACATCAGACGGTGAATTCGCCGTACCGGGCGGCCCCGTCACCGTACCCTTCATGCGCAGCAATCGCGGGGTGCCCTACTACGCCAACGATGATTTTTCCATGATATCGCTGAACTTCAAAAGCGAAGCGGACCAGGGCCGATACGCGATGGCGTTCATTCTTCCCGCCGAGGGTAAATCACTGGCCGAACTGCTGCCCCGTCTCGATGCCGGCGCTTTCAAAATGGCGCTGTCTGAAGCGAAGGAGCAGGAAGTGTGGATACGTCTGCCCAAGTTCGATTTTGAGTATTACACGTCGCTTCGAGATACGCTGATCGACCTCGGCATGGAGCAGGCATTCAGCCGTTCGGAAGCCGACTTCTCCGCAATGACGGATCAGCCCAATAGCATCTACATCGGGGATGTGCTGCACAAGTGCTACGTGCGGATTGACGAGCTGGGCGCGGAGGCTGCCGCCGTCACCGTGGTGGAAATGGAGGCCGGCGCAGCGATGCAGGTAACTGAGCCGCCCAAGTTCTATGCCGACCGTCCGTTCCTGTTCGCCATCTATTCACTGGAAGATGGCACGATCGCATTTCTGGGCGCGGTCAACGACCCATCCTAATAGCAGGAGGTTTTAACCATGAAAAAATTGTTACTGCTCGTATTGTCAGTCGCGCTGCTGCTCAGCGCCTGCGCCAGTGCCTCCGCCGGATACGAAGGCAAGCTGGTCAAACAGACGATAGAACCGCTGGAGGGCAGCTTTACTCAAGGCATGGGCGACTTCGGCTTCGACGCCGCGTCAGCGCTGTACACTGCGGACCAAAATCTTGCCTTGTCTCCCGTCAGCATCGAGCTGGCGCTATGCATGGCGCGCGCGGGTGCAAACGGCCCCACCAGGGACGAGATGACCGCCGCGCTCGGCCTGTCTGGCCTGTCCGACGACGAGATCACCGCGGCCTGCAAAGCCCTGATGTGGCGCGCCAACACCGGCGGCATGGAAGCCGCCAACGCGCTGTGGCTGCTAGACGGCTATGCCTATAAGGATGCGTACATCAAAACCTGTACCGAGGACTACATGGCGGACTTGAAGCCGCTCGCCATCCCCGGAGCGATGGATGCCGTCAATGCATGGGCTAAGGATAAGACGCACGGGCGAATCGACCAGATACTGCAGCAGGAACCGAATGCCGATACGCGCATGATCATCACCAACGCGTTGTACTACCTCGGCGAATGGGAGCTGCCGTTCGAAGCGAACGATACCTTCGACGGCGATTTCGCGGCGCCGGGCGGCATCGCCTCCGTGTCCTACATGAACAGCGACTGGTCGGTGCCTTATTACAGCAACAGCGATTTCTCGATGATCACGCTGAGCTTCAAAGCCAAAGCGGACGAAGGCCATTACGCGATGGCGTTCCTGCTGCCCGCCGAAGGTTCCTCCGTAGACGCGCTGCTCGCTTCGATGAAAGGCGAAACGTTCAAAACCGCGCTCGCCGAAACCGCCGAGCAGCAGGTGTCCATCCGGCTGCCCAAGTTTGAGTTCTCCTTTTTCGCGCCGCTGGCCGATACGCTGAAAGCCATGGGGATGGAGAAAGCCTTTTCCCCGGACGATGCGGACTTCTCCGGCATGACGGACGCGGAAAAATTGTTCATCTCCAGCGTGCTACATAAATGCTACGTACGCGTGGATGAGCTGGGCGCGGAAGCCGCCGCTGTCACCTCGGTGGAGATGACCACCACCGCAATGCCGATGGAGCCGCCTGTCACGTTCCATGCCGACCGCCCGTTCCTGTTCGCCATCTACTCGCTGGAGGACGGCGCGATCGC
>JAEWWC010000101.1 GCA_023396555.1 Bacillota bacterium
CGAGACCGTTCCCTACGGGGTGCGAGGAAGCAAGCGGGACGGGATGGAACCCGTCCCTGTACGAAGAAGCAAGGTGACGGGGGATCCATTCCCTACAAGGTGCGAAAAGGCTGCATGTACGGGTGGCCGTGCCTATCGGTTGCGGAGCGTGAAGTGGAACGGTCAAGACCGGGGTGCGAGGAAGCAGGGGCGTGATCGAAAGCGGACGACCGCAGGTCGCCCCTACGGGGGTGCGTGCGCAAAAGTGGTGCTGTCAAGTGTACGGGGTTTGAAAAATCCTTTCGGAAATTGAAAAGTTGAAAGGTTTTGAAATAAAAACGGGCGCAGAATGAGTATAGTCAAAAAAGCGGGAGGCGCGGCGGCGTCTCTTTTTGTTTGCGGCTTGGCCGGGGCCGCGGGCTTCGAAGCCTGACGCGGCAAAACAATTTCGAAGGAGGAAGGACGATGTGGGAGGTATTGATCGGCGCGGCGGCGGGTATTGCCGTGGCGGCGGCGGGCATTGCGTGCTACCGCCGGGGTCTGCTGGACGGGCGCGGCAAAGCGCCGTCGCCGGAGGAGGACGCGCCGGAGAATGCGCTGATAAGGAAGTATGAGGCGATCATGGACTATGATCCGTACGGTGAGCGACTATGAGCAGCACGCAGGTCTGGAAGGAATATGAATGCGGCGTCGATTACAAGACGCGCATCGGGCTGTATCATACGGTGGATTTGAATGAGCGCTTCTTCGCGGGGGACCAGTGGGTGGGCATACCGCACGAGGGGCTGCCCACACCGGTGGTCAACTTCATCCGCTACGCGACGGCATGGAAGATCGCCGCGGTGACGGACAGGCGGCTCGGTATGCGCTTCATGGCCGAGGGCGTGGGCGACGGCGGCGACATCTCCATATACGCGCAGCAGATATCCGACTTCTGCGACGTGCTGTGGGAGCGCCTGAAGATGGACTATCTGACCAAGGAGGGCCTGAAGCAGGCGGCGATCACCGGCGACTATCTGCAGTATTTTTACTGGGACCCGTCGCTGGAGACGGGGCAGGCGGTGACGGGCGACATCGCAACGCAGCTGATCGATAATGTCAACTATTACCCCGGCAACCCGTCCAGCCCCGACGTGCAGGGCCAGCCGTATATCATACTCGCGTTCCGAGAGCTGGTAGACAAGGTGAAGGAGGAAGCGAAGGCGAACGGCTGCGATAACATCGACGACATCGTGCCGGATGACGACACCGAATACACGTCGGGCGACCGCGGCAAGGTTGAACTGGCCGAGGCGGGCAAGTGCAATGTGCTGCTGAAGATGGTCAAAAGGGACGGGCGCGTGTGGTGCGAGAAGGCGGTGCGACGCGCGGTGGTTGCGCCGATGAAGGACACGGGGTTGAAGCGATATCCCATCGCGCTGATGAACTGGGATACGCGCAAGAATTCGTGCCACGGCGTGGCCGAGGTGACGGGGCTCATCCCCAATCAGGTGTACGTTAACAAGATACTGGCGCTGTCGCAGCTGTCGCAGATGCAGATGAGCTTTCCCAAGGTGGTGTACGACCGCACGCGCATCCGCGAGTGGACCAACAAGGTGGCGGGCGCAATCCCCGTGAACGGCGACATATCCGGCGCGGCGCAGTATCTCGGACTGCCGGGGGCGGGTTATGACGCGTGGCAGGGGCTGAACGCCACGCTGGAGACCACGATGCGCATGATGGGCGCAAACGACGTGACGCTCGGGAACTTAAAGAATCCCGACAACACCAGCGCGTTCATCGCGACGAGGGACGCGGCTTTGGTACCGCTGCAGGCGCAGCAGGAGAGGTTCTACGGTTTCGTGGAGGACGTGGGGCTGATTTGGCTGGACTTCATCCAGCACTACTACAAGTCCGGACGCATGATACCGGTGGAGGACAACGGTCAGCGCGTGTTTGTGCCCATTCCCGACGACGCTCTTACGCCGTATACGATGCGGCTGAAGCTGGATGTGGGGCCGTCGTCCATGTGGAGCGAGGTGCAGACGCTGCAGACGCTGGACAATCTTTTGAAGGGCGGCAAGCTGACGCTGAAGCAGTATCTGGAGCGCATACCCGACGGACACATACCGCGCAAGGCGGAGCTGCTGGCCGAGGTGGAGAAGATGGACGGCGGCGGAGCACCGGGTGGTATGCCGGGCGGAGGACCGCCACCAGGAATGCCGCCGATACCGGGAGGAATGCCGCCGGGAATGGGAATGCCACCGATGCCGGTGGGAGCGCCGGAAGGGCCGCCGCCAGATGATATGGCGGCCATGCTGGCGCAGCTTTCTGGCGGGGGTCCGGGAGCGCCCAATCCGCAGGCGGTGACGCAGGGAATGACCACAGGCGGTGCGCCGCGGGGCGGTGATTCCGCCGTATTACTGGCGAAGGTAAAAGGCGGTGCGCCTGTGCCGGAAATGCAATCGAAAGGCGGCGATATTGAGGCGCTGATGGCGCGCATCCGAGAGGGAGCCAAGACAGGCAAGGTGAAGCCGAATACGCTCAAAGGTTTGGAGGCGCTTGCCGGACAGGGCGCGGACGCCGGGGCGTTGCTCGAGGCACTGCAGAATGCGGCCATGCGCGGTCAGGTGGACAAGGCGTTTGCGGCGGAGCTGGCTGAGGAGTTCGGTCGGGCCGATGCGGGAACAAAGCTGCCGCAGGCGGGCGCAGTGCCGGGTGGTCACGTAAAGGACGGCGAAGTGGAAGCGCTGCTGGAGCGTGTGCGCGCGGGCGTGAAGGCCGGCACGGTGCCGGAGGGTATCGCGCAGGCGGTGGAGGCGCTGGCGTCGCAGGGCGCGGGCACGGACGTGATTCGCGAGGCGCTGCAAAACGCGGCGGCGCAGGGGCTGGTGCTAAAGGAGCTGCTGGCAGGGATGTGACGGTGGTATTTCGAGGGACGGACGGAGGTCGCGGACGGGTCAAGACCCGTCCCTACGGGTAGCGGGTGGTGACACCTCATCCGTCGCAACGGCTTTACGTGCCGTTACGCCACCTTCCCCTCGAGGGGAAGGCTTGGAGACGCAGACGGGGTGCGACGGCGGCATAACACGGAACGGGTGAAGGGCTTGGACAGGTAAGACCCGTCCCTACGGTGCAGGAGAGGCGGCGCATCTGGGAGCCGCGCCCTATAACAGGTGCAGGAGCGGGAGCGAATGGCGGAATACACGCGTGCAGGCAGGCGGGGATGAAAGAACATGGGTGGTGTCACCTCATCCGTCGTAACGGCCTTAAACGTGCCGTTGCACCACCTCCCCTCGAGGGGAAGGCTTAGGGACGCGGACGGGATGTGACGGCGGCATAACGCGGGACGGGCGAAGGGCTTGGACGGGTCAAGACCCGTCCCCGCGAGGTGTATGGGAAGCGGCGCGTCTGGGAAGCCGCGCCCTACGGCAGGTGCAGGAGCGGAGCGAATGACAGAATGCGCGCGTGCAGGCGGGCGGGGAAACAGGTTGATCCGGACAAAATCGGTTTGGCTTCATGCACGCGGCACTATGAAAGCATATAATACAGTGTACCCTGTAAGAACTGAAATGGGGTGAGGGTCACGGAAGAATATGAGCTGATGTCCAAATTGGGCGAGATCGCCAGCAGGATCGAGCCTAGGCTGGACGATGGTGACCGGGCGCTGCTGCT
This sequence comes from Bacillota bacterium, assembly GCA_023396555.1. Taxonomy (GTDB): domain Bacteria; phylum Bacillota; class Clostridia; order Christensenellales; family SZUA-584; genus SZUA-584. The sequence goes on from JAEWWC010000101.1 coordinate 3,634, forward strand.
GCAGGCGGCGGATTGTCTGTCCGCACGCACCGAGGCAATGCAGGCCGAGAACCAGCGGATCAACCGGCTGGAAGACCAGATCAGTGAAATGCGCGTGGCCATGGCCAGTATGGAAGGTCGCATTGGCAGTATCAAAACTGGCATTGAGGGGGAACGCAGGCTGTTCCAGCAAATGCTGGACCGTCTGGATGAGAAAATTGGGTCGATTGAGGCCAACACGTCGCGCCAGCAGAATAACCGCCGCACATGGCAGATCGCGCTGATCGCCGCGGTGCCCGGCATCGTTTCGGTGGTCATTATGGTCATAGAGCTGCTGACGGCGGCGTAACGCGCCAGGGGGAATGCCCGAAGAAGGGCCGAAGCGATAAACTTCGGCTCTTTTTTCAGGCAGGAAGGCCTAAATCGGAAGAATTTACATCGATTTGATAGAACGGGGATGGATCGGGCGCGTATACTGAATTTATCAGCATAGTGATAGCCTTACGACTGCTCTGCTGGGAGCGGGCGATATGATAAAGGGGGATACGGCGATGGAAAACGGCGCGGATAAGGTTAAGCAGGCGGTGCTGTGGAAGACGGCGAACCGGGAGACGGTGGCCAATGTGGTGCTGCCGTATGTGAAGGCGGCGGGCGATTCGGGGCGCTTCGGCCATGTGCGGCTGGCGGCGTGGGGGCCTTCCGTGCGCGTGATGTCCGGCTACGGCGACATAGGGCAGCGCGTGGCTGAACTGGCTCAGAGCGGCGTGGAAGTGACGGCGGATTCCTTATGCGCGGAGTTGTACGGTGCGGCGGAGGCGATGGAATTGACGGGCGCACATCTGACGGACATGAGCGCGGCGCTGACCGACATGATCCTCGGCGGCTGGCAGATAATAACGATGTAAATCCGTGTTTTTTCACGGCTTGTCCGAGCATTGTCCGGATATCCGCAGTGATGTATAATGGCTGTGAAAGAGAGGTGCAGCCATGATAGAATACGAAGCGGATGGGAAGAACAAGCTGGCGGTGCTGTGGACCACTGCGGACAAAGAGGCGACGGAGTTCATGGTGTTTATGTATACCAAAAACGCCAAGGCGAAGGGCTGGTTTGACGTGGTGCGCCTGATCGTATGGGGGCCGTCCGCAAGAGAACTGGCGGAGAATCCGAAGCTGCAGGGCATGGTGAAGGAAATGATGGATCTGGGTGTGGAGGTGGCGGCGTGTAAAGCCTGCGCTGACCGTTACGGCGTGGCGGATGCGCTGGAACTGCTGGGCATCGAAGTGCTGCTCATCGGCGAGCCGTTCTCGGATATGATCAAATCCGACTGGAAGGTGCTGGCGCTGTAAACAAGGCGGCTGATCGGGAATATGCGCCGTCTGAGAGCGGTATGGAATGACAAACAGGAGCCTTACAACGGGCTCTTTTTTATTGCGTGCAATACGGCGCGCGAAACAAATAACGAAAGGCGGATAGAGATGAAAATGAACATGAATACTGTACAGGGAGAAAAGGCGTTTGGCGGTATGGCAGGCCGGGCAGGATTGCCGTTGGCTCCGGAAAAGCCGGGCAAAACAATGGCGGTGGGCGGTGAGCTGGTGACGCTTCTTAAGGATGGCGTAAAATCGGGCGACGCGGACGCCGGTGTGCCGGAGGAGATCGAGCGTCTTGTGGTGGCGGGCGCGGGCCCGGAGGAGCTGATGGACACGCTGCGCAAGGCAGTGGAGAAGGGGCGGATATCGCCGCTGCTGCTGGCACGGGCTGAGAAGCTGCTGGGCATGGGGCCGGGCGCGGATGAGCTGACGGACAGGGCCCAGGTGGTGAGAGGCAATAGGAACAAGCTGCTGCTGTAAGGGTGGGAGTTTATGCAGCGGGCGGGGCAGGGGCCCCGCCCCTACACAGGATGTGGGGATACGCGGGCGAGCGCAGATCGCCCCTACAGAAGCGGCGCGTTACGGCAAGCGGGGATGGGACCGCCTGTCTGTCCCAGACGTGCAGACAGGCGGAACGGTCATACTCCTTCGGGCACAGGTGACCGTTCCCTACGAAGTATGCGCGCCATTGGTGGCAGTGTCCCCAAGAGCGCAAGAATAAATGGTGCAGGAGCGGTCTGCCCATGCCCCAGAGGGGTATAGCCGCCTGCTATGTATACCGCATGGAGGGAATACAACTACCGGAAAACGGACAGATATGGACGGCAAACAAAGAGCCTTCAATCAAAGGGCTCTTTTTTGATACACAAAACCAAGTAAAGGAGAACACGAATGATGGACGAGACGGCCCTGCCACAGGCCGAAGCGATGCCGGCCAGCCAGCCGGACACGGTGACGGAAGCCGCGCCCCAAACCATGGGCAATGCGGCGGATGGAGCGGAAGCGCCGTTTTTGACGGTGCGGTACAACAAGGAGGAGCGGCCGCTGACCCGTGAGGCGGCTGCGGAATACGCTCAGAAGGGGCTGAACTACGACAAGATCAGCGGGCGGCTGTCGGAAGCGGAACGGAAGCTGGCCGGGTACGGCGAGCTGGAGGCGCTGGCCAAGGGCTATGCGCAGCGGCGCGGGCTGCCGGACGCGGAGGCGCTCTCGGCGCTCAAAGGGTCGCTGGAGGGCGACGCGCAGGCGCTGGTCAATGGGCAGTTGGCGGCGTTCATGGAGGCGTATCCGGGCGAGGATCCGCACGCACTGCCGCCCGCCGTGAT
>JAEWWC010000157.1 GCA_023396555.1 Bacillota bacterium
CCAATTGTGGCGTTCAGGGCCAGATAGGCGACTGTAAAAATAGCCAAGATTTCAGTAATGTAATGGTTGTAGCGCAGATATTGATATGCAGCTCCCTGGCGATTCAGACACATGAGCAAACCGACAACCCGCCAGAGCGCCAGCAGCAGGCTCGCCATCCCACCCGTACACGCAACGCGGCTGGTATACCGTTTTTTGTCCATAAGCAATCCGTCTCCGTTTTGCTTTTCACCTGGCCCAATGTCCGCAGTTGAAAAAGGGCCGCCCGGACGGGGCACCCTGTAAAAGCCTATGTATGAAACAGATCGACAGATTAGAAAGCAGTGGTTACAAGCTTCTCAATCGCTTCAATCGCTTCTTTTTCGTCCTTTCCATTGGCGAACACGTAGATCTTCTCCCCCTGCTTCACGCCGAGGGACAGCACGCCCATAATGGATTTCGCGTTGATCTTCTTGTTGCCTTTTTCCACGAACACCTGCGATGCAAAGCCGCCGGCAACCTGAACGAACATCGCCGCCTTGGAAGCCCGAAGGCCGTCAGCATTCGTGATGGTCAGCTCTTTCGCCTGCATGGTTCTACCCCCTTGTCGTTTTGAGGTGCTCGGCTATGCTATTCAGCTTTCTCAGCTTATGGTTGATGCCCGATTTGGAACCGGCGCCAAGCACCGCTGCCAGTTCTTCAAGCGTTGCGTCGGGGTTGTCAAGCCGCGCCTGGGCCACTTCTCGCAGGCCGGGAGCCAATTTGTCCAGCCCTATATGGGTCTGGATATATTCTATGCTCTCCTGCTGTCTCAGCGAGGCGTTGACTGTCTTCGAAAGGTTGCCGGTCTCGCAGTTGACCTTCCTGTTGACGCTGTTGCGGACGCTCTTCATCACGCGGATGTTCTCGATATTGAGTATGGACACATGCGCGCCGATCATCGTCAGCAGCGTCACGATCGCGTCACCTTCCTTTAGATAGACCACAAAGGTTTTGCCGCGCGGTATCATCCTTGCCGCAATCCCCAGTTCATTAATTATATTCAACAGCCCTTCGGCAAATTCCTTTTGACCGCTAACAAATTCCATATGATAGCGTTTTTCCGGGTTGGTGACGGAGCCGCCGCCCAGAAAAGCCCCACGTACAAACGCTACCTTGCAGCAGCAGCCGGACAAGAACGACATATCAGCGCCCAGTCCCAGTCCTTCTTCGCCGATCAGCCGCACGTCTACCGCGACCATCCTCGCGACGGACTTGTCAATCGTCAGCGAATAGATATGGTTATGCTTGAGCTGGTTGGAGTGCATCTGTGTGGCAGCGTTCACGCCATACAGCCGCTTGATCAGCGCAAATGCCCGGCGTGCCACCGCGGCGTTCTCGGTGTCCAGCCGCAGCGTAAACGCGCCGCCCGATATGCTGATGGACCCGGCAGTGTGCAGCATCGCGGCCAACTCGGCCAGCTCGCAGCATTCGCTGCCCGCAGGCACGCGGCACACCTCGGCTTTCGCGTTCGCAGAAAACGACATGGCGAATGCTCCTAGTGCCCGTACATGAGGTCCCGGTGCTCGATGGTCACGCGGTGCCCCTGCGACTGAAATATGCGGAATAGCTCCTCGGCGATCACGACGCTGCGGTGTACGCCGCCCGTACAGCCGATGGCGATCACCAGCGTTTTCTTGTCCTGCTCCAGATAATACGGCGCAACGTAATTGACCAGCTCGTTGATCTTGTCGAGGAATATGTGTGCCCGCGGAAAGGACAGCACGTAGTCCTTCACACTCTGCTCGCGGCCGGTGCGCTCGCGCAGCGTCTCCTCGTAAAACGGATTGGGCAGGAAGCGCATATCAAACACCATGTCCGCGTCGATGGGGATGCCGCGCTTATAACCGAACGTGGTGACAGCGATCAGTATGCCCTTATCGCTTTCCTCATTGAACAGCCTGTCCATCGTCTCGCCCAGCTTTTTCAAGCTGTAGGTGGACGTATCCATCACATTGTTCGCGAGGTCCTTAATGCGCTTGAGTCTCTCACGCTCGCGCGATATACCGGCGATAATGTTGCCGTCGGGAGACAGCGGATGCCGCCGCCGCGTTTCCTTGAAACGGCGCACCAATGCTTCGTCGTCCGCATCCAGATACAATATCGACAGCTCGATATCCTCCATCTCCTTGAGACACATGATTGCGGCGAACACGTCCTCGAACATGTCACCCATCCGCATGTCCACCACCGTCGCAGCCTTGTTGATATCGTCGTTCTCGAAGCATATCTTCGCGAACTCCGGTATCAGCTTGGGCGGCAGATTGTCCACGCAGAAATAGCCCATGTCTTCAAAACGCTTAAGCGCCTGAGACCGGCCCGCGCCGGACAATCCGGTGATGATCACAAACTTCATGTCAGTCCTCCGTTACGTTGACGATGTTGCGCGGGCTCAAGCCCGCTTTTTCAGCCAGCGCCAGTGCGTTTTGCGCCCGCCCCACGTGCTCCGGGCAATGTGCGTCGCTGGAAACCACAAACCGAGCACCTGCCGCCCCCGCTTCGGCGACATCCTCGGGTTTGAGGTCGTGATGCTTGTTATTGATTTCAAACAGCACCCCGTAATCTGCACAGGCCTTTGCCAGCGTTTTCATGTTTACCGGCACGCCGTAGCCGGGGTGCGAGATGATATGGACGCGGTACCGTCGCATCGCCTCGATATACGCTTTGGTGATGGCATCCGCCCGCCCGGCAAACCCCGGCGTCGAAAACGTCCACATGGTTTTCAGATCGCGGCAGATTGCTGCTTTGTGAAAGCCCATGATCACCGTATCAAAAACGCCTTCCGGCAGATCCACGCTGCCGTCCAGCCCCACAATATTCAGCTCAATCCCCGCACGCACCTCGATGCGGCCGGCATATTTTTGTTTGGCCTGGTCGATACATGATAGATAATGCCCAACCTGTCGCCGTCTGATTCCATACAGCGGGTGCGCAACGGAGTGGTCGGATATACCGATGGTAACAAGCCCCCGGCTTATCGCCGCTTCCACGTTGTCGTCCACGCTCCCCATACCGTGGCTGTGCACCGTGTGCGTGTGGTAATCCGCCGTCAGCCTCATCTCTCCCCCGCTATCCTCACTTCCGGCTCGAGCCAGACCCCACTCGCCTGAAATACGCGCGCCTGCACCTCTTCGATCAGCGCGATCAGTTCCTCCGGCGTCGCGCCGCCGCGGTTGATCACGAAACCGGCGTGCTTCTCGGATACCTCCGCGCCGCCGATGCGCAAGCCCTTAAGCCCCGTCTGTTCGATCAGCGTGCCCGCATAATAGCCCTCGGGCCGCCGAAACGTGCTGCCCGCGCTGGGATATTCCAGCGGCTGCTTGTCGCGCCGCCGCGCGTTCAGCTCCTCCAGCTTGGCAAGGCTCTCCTGCTCATCGCAGGAAAACAGCTTCAGCCGCACGCCCGTCACCACCAGCGGCACCGCCGCCAGCACGCTGTGGCGGTAACCAAAATCCATCTCATTCTGACGCAGCACCAGATCGCCCGCTGCCGACGTCAGAAACACCTCTTCCACAAAGTCGCCGATCTCACCGCCGTACGCACCCGCGTTCATGTACACCGCGCCGCCGATCGTGCCGGGGATGCCGCCTAAGAATTCGGCGCCACCCAGACAGTGCGCCGCAGCCTGCCGCACCAGCGTGGAGAGCTGTGTGCCGCTTTTGGCCATCACGCAGCTGCCATCAACCGTCAGCCCGGAGAAATTATCCGCCAGCTTCATCACGATGCCGCGCAGCCCATTGCTGGTCACCAGCAGATTGGTGCCCCGACCCATCACAAACAGCGGGCATTCAAGGTACTTTGCGGTTTTCAGCACCTTGCGTACCTCTTCCACCGTTTTGGGCAACGCCATCACATCCGCCGGACCGCCCACCTTGAACGACGTATGCGCCGCCATCGGTTCGTCCCGTCGGACGTCCTCAATGGAATCCGATAAAATATCAAATGCTTCTCTCATATTGCCCTCTCCCCAATTACCTCTCCCGATTGAAGTGTACACCACCTTGGCTGAAAGCACAATGCTTTCAGCTTGGCGAAAAGCCTTCATCCTTCCGCTACTTTTCAGCTTTGTAACAGCTCTTAATTATCACTCCCCGCTTCCGACTCAAAATAATCCACCACCGCCTGCGCCGACCGTATATCCATACCCGGCACGCTTGCGATCTCTTCCGCGCTGGCTGCGCGAATGTCCCCCACCGTCTCAAAGTGCTTCAGCAGCGCCTTCGCACGGCTCTGCCCCACGTGCGGAATCTTCAGCAGCGCCGAGTCCTCCACCTTATTGAGCCGCAGGTTCCGGTGATACGTGATCGCGAACCGGTGTGCCTCATCACGGATACGCGTCAGCAGCTTTAAGGCCGGGCTGCTTTTGTCCAGCACGATGGGTTCGCTCTGCCCCACAACGAACACCTCTTCCTCGCGCTTGGCGAGGCTGATCAGCGGAAGGTCCTCCAGCCCCAGCGATGCCAGCGCGTCATACGCCGAATGCAGCTGCCCCTTGCCGCCGTCCACCACAATCAGCGTGGGAAACTCGTCGAAGCCTTCCGCGCCCTGCAGCGCGCGCTTCAAACGCCGGGTGAGCACCTCGTTCATCGACGCAAAATCGTCTGCGCCTTCCACCGTCTTGATCTTGAAACGCCGGTACGACTTCTTCTCCGGCTTTCCGCCGCGGAACACCACCATGGACGCTACCGAGTCCGTCCCCTGCGTGTTGGATATATCGTAGCATTCCATTCGGTCCACATCCGTATCCAGCCCCAGCGCTGCTTTAAGTGCGGCAAGCGCGCCCGTCGTCTGATCGAATTCATGCTGGATGCGCGCGAGCCTCCTTGTGAGCGCCTCCTTCGCGTTGTTGACTGCCATGTCCGCCAACCGCCGGTTGTCGCCCTTCTCCGGCACATGGACCACCACCTTGGAGCCGCGCAGTTGCGTCAGCCACTGCTCGATCAACTCCTTTTCCTCCGGCTCCGCGGACACGTATATCTGCTTGGCGACGCCGGTCACGCTGGAGTAATACTGCTTCAATGCCTGCGACAGCACCGCTTCAGCCGTTTCATCCTCGCATTTGATGAAAAAGCGCTCGGTATGGTTCAGCTCGCCACGGCGCACGAACATGCCCTGCACCACCGCTTCGCCATCCTGCATCCACACGGCAAACACGTCCTTGTCGTTGAGGTCGGGGAACGCGGCCTTCTGCTTCTCAAACAGCCGCTCCAACGCGCGTATACGGTCACGTATCATCGCGGCCTTCTCATACTCCATGCTCTCCGAGGCGGCTTTCATATCCTCCTCGAACTGGCGGCGGAGCCCCTTATACCGACCGGACAGAAAGTCCGCCACCTCATCCAGCATACGCTTGTATTCGTATTCGCTCACCTTGCCCGCACACGGAGCGAGACAGCGTCCCATTTCATAGTTGATGCACGGACGGTGCTTTTTGCCATCCGGCAGGTCCATGCGGCAGGTGCGCACGGGGAACATCTTGCTTACCGTGTCCATCACGTCGTGCAGCACGTGCGCCGCGATATACGGCCCATAATACTTCGCCCCGTCGTTCTCCACCTTGCGCGTCACGCAAATGCGCGGGAACGCCTCGTTAAAGTCGATGCGGATATACGGGTAATGCTTGTCGTCGCGCAGCAGTATGTTGTAATACGGGCTATAGCGCTTGATCATATTGCACTCAAGCATCAGCGCTTCGATCTCCGTACCCACCAGTATGTAATCGAAGTCGGCGATCTCCCGCACCAGCGCCTGCGTCTTGGCGTCCTTGCGCGTGTTCTGGAAGTAACTGCTCACACGGTTCTTCAGTGCCACCGCTTTGCCGACGTATATGACCTTGCCGTCCGCGTTCTTCATCAGATAAACGCCCGGTGTCTTGGGCAATGTTTTCAGCTTCTCGCGTATCGCGTCCATGTCAGTACCCGATATCGATCGCCTTGGCCAGCACCTTGGCTGCGACGGGCGCTGCGTTGCCGCCGCCCGAACCGGCCTTCTCCAGTATCACCGCGATGCAGAGCGGATGCTCGTCGTCATCCACGAAGCCTACAAACCACGCGTGTTCCGCGTTGCCGTCTTCGCCCGCGATTTCCGCCGTACCCGTCTTGCCGCCCACAGTGTAGTGCTCCAGCGCCGCCTTTTTACCCGTGCCCTTTTTGATCGCGTTGATCATATATTCCTGCAATTCCTGCGCCGTGTCCGAATTGATGGGCGTAGCCGCCGCATTGGGCGTCACGCTGTATGTCGTTTTCAGACTGTTGCTCACTGAATAGAGCAGCTTGGGTTGCATCATCACACCGTCGTTGGCGATCGCCCCGGCGATCATGCACGCATGCAACGGCGTGATCAGGTCGTGATACTGGCCGATGGACGACCACGACAGGTTGGTCTTGTCGTCTGTGGACTCAAACACGCTCTCACCCATCACCACATCGTCAAACAGCATGTCGTTGCCAAACAGGAACTTGTTCGCCTCGGCGGACAGCTTCTGTACGCCCAGTTGCTGCGCCGCTTCCGCGAAATACACGTTGCACGAATGCTGTATGGCTTCCTTCAGATCCTCTTTGCCGTGTTCGCCGGTACACTTGATGGTCTTGCCGCCGATCTCCGTGCTGCCGTTGCACGTGGTCGTGAAGCCGTCCAGCCCGTTATCGATCAGCGCCGCCGCCGTCACCAGCTTGAACGTGCTTCCGGGCGGATACAGGCCGGAAAACGCGCGGTTCACCAGCTCGCTCTCGCCGCCGCCCGCCAGAAATTCTTCCATGTCCGTCGGGTCGAATGTGGGTGAGGACACCGAAGCCAGCACCTCGCCCGTCTTATAATTCATCACCACGACAGCGCCGCGGTTTTTACCCATCGCGTCCAGCGCACGTTTGGAAAGCTCAGCGTCTATCGTCAGCATTACATCGCTGCCCCGGCGCTCCTCGCCGGATACGAGATCCACAATGCGCGTGATCGTGTCCTTGTCAAAGCCGAAAAGGTATTTGGCGAACATCGTCTGCGCGCCGTATGTCATGCCGTAGCTGTCGCCCACGATGTGCGCGACGGACTCCCTCATGTCGCTGTCGTCCAGATATTCGCGGTTGCCCTCATCGTCTATAGTCAGCAATGTGCGTCCCGTGCGGTCCTTGAGGTCCCCCGCCTTCACCGTCGTCTCCATATTCTGTATGCGCGGGTTATACGGCGTCACAAACCAGCGCTCCCCATACATGAAAACCGCATATCCGAGATATACCACCAATCCGGCGAACATCACGGTGAATACGATGAGCAGCGTCCGTATGTTGCGCCGGAGCACATTTTTCTTCATCATACCACTTCGCCTCCCGCCTTGCGGATGACGCGCTCGTCGCGCTCGCCGTTCTTTACGGCCACCCCTTCAATAATGCCCACCAGCGCCATACACGCCACCATTGAACTGCCGCCCGCGCTGATGAAGGGCAGCGTAATGCCCGTCAGTGGTATCAGCTTGATCACGCCGCCGATGATGATGAACGACTGCAGCGACAGCATACACGTTGCGCCGAACACCAGCAGCGCGTCGAAGCGGTTGCCCGCGTTCATCGCGATGATCATTCCGCGTATGATGAACACCAGGTACATCAGTATCGTGATGATACCAAATATTATGCCGAACTCTTCGCAGATTACCGCAAATATGAAGTCACTCGTGTTCACAGGCACCGATTCGGGATATCCCAGGCCCAGACCCGCGCCGAACGCGCCGCCCGCCGCGATAGCCATCAGCCCCTGCACAACCTGATAGCCCTGCGTACGGTGATACATCCACGGATTCTGCCATATCTCCACGCGCGTGCGCACATGAGGCAGCATATAATAGCTGGCTACCGCGCCCGCCGCGCCCACGCCGACGCCCGCCAGCGTCAGCAGCGTACGGCCCGTGCCTGCAAAGAACATGATCAGAAACGTCCCCGCAAACAACAGCGCCGCCCCCAGGTCGTTGGACAGCACCAGTATGATCACGCAAAGTCCGGCAAAACCGATATAGCCTAAGGTTACCCATTTACCGCGCTGCGCCGCGAAAAAGTAAGCGGACACGATGATGAACAGCACCTTGGCAAACTCGCTGGGCTGGAAGGACACCGGCCCCAGGCTCACCCAGTTGCGCGCGCCGCCTTTGGTGTGGGCAAACAGGTACGCGAACGCCAGCAACCCCAGTGCCACCGCCAGCATCAGGTAGTTGAGTCGCCCGAAATCCTTCGCGCGCTTGATCACCACTACCACGATGAACATCAGCAGCAGCGATACCGCCAGCCAAATCAGCTGCTTGACCGCAGTATCCATGTCCAGACGGACCAGCGTCACCAGCCCCACGCTCGCCAGAAAAAAGCAGATGACCAGCGTGATACGGTCGATGTGGCGGAATATGATGGCCGCCAGATTGTAGCCCAACAGCATAAGCAGCGCCACGCCGATGCCGAACGCCGCGGTACCAACATCAAACGTGCCTTCCTTAAAGGCCAGCAGCCCGCATGCCGACAGTATAAACAGTATCGTCAGCACCAGCATCGCGCCGGCGCCCCGTCTTTCCAGTACCATCTATTCGTCCTCTTCCAGATCCATGTCGATTTCTTTTAAATGAATGCGCGCCACCACGTTGCCGAAGCAGACCATGTCTCCTTCGTATATAGGGCTGGCCTCGCTGACGAAATGACCGTTCACCGTCACATCGCCCCGCCCCAGACAGTTCACATATACGATGCCGTCCTCTGCCAGATACAGCTGTGAATGCGCCTTGTCCACGCTACGGTCGCCCAGCACGATGTCCACACGGCGCGACCGGCCAATCGTATTCTGGTTCATCAGCTGTATATTCTGGCCCATGATGTCGTCCGGCCCCGATATGATCGTCATATATCCAATGCTGCTGTGCGCCACGCCCAGCACATACCGCTTATCCCTGTATTCCTTGATCGATATGCTCGTTACGCCCAGCAGCACGATGCCCGCCGCGATGAGAAACCAGAAGCGCAGGGTGAGCGCCGCCGCTTCGTATACTCCGTTCATAAGCTTTCACCTCGTTTAAACAATTGTATCATATTTTAAGGGAAGTTAATCCTACAAGTTTGTAAACGGTGTATAAATTCACATAACAATTTAGTCACATTCCTGTTTCGCAAATACAAAAAAGCCCGGAACATCAACAAAAAATCCGGCCTTTCAATGCTTGGCATCCAGAACGGCGTTCGCCTTTGTTAAGCGCCACAGCTTAGGGCCCCGACTAATTAAAGGCTTTTAAATACCGCGCTTGCGCGTTTGACAAAGGCATCCGGCTGCTATATCATATAAATGTTGGGGAGGAAGCGATGTTTAAGCAGGGCGATAAAATTTCATATCCGATGCATGGAGCCGGTATCATTGAAGCTGTTGAAGAACTTACATTTCAGGAAGAGAAAAGACGTTATTATGTACTTAAGTTTTCCGACGGTGATATCAAGGTGCATGTACCGGTGGAAAGTGCGGAGAAAGCCGGGCTAAGATGTGTTATTTCTTCCGACGATTGCCGCAAGGTCATGGAGACCTTCAGATCTTTGGACGACGTTGAGGAATCCGCTAACTGGAACCGGCGTAACCGTGAAAACCTTGAAAAGATGAAATCAGGCGATGTGTTTGAAATCGCCGCTGTCATCAAAAGCCTGCTCAAGCGTGAAACGCGGAAAAACCTGTCCTCCAGTGAAAAGAAGATGCTCGGCACATCCATGCATATACTCGCATCCGAGCTGGCTCTGGTAAAAGGTTTAACCGGCGAAGACGTTATTAAAAGCATAACCGCCTTGCTCTAGGCGGCTTTTTTTCGTATATCCTGTTACACATAATTCATTCATCCCACTAAAAAAAGTATTTTTGTACAAGCTGTAAATTTTTCTGTTTTTTTGCCTCCTTCTATGTTAGCTTCATGTTCGTATGATATAATACTTTAACGACATAAAATTGAGGTGCTTGCATGGGAAGAAGAATCGCACGTTTTTTCATCATACTGGTGGGAATCTTTGTGGGTCCCGGTATCGCCGTTCTGATATTTGACCTGCTGGGGCGTATCTATAACGTTTCCAATCCCTATACGCTGCTGCCTGAATGGATTACGCTGCTTATATTTGTCGGCTCGGGAATACTTTCCGGTATCATTTTTCTTATACTATCCAAGCCGATCGTAGAGCTGACGTTCAAATCTGCAGGCGAGGCTGAAAAAAAGCTCTCGAGGCTGCCGGCAGGCGTTGTGCTCTCTGCCGTGTTCGGCCTGATACTGGGGCTCGTCGTGGCCTATCTTCTCTCGCGGCTGGTGGACAGCATACTGTCCGTCTCATGGCTGGCGGGCATCATTAATGTCATCATCTATATCATCTGTTCTTATCTTGGCATCTCGATACTGGTGCGCCACCGCCCCGAATTTTTTGACTCCGGCTTTTTCAAACGCAGCCGCGAAGAAAAAGGCAAGGATCCTGGCTTCGCGCGGCCTAAGCTGCTGGACACCAGCGTGATCATCGACGGGCGCATATTCGACATCTGCAACACCGGTATATTGGAGGGTGCGCTGATCATACCCGAATTCGTACTGGACGAGCTGCGTCATATCGCGGACTCGGCGGACGACCTGAAGCGTAACCGCGGCCGAAGAGGCTTGGACGTATTAAAGCGAATACAGAGCGAGCTGGATATGCCCGTGAAGATCGTACACGCCGAGGTGGAAGAAGCCTCCGATGTGGATTCCAAGCTGCTCTTCCTCGCCAAAAAGATGGACGGCATCGTCGTCACCAACGATTTCAATCTCAACAAAGTGGCGGCGGTGAAGGGTGTACGTGTGCTCAACATCAACGAGCTGTCCAATGCGGTGAAGCCCGTGGTGCTTCCGGGTGAAGACATGCAGGTCACCATCGTCAAGGACGGCAAAGAACCCGGGCAGGGCATCGCCTATCTGGACGACGGTACGATGATCGTAGTCGAAGGAGGGCAAAACGAATACAACAAGCCGGTACCGGTTGTTGTCACAAGCGTGATTCAAACAGCTGCAGGCAGAATGATATTCGCAAAACTCAGATAGAACGGGGATTTAAGCCGATATTTTACAGACCTTTCTTCGCTGAAAGAAAAGCGGTGCCATCGGCTACATCTGAAAAGAAGCGTATCCTTCGTCGTCCGGCAAACTTTCGAATTTCTCAAGTATGGCGTTCTGTATCAACGATCTGGCCTCTGCGTTGATCGGATGAGCGATGTCCTTGTACTCTCCGTTTGGTGTTCTCCGCGATGGCATTGCAATAAAATATCCGTTTTGACCCTCGATGATCTTCATGTCGTGGACAGCGAACATGTCATCGAACGTCACCGATACCACCGCCTTTAGCTTGCCCATGGTTTCAATTCTACGAATACGGATGTCTGTAATATCCATAAGAAACCTCCTCTGCAAGGCATAAATGCATTTTAGTAAATTCGATATTGACGTGCATTTTTCCTTCTTTTGAATGCTTCATTTTAAATATCGAGTCAATTTATGACTTATTATTTTCAATATTAAATAAAAATGTTCGTCTATGGACGCTAGGGAGTATCCGTAAGGCTTAAAACCGCCGGCTATTGCCACGCGCAGCCAAAGCCGCTATAATGTCAGGGAAGATAAATACGTCAACTCATAAGTCGGCGGACACACTGGAAATCACCCCACCGGCCATCCCGGCGGGGACCTGATAAATCAAGGAGACAGCGATGGCAAACGTATACGATGTGCTGGTGGAAAGAGGGTTCTTACGTCAAGTAACGCATGAGGGCTTAAAGGAGCTGCTGGGCAGCGAAAGCGTCCCGTTCTATATCGGCTTCGACCCGACGGCAGACAGTCTGCATGTGGGGCATTACGTGCAGCTAATGGCGATGGCGCACATGCAGCAGGCGGGCCACAGACCAATCGCGCTGATCGGCGGCGGCACCACGATGGTGGGCGACCCTTCCGGCAAAGCAGACCTTCGTAAAATGCTGTCCAAAGAGGATATCGAAAGCAACGCGAATGCGTTTAAAGTACAGATCAGCCGCTTTTTGGACTTCAGCGAAGGCAAAGCGATGATGATCAATAATGCCGACTGGCTGCTGCCGCTCAACTACATCGAGTTCCTCCGCGACATCGGCGTATACTTCTCCGTCAACCGTATGCTGACGGCGGAGTGCTACAGGAGCCGTCTGGAAAAAGGGCTTACATTCCTCGAGTTCAACTACATGCTGATGCAGTCTTATGACTTTTTGCATCTGAACCGCCATTTCGGCTGCAAGCTGCAGCTGGGCGGCGACGACCAGTGGTCCAACATACTGGCGGGTGCAGACCTGATCCGCCGTAAGGAACGCAAGGAAGCCTATGGTATGACGTTCTCGCTGCTGCTGACCAGCGACGGACGCAAAATGGGCAAGACGGAAAAGGGTGCTGTGTGGCTGAACCCCGAAAAAACGTCACCTTACGAGTTCTATCAGTACTGGCGCAACGTGGCGGACAGCGACGTGGAAAAATGCCTGTCACTGCTCACTTTCCTGCCGATGGACGAGGTGCGCCGGCTATGTGGCTTCAAGGACGAGCGCATCAACGACGCCAAGGTAGCGCTGGCCTACGAGGTCACGCGTCAGGTGCACGGCCAGGATGAAGCGGACAAGGCCAAAACCGCCGCCGAAGCGCTGTTTGAAGGCGGCGCGGAGGGCGGCTCCGTTCCCGAAACAGCCATCGCGAGTCTGGACAGCCTGCTGCTGCTGGACCTACTGCAAACCTGCGGGCTCACCGCGTCGCGCGGCGAGGGCCGCCGGCTCATCGCGCAGGGCGGCATCGCGCTGAACGGCGATAAGGTGACGCAGGAATTCCTGCCTGTCACATCAGAGTTGTTCAAGGATGGCGTGCTGCTCATCAAGAAGGGCAAGAAGATATACCATCGCGTGGTGCTGGAAAAATGATTACCGTGCGGGGCTTAACCGAGACTACGCTCGTCATCAAAAAGTCCCGCTTTATCGGCCTCGTTTGCCCCGTTTCAACCGAAGCGGCCGTTCAGCAGGTGCTGGAGGACCGCAGAAAGCAGCACCGCGACGCCCGCCACCACTGTTTCGCTTACCTGCTGGAAGACGGAGCGATGCGCTGCTCCGACGATGGCGAACCACAGGGCACGGCGGGCTTGCCCATGCTGGAGGTATTGAAGCGAACAGGACTCACCGACGTGCTTGTGGTATGCACGCGCTATTTCGGCGGCACGCTGCTGGGCGCGCCCGGTCTGGTGCGCGCCTATTCGCAAAGCGCGGCCGACACGCTGGACGCCGCCCCCAAAGTCACGCTGATACCGTGTAGTATTTACGTTTGCGCGTTCGATTTCGCTGCGTGGGCGCGCGTTCAGACGCTGCTCAGCAAGGCCGGCTTCATCATCGACGATGTTTCCTACGCGGATGTGGTGGACGTACGTTTTCTCATTCGTGAGGGCGACGAGGACCGCTTTCTAAAGCAGATACGCAATCTCACACTTGGGCAGGCCATACCGGAATACAAAAATACGCAGTTGGTGGAGATTGAAGCTTAGGGCTGTTCTTCATCCAGCTGCTGCAGCTCGCGCATGCGCCGCTGCAATTCCTCCACGATGCGCTCCTCCTCACGCCGCCCATTTTCAGGCTCATACCGCACGCCTTCGCCGATGCGCAGCACGCGCCCCTTCTTGCTCGCGAATACCGGGTAGAACATCACGCGTTCCTTTGTCTTTTTGTAATACAGCCGTCCGATGTGCGCGAACCCGCGGTAGAAATCGCTGACGGGCGCTTCGCTGTACCGCTCCTTAGGGTTTTCGGGGAACAACAGTATGCTGTCTCCGGCGCACAGGCATTCCACCGATAGCGCAAACGTATTCAGCACCTCGCGGGCGGTACCGCGGTACACGGGTATAGGCTCGAAAGACGACAGCGCCCACACAACCGGCTGGCTCAAGACCTGTGCCAAAAATTTGCGCACAAATACGGGCAGCCATTTTATCTGTCCGAACGTGCCGTCATACATGTGCTGCGTCACCGCTTCCTTCTCGATCATGTTGTGCAGTATCCACGGTCGCATGTCATATGGCAGAAAAACCACCGCCGCTACCGGGCCGTATACCTCGCCGTGGTTGAACACGAACACGCCGGGCAGCGCCGTCACGTTTTCCTGACCCGTCACGCTGTGATACATCACCGATTTCAAAAAAGCCCGGATTATATGTACTCCAATGCGCTTTTGATACTTTTTAATCAGCACATTGACCAGCCGTTTTTCCATTTCAACGTTTCTTTTGCCCTCGCGCCCCATCTGGGCATAAACCCTGAGACGCCGCCTGTATTTTTTGGTGAGCGGCTGTCGGACAGACAGAAACAGCGACATCAACAGCAGCACCGCGGGGATGACCGCAACTCCTGCGCCCACCTGCGGCGCAAGGGCGATATACCCGTTTATGTCCAGGCTGACTATCACCGGGTCGACCAGCAGCGCAAGCAGCACCGCAATGAACACCGCCTCGGAAACCACCAGCGTCCAAAGCTCCAGCCGTTCGTCCCGCCGACTGAAATCCCCATCCTTCAGATTCAGATTGTACAACCGAATCACCAGCCGCATATCCTCCTTCAGTCCCAACGCGCCGGACATCTGCAGCACCAGGCCGACGAGCAGCAGCACCGACTGAACAGAAATCATCAAGCCGCCTTTCAGCCAGCTGTCACGAAAAATGTATACGGCAAAAAGCGCCACAAGCGTGCCCAGCACAAACACCGCGTTCTGCCCGATTTTTTGACCCAGCGTCGTGCGGTAGAAGCGGTGTGTGCCGATATATATGGCGGTAAATACAAAGGCCAGTATGGCGAAGGCCACGAAGAAATCAAGATAGAAGGTGCTCTGGCGCCGAAGCAGCACATACAGCACGTACGTAAAAGCGAATATGTTGAGCGCCGCGCCCGACGTGATCACCATACCGTCATACAGCCGGACGCTGCGCACCTGCCGGGCGTCTTCTGAAGCCTGGCCGGGTTTCGGATACTCCGTCGCGTAATCAGCGAACACGTATTGCCGGAAAAAGCTTAAGACCATACCCAGTACCGCCGCGGGAAGCAGCACCGTTTCACCTGTCGCCAGCACCAGCGCCAGCGCTGTTGTAAACGCGCACAACCGTACAAACAGCAGCGTCTTTGTCAGTTCGCGCCGATTCTCCGGTGGCCTGCGGCGCAGCCAAAGATTCTCCGACAAGCGTTCCGCCAGCGGCAGCACAATGAAGCCGACCACAGCGGGCATATTGTGGTGCCCGTAGAGCAGCGGCGCCAGTATAGCCGCGCCAAGAGCGGACAGCAAAAAGAATACGACCAGCGCCAGCTTAAAAAACTTGCGCCAGCGCGGATCGTATGATGTTCTCATCGTAAAGCCGGATATCCGTATCAATGCTGATAATGATATGTACAGCGCCGCTCCGTACACGAGGCTGACGGACAGCTTCTCCGCCGCCGCCATCGCGTAAAAGCACTGATAGATATAGACGATCTTGCCGAAAAGCCGGCCCTTCTCGGCGGTGGAAACCTTGAGGGTCACTTTTAGTATCTTTTCGACGTAAAGTTGTAACCTTCCTTATCCCATACGGAGAGCCAACCGCGCAGCTTATCCAGAAACGCGTCGTTGGTCTGCGTCTTGGCCAGCATGCCGATCAGCTGCTCGGTGACCTCAGCGGTGTTGCCGCCCGCCATCACCTTGCGGATCGCCCAGATGCCCTCCAGCTCCTTCTTGGGCAGCAGCAGCTCTTCACGCCGCGTAGACGACTTGTGCAGATCGATCGCGGGGAATATGCGCTTCTCGGACAGCTTGCGGTCCAGATGGATCTCCATGTTGCCCGTGCCCTTGAATTCTTCGTAGATGATTTCATCCATACGTGAACCGGTGTCGATCAACGCCGTCGCGATGATGGTGAGGCTTCCGCCGAACTCGATGTTGCGCGCTGCGCCGAAGAACCGCTTGGGCTTATACAGCGAACCCGGATCGAGGCCTCCTGACAGCGTACGGCCCGTCGGCGGGATAATCAGGTTGTATGCGCGCGCAAGGCGCGTAATGCTGTCTAAAAGTACAACCACATCCTTGCCCTGTTCCACCAGGCGCTTGGCGCGTTCGATGACCATCTCGGACACGCGGGTATGGTTTTCGGGTTTTTCGTCGAACGTGGAATAGACGACCTCGCCGTCGATGGAGCGCTGCATATCCGTCACTTCTTCGGGACGTTCGTCGATCAGCAGCACGATCAGGTTCACCTCCGGATAGTTGGCCGTGATGCTGTTGGCAATCTTTTTGAGCATAATGGTTTTGCCCGCTTTGGGCGGAGATACAACCAAGCCTCTCTGGCCCTTGCCTATGGGCGCGATCATATCGATCAGACGGATGGCGAGGTCACGCGAGGCAGTGGGGCGCTCCAGCGTAAAGCGCTCCTCCGGATGAATTGGCGTCAGCTCTTCAAAGGGACGGCGCGTCAGGCATTTTTCCACCACGTCGTCGTTCACCTGTTCGATGTAGAGCAACGCGTTCAGTTTTTCGGCATCCTTGGCGGGGCGGGTTTTGCCCGTCACCTTGTCTCCTGTCTTCAAGTTGAACTTGCGAATCTGAGCCATCGAGACGTAAACGTCCTTATTGCCCGGTAAATAATTCTCGCTACGCAAGAATCCGTAGCCTTCGGGCAGCACCTCGAGTATGCCCATCGCATCGCCGCAGTCGCCCTTGTTTAAGAGCTCGTTCACCGCATCGTTGCCCATCACATACTCGATTATTTTCTTTTCCTCGCCGCCATTCCTTGATTCACGCTGCGCATCAAACTCACGGTTTCTCTCCACACGCTGGCGGCGTTCGATCACATCCTGCTGGTAGGCAGGGATGTTGCCCTCCTCCTCCGGTTCTTCCTCCAGCATTTCCGGCACTTCCGGTTCAGTCTCCTGCTCCTCCACAGTCTCTCCGCTGCGTGCTTTTCTGTCCAACTCATAGAGCATGTCGAGCAACTCACTTTTCCGAAATTTCGTTACAGACTTAATACCCGCCATTTTGGCGATCTCCCTTAAGTCCATCAGGCTTTTCTCTTTCAATAAACTGATATCCAAGAGTAATCTCCTTTGATTATATAAAAATAAAAATCAAACACAGTAAAAGGCCCAATCGGCATTTATAGTTAGCAAATTTAGGGGATAAACGTACTAAAAAGAAGTTCCAGCCCTAAAAGACCACGTTTATTATATTATTCATTTTGGCTTATTGTCAATATACTTCAAACCCTTTGCAATAATAATACCCAGATTTTTTTAAACTAATCAAAGAGGGGGGCGAAGGCATAATTTTTTTGATCCGGAGGCATAATAGGTGACAAACAAGCGGCAAAAGGAGTCTTATGTTTCTGATCAATCCATCGTCACAAACCATACGCTGTGGAGTCACAGCGTGCATATATAACGAAAGGGCCCAGTTATGCCGGCTGCAGAGCATTCAGGTGGCCGGTGCGGTGGGCACACCACAACAGAGCTTTTGCGCCAGCTTCAAAAGAAAGGATGACATATAATGTCCGATTTAAAATGTCAGGCATTGGATTGCATGTACAACATGGAGCATTACTGCAGCGCGCATACGATACGCGTCAGCCGTACGCACCGGGAAACCTACTGTGATACCTACACCCAGGACAGTCCCATGGTATCGGCGGAAAAGGACCGGCTGCTTGCCGAGATGAGCACCGAATTCGGGTCGGATATCGGGGCACCCAAAATCGTCTGTACCGTATCGGAGTGCTCATACAACAAGTCGTTCCACTGTAAGGCGGGCCGCGTCAACATCGATAACCCGCACGATTCCGTGATCTGCAACTGCATCACCTATCGCCCGAAATAAGCGCCCTTGCCAGCCATTCATATTATGCCGGCATAAGAAAAACCACA
The DNA here is from genome assembly GCA_023396555.1 of Bacillota bacterium. Taxonomy (GTDB): domain Bacteria; phylum Bacillota; class Clostridia; order Christensenellales; family SZUA-584; genus SZUA-584. The sequence continues at coordinate 17,944 of JAEWWC010000157.1, forward strand.
GCCTTTGCCGTGGTTCTCCTTCGCCTTTTCGGACATAAACATTTTGCAGGGATGGTGCATACCTTGTCTTTTGATTCGTGCAGTTATGCAGATGGTAGTGTAAACCCTGGTTTCATTTTTGGTGCGAACAGCCGCCGTCAAGACGAACTTATGAGTGCGAATAGTGGTGCAATAGCTTGTGTGGTTTCCTCCCCGAAATATTTTCACCCTGCGAGTCAGGGTCAGGCGCGTGTTTCAAAAAAGAAAAGCTATGCCAGTTTGGCGGCCGGGCTGCCATATCCGCAGGATTTAGGCCCCATGGCTTTGCGCCCCCGGCTTTCACCGGGTTTGCCTTTGTCAGATGACTAGCTCATCCTGGCTCTTATTCGCTTTCTATCTATACCACCGTATATCTGCTTTGAAACCGTTGTATAAAAATTTTGTCGCTGCTTGCCATTCTGTTTTACTCCACAAACGCGCCGCTGAACTGGCTGTTGTACAGGTCGGCGTAGAAACCGCCCTGCGCCAGCAGCTGCTTGTGGGTGCCCTGCTCGATTATGGAGCCGCTGTTCATCACCAGTATGTGCTCCGCTTCGCGTATCGTCGAGAGCCGGTGCGCGATTACGAAGCTGGTGCGGCCCTTCATCAGCGTGGCCATCGCTTTTTGGATCAGCACCTCGGAGCGCGTATCCACGTTGCTCGTCGCCTCGTCCAGTATCAGTATGGCCGGATCGGCGAGTATGGCGCGGGCAATCGTCAATAGCTGCTTCTGGCCCTGCGATATGTTGGTGGCTTCTTCATTCAGCACCGTATCGTAGCCGTCAGGCAGCGCCGATATAAAGTGATCCGCATGTGCCGCTTTGGCCGCCGCGATGATCTGCTCCTCCGTCGCGTCATCCCGCCCGTAGGCAATGTTGTCGCGTATCGATCCGTTGAACAGCCACGTGTCCTGCAGCACCATGCCGAACAGCTGCCGCAGGTCGCCCCGCCGCATATCGCGTATATCGGTGCCATCGATGCTGATGCTGCCGTCCTGTATCTCGTAGAACCGCATCAACAGGTTGACCAGCGTCGTCTTGCCCGCGCCCGTGGGCCCTACGATGGCCACGGTATCGCCCGGCTTCGCCACGAGGTTCATGTCCTCGATCAGCGGCGCTTCCTCCTTGTAGCTGAACCGCACATGCTCAAACTTCACTTCCCCCCTGGGCGCGCGCAGCTCCGCCGCATCCTCCCGGTCGGGTATCTGTTCTTCCTCGTTCAGCACCTCAAATACGCGTTCAGCCGAAGCAATGGTGGACTGTATGATGTTCGCGATGTTCGCCGTCTGTATGATCGGCTGCGTGAACGTCCTGATGTACTGTATGAACGCCTGTATATCACCGATCTTGATAGCGTTTTTGGACACCATGATGCCGCCCGCCACGCACACCGCCACGTATCCCACGTTGTTCACGAAGTTTAGTACCGGCATGATGATGCCCGACATGAACTGGGCGCGGTTCGCCACCTTGTACAACTCCCCGTTTATCCGTTTGAACTCCTTGATGGAGGAGTATTCGCGCGCCAGCACCTTGACGATCTTGTGGCCGGTGTACATCTCCTCCACGTGGCCGCTCAGCTCACCCAGCCTCTTCTGCTGCGCCGCGTAATACTTCTGCGACTGCTTCGCGATGCGCATCGTGATCATGGCGCTTAAAGGCAATGTCACCAGCGCGATCAGCGTCATCACGGGGCTGATGGATATCATCATTACCAATGTGCCGAGTATCATCACCATCGAGGTGATCAGCTGCCCCAGGCTCTGCTGGAGCGTCGTCGCGATGTTGTCGATATCGTTGGTCACGCGCGAGAGTATTTCGCCGTGCGTGTGGCCGTCAAAATACTTCAGCGGTAGATTATCCAGCTTCTCCTTGACATCGTTGCGCATCCTGAACACCGTCTTTTGGGAAACAGTGGACATCAGATAGCCCATCACGAAGCTCAGCAGTGCGCTCAGCAGATAAAGCCCCAGCAGTATCAGTATGATCATGCCGATGTAAGCGAAGTCAAACTTGGGTATCGGCTGCAGCTCCAGCTGCCGGATCACGTAAGACGGCATGTTCTTCGCGATAGCGGCCTGCACCATAATCTTGTGCGTCACCTGCGCTACGATGCCATCCGCCAGCTTCGTCGTCGCGTAACCGAGTATCTTGGGGCCGATGATGCTGAATATCGTGCTCCCCGCCGCCAGTACGAACACCGCGATAAACCGCCCCTTGAATTCCATCAGGTAGCCGATCAGCCGCTTCAGTGTGCCCTTAAAATCTTTGGCCTTTTCCACCGGCCGGCCCATAGCGCCCATCGGGCCGCCGCGCTGCGCGTTGCCACCCGGCATGCCGCTCTGAGCGCCGCCCGTCTTTCTTTCGTCGCTCATGCGATCTCCTCCTCCGAGAGCTGCGAGGAGACGATCTCATAGTAGACCTTGTTCGTCTTAAGGAGCTCCTTGTGCGTACCCATCCCCACGATCTTGCCTTCGTCCAGTACGATGATCCTGTCCGCGTCCATGATGGTGCTGACGCGCTGGGCGACGATGATCACTGTCGATTCGGACGTTTCCTTCTTCAAAGCAGCACGCAGACTGGCGTCCGTTTTGAAGTCCAGCGCCGAAAAGCTGTCGTCGAATATGTATATCTCCGGTGCGGACACCAGAGCCCGCGCGATGGAAAGCCGCTGCTTTTGCCCGCCGGACACGTTGGTGCCCCCCTGCGCAACATGAGAATCGAACGCCTCCGGCATCGAGCTGATGAACTCGATCGCCTGGGCCACCTCCGCGGCGTGCGTCACCTCATCGTCGGTGGCGTCCTCCTTGCCATAGCGTATGTTTTCCGCTACCGTACCGGAGAACAGTATCGCCGACTGCGGCACAAAGCCTATCTTTTTGCGCAGAGCGCTCTGTTCCATCTCCCGCACGTCCAGCCCGTCCACCAGCACCTGCCCTTCGCTCACATCGTAGAAGCGCGGTATCAGGTTGATCAGCGAGGACTTACCGGAGCCGGTGCCGCCGATGATCGCGGTCACCTCGCCGGGGCACGCTTCAAAGCTGATGCTCTGCAATGCAGGCAGCTTCGCCTCCGGATAATAGAAAGTCACATCTTTAAACTCAACGCAACCCTTCATTCCGGTCGGTTCCGCCGGTTTCTCCGGGTCGTTGATCTCCGGCTCGATCTCCAGAACCTCGTTGATGCGTTTGGCCGAGGCCTGCGCGCGCGGCATCATGATGAACATGATGGCGACCATGATGATGGAGAACATGATCTGCATCGCGTACTGCAAAAACGCCATCATGTTGCCGATGTTCATATCGCCGTTGCTGATGCGCAGCCCGCCGAACCACACGATGGCCAGCAGCGTGCCGTTCATGAACAGCATCATCACCGGCTGCACCACCGCGATAATGCGGTTGACGCGTATTGCTACATTCGTCAGGTCGCTGTTGGCTTCGTCGAAACGCACGCGCTCCTTCTTCATGCGGTTGAACGCACGTATCACGCGGATACCCGTGAGGTTCTCGCGCAGCACGAGGTTGACCTTGTCCACCTTCTTCTGCAGTGATTGGAACATCGGTATGATAAATTTGGCGATGACAAGCATCGTCAATATCATGGCGGGCAGTATGACCGCCAGCACGCCCGTCAGCTTGGCGTCCTTGGACAGCGCCATAAATATGCCGCCAATGCACATGATCGGTGAATAGATGATGAAACGGAACATCATCACGCTGAACACCTGTATCTGCGTGATATCGTTCGTCGTCCGGGTGATCAGCGACGCCGTCCCGATCTTATCCATTTCATTCAGCGAATAGCCTTCCACGTGCGTGAATATCTTGTCGCGCAGATCCCGGCCCAGCCCCACGGCGGTTCGGGCGGACAGATACCCCACCGCCACCGAGCACACGCAGCTTCCCGCTGCCACCAGCAGCATGTAGAACCCGAACTTCCAGATATACGGGATGTCGCCGTTCATCATGCCGTTGTTTACAACGTCGGACATCAGCGTGGGAAGATAAAGGTCGGCCAGACTCTGCGCACCCAAAAATACGATGATCAATATGACCAGACCGGTGAAAGGCTTTAAATACCTGTATACTTTAAGCATTTTCCCTCCCCGGTCTTACTCCTGAGCTTCGCTCTGTTCCCGGACCTGCATGCCGTCGGAAATGATGCTGACGTTGCTTGCAATAACCTTTTCCCCTTCGTTCAGCCCGCTCAGTATCTCGATAGCATTGGTGTTGGACAGCCCCGTCGTCACCGACTTTTTGACCGCCGCCCCGTTCTCCAGCACGTAAACATAGGAAACACCTTCCTCCGTCACGACAGAAGAGACAGGAACGATGATGTTCTGCGCGCTGGTCACCTCTATCGACGCAGTTGCGCTGAGGCCTGGCTTTAAGCCGTCAGCATTCTGTATGCTGATCTCAACCGGGAAGTATTCCCCTGTCGAGACGGCAATGGGCGCAATCAGCGTGATCGTACCGGTATAGGCTTTTCCCGGATAGATATCCACAGCGATATCGACGCTCTGCCCTTCGGATATCGACGGGAGCGCCTCCTGCGACACCGTGCCCTTGAGTTTGAGCGTGGTCTCATCCGCGATGGTAAAGAGCGGCGCGGCAGGCGCGGCCATCTCGCCGGCGCTGACGTTCTTGCTGATCACAACGCCGTCAATCGGGCTGGTGATCGCCGCGTTATTCAGCTGCAGCTTGATGAGCTCGATGCTGGCTTGCGCCACTTCGACATTGGCCTCGGTGGTTTCCACTGCGCCACTGGCCGACGTCCGGCTGGATTTCATCTGAGCGACCGCTGCCGAGCAGGTCGACACGGCATTGTTCGCCTGCTGCAGCACCATCGCAGCCTGCGTCAGTTCCGCGGCTGTTGCAGTCCCGGAAGCGACGAGGCTGTCGTACGTCGCCTTCGCCGCGGCTTGATTGGCCAATGCGGAAGCCAGGCTGTCCTTCGCAGTGCTGTAACCGGATGATGCGGCGGATTTGCCGTTCTTCGCGGCTTTCACAGCCGTCTCCGCGGCATTCAGCTGTGCCTCCGCCTGTTCCAGTTGCGCGCTGAGCTGCGCTTCGTCCAGCGTTGCCAGCGTATCGCCCGCTTTTACCCAGCTGCCCACTTCCACATTGACCGCGGTCAGCTGGAAGCTGCCGACCAGCTTGCTGGCAACGTTGACCGTGCTGGCCGGCAGGAGCACGCC
>JAEWWC010000192.1 GCA_023396555.1 Bacillota bacterium
CCCGTACAGCAAAGGCAGGGAGTTGTCCCTGCCCTTGCGCGCCCCACATTAAGTTGCCACGGAGCTTATATAAAAGAGCAATCAAGTTGGAGGGTGATCGCTCTTTATACCGATTTGCCATCCGGCAGACGCCGGACATCGAACCAGAACACCACGCCGCCCGATACGTTTTTCACCCCGCACTGCTGCCCGGACACGTTCTGTATCGCCTTGACCACCGAGAGTCCGAGGCCATAGCTGTCCTTGACGCGCGTACGCGCTTCGTCCGCCTTGAAGAACCCGTCCCAGATGCTGCTGAGGTGATCATCGGAAATCGGCTGCCCCGAGTTGAATACGCTGACGCGCACCGTATCCTTATGCGCCTTGGTGCTGATGCGCACTATTTTTTTCTCGTCGCCGTATCGCGCGGCGTTGGAGATGTAGTTCGCCAGCACCTGCTCAAAACGCATCGCGTCGATGTGCCCCACCGGGTCACCGTCCAGCTCCAGTGAAATATGCAGGTTGTTCTCCGAGATGAAGCCGTCGTACTTCTCCAGAAAGCTCCGAATGCGGTCATTGATGGGAAGCGCCTCATAGAGCAGCTCAATGCGCCCGCTCTCCATGCGCGACAGCTCCAGCATCTCCTTGAGCAGCCGGTTCATCTTGGCAGCTTCCTCGGCAATGATCTCGATGTAATAATCCTTCTGCTGGGCCTCTGTCGCAAAGCCCGCGTTCATCTCGTCGGCGTAGCCTTTGATCAGCGCCAGCGGCGTCCTAAGCTCATGCGATGCGTTGGAGATGAACTGGCGCTGCGCGATGATGTCCTTCTCCAGCTGTATGTTCTGCTCCCGCAGCGTGTTCAGAGCGCTTTCCAGCTCCGCGCCCAGACGATTCACGTCCTCGCCCAGATTCTGCAGCTCGTCGCCCGTGCGCACATCGCACCGGTTGCCGAAATTCAGCGCCGCCAGCTCGCCGACGGTATTCTGAATCTGGCGGATGGGTCGGGTAAAGCGCCTGGACATTCTGAAAACGAACACGATGGAGATGGCGACGGACAGCAGCGCACAGGCCAGCAGCAGTATGTTCGCCTGCCTGACGCTCTGGTTGATAGGCTCGATGGCCTGGGTCAGCGCGATCCGTATGCCGCCGTCCAACTCCTTGGTGCAAACCAGCATTTCGATGTTTCTTCTGGGCTCCTTCACGTTTGCCATATACGTATCGTCACCCACGGTCTCCCATCCGTCCTGCTCCTGATGCCAGCGGAAGAACGGCGGTTGCCTGTCCCCCGCCTGTGTGTCTTCACCGGACTGAGACGGGCTTTGCGGCGTATTCTGATCCTGAGGCTCTGCTTCCGTATCCTGCCGCGAAGCACTCTGCCCTGAAGCTCCGGTTCCAATGCCTGTACCGTCCGGGCGCGGCATCAGCCCCGCCTCCTTGGACGAGGAATAGAGCACCTCCTCATCATTCGCGATAATGAGGTCGTAAGCTTTGTCCACTGTCAGCGCATCCAGCTCATCCAGCCAGGTGTCCTCGTCCCCCGTAAAATCGATTTCCGAGAGCGACGCGATACCGCCGAGCATCGAACTGCGTATCGAGCTGTAGTAAAAAGGCTTCAGCAGCAAGGTGTTGGACATCAGAATGATGGCCGAGGTCCCCAACACCACGGCCACGATATACAGAAACAGTCTCTTTGTGATGCTGGTCTTTCTCCGCGTTTTCGTCATGCGTTGACCTCAAAGCGGTAGCCGAAGCCCCGCAGCGTCGTGATATAGCTGCCGCATTTGCCCAGTTTGGTGCGCAGCCTGTTGATATGCGTGTCCACGGTGTTGGAGGAACCGAGATAATCGTACCCCCACACGTACTCAAGTATCTGGTCGCGGCTTAAGCTGATATTATCGTTCTCCGCCAGATAAACCAGCAGTTCGTATTCCTTGCGGCTTAAGGGCACGCTGATGCCGTCCACCGTTACCTCGCGTGCTGCCGTATCAATCTTCATGCTGCCGAACACATTGCGCTGCGCCACGCTGCTTCGTCTGAACAGCGCCTCCACGTGCGCTGCCAACACCATGGGCGCGAACGGTTTGAGTATATAATCGTCAGCACCGCAGTCGAGGCCGCGTACCTGATCGTAGTCCTCACCCTTGGCGGTCAGCATCAGTATGGGGCACTGCGAGTATTCGCGCAGCTTGCGGCAGCAGGCAAAGCCGTCCATCACCGGCATCATCACATCCAGCATCACCATGTCCGGCGGATCCGCAACGAAGGCCTTGAGCGCCTGCAGACCGTCTTCGGCCTCCGTCACGCTGTACCCGCGGCTTTCTAGCACCGCCCGCAGCAAATCGCGCATGCGCGTCTCATCGTCTACCACCAATATTCTCTTAGCTTTTTGTTCATCGTATTTCATGGGCAAACCTCACTGGCCATTATACCACTATTCCCGAAAATATGTACGCATCGTTGGCATGCTGCGCCGCAGACGGCCCGCCATCTCCCTGACCGGGCCGTCTGCGTTCAGCATCGGGTTACTCGTAACGAAGCGCTTCGATGGGATTGAGTTTGGAGGCCTTGATGGCGGGGTATATGCCGAACCCCACGCCGATGATCAGGCTGAAGCCCAGCGCCGTCAGCATCACGCTGCTCTGCACGGTCACCGTGGTATCCATCAGCTGCCCGATGAAGCCGGAGCCGAATTCCGCGAGCAGTATGCCGATCAGGCCGCCCGTGCCGCTGACGATGATCGCTTCGAACAGGAACTGCAGCAGTATGTCCCGCCGGGTCGCACCGATCGCCTTCTCAATGCCGATGTCGCGCGTGCGCTCCATGACGGACACCAGCATGATGTTCATGATGCCGATGCCGCCCACCAGCAGCGATATGCCCGCGATGCCTCCCAGCATCGCCGTCTGCGTCGCGCTCACCTCTTCCAGCGACTCCAATATGCTGTCCTGACTGTTGATGGAGTATCCATTGTCCTCCGTCGAGTACTGCTTCAGGAAGCTCTCGAGGCTGGCCTGCGCGATGGACACCGTTTCGGCGGATGCGGCACTCGCGTATACCGTGGATATCGTGGTGTTCTGCATCACCCGCTGCGCCGTGACGAACGGTATGATCACCAGCTCATCGCCGCTCACTGTCTCGTCGTCGCCCTGTTCCTCCAGCACGCCCACGATCTTGTACTTCGTGCCGTTGACGGACATCTCCTGTCCCACCACGTCCAGTGAGCTGTACAGCTCTATCGCAACATCCCGGCCGATCACCGCCACCTTGAGCCGGTTGTCGTTGTCCTTATCTGTGATGAAGCGGCCTTCCGTCACCTCGTATTCACGTATGTCCTGATAGTCGGACGTCACGCCGATCACGCTGATGTCTTCCATGCTGGTATCGCCGTTTTTCACGGTGTATGTGGACGATATGTACGGAGAGACCGCGCCCACGCCCGGCAGCCGTCCTATCTGCTCCACATCATCCAGCTTGAGATCGGCGCGATCGTCCCGTATGCTGATCGTCTGCAGGTTGGAGCCCAGCCCTTCGATCTGCTCGGTGACTGCCGCGTTGGAGCTCTGCCCCACCGATATCAGCGCCGTCACGGCGAATATGCCGATGATGATTCCCAGCATCGTCAGGAATGAGCGCATCTTGTGCGTCCACACCGCCTTCGCGGAGGATAATATGATCTCGATGATTTTCATATAGCTTTTCCTTTCCTGATGTCCGAAATGATCCTGCCGTCGCTGATATTCAGTACCCGGTCCGCCTGCTCCGCAACGCCGGGGTCGTGCGTGATCAGTATGATGGTGTTGCCCGCCTTGTGCAGCTGCCTGATCATGTCGATGATCTCGCGGCTGCTTTTGGAATCCAGATTGCCCGTGGGTTCGTCCGCCAGCAGCACCGGCGGCCTGTTGACCAGCGAGCGCGCAATGGCCACGCGCTGCTGCTGTCCGCCGGAAAGCTCTACCGGCTTATGGTGCATCCTGTCCGTCAGCCCCACCTTTTCGATCGCCTCCAGCGCCCGCGCCCGACGTTCCTGCCGCGATATGCCGCTGTATTTGGCGGGCCTCTCCACGTTCTCAAATGCTGTCAGCTTCTTGAACAGGTTGAACTGCTGGAATATGAAGCCGATCTTCTGGTTGCGCACTTTTGCCAGCCGCCGGTCCGGAAAAGACGATATATCCTCCCCGTCCAGCAGATACGTCCCCGAGGTGGGCGTATCCAGACAGCCGATCATGTTCATCAGCGTGGACTTGCCGCTGCCCGATGCGCCCACGATGGCCACGAACTCCTTCTCCTCGATTGTCAGGTTCACTCCGTCCAGCGCGTGGACCTCTTCGCTGCCCATCTCGTATATCTTGTACATGTTCCTTATTTCAATCAAAGCCATGTTGTCACCGCCTTTCCCGCATATGCCGGCTCAGTTGCCGCTGCGGTTGCCGCCAAAGCCGCCGCTCGGCCTTTCCCCGCCGCCGGGCATACTTCCGCCGCCCATCATGGAGCCCATGCCGCCGCCCATGCCGAACGGAAACTCGCTGGAGTCGGAATCATCGGACTCTCCCTGAAGTATCTGCTCCCCTTCGGAAAGGCCGCTCTTGATTTCCACATTGCTGGCGTCCTCGATACCGGTTTCTACTGCGCGCACTTCCGCATACAGCAGTTCGGAAGGCGTACTCAGCACGCTGATGCCCAGCGTCTGCGCGTCCGCGCCCATGTACGCAGCCAGCCCCTGCCAGTCGTTGTCGGTAATCAGCTGGCGAATCGCCGCCTTATCTGCCTCGGA
>JAEWWC010000233.1 GCA_023396555.1 Bacillota bacterium
ATTCAAAAGGCGCTTAATTGGGGAAACCGCTCAAGGGATAGGCAGCCAGACAATCATAGTGCAGGACCTTAGACTCACGGCTTTGCGTCTCTGTCTTTCGGCAGGTTTGCCCTTTCTGCTTAAATTGCTGTATCAGTCAATTTATAGTATACATAATCCTTCACCAAAATCAATTTGTAACTTATGACTGTATAGCCAATAAATCTGTGAACAGAGGGTTTTTAACCACTTTCGACAGGGCACTTTACAAAATCTTTTTATTGGGCTCCGGCTTGCCGCAGCCAGACTGATATCAAAAAATGGCCTCTTCGTTAAAGGAGCCCGATTTTAACCGGCTTATCGTTACTCTCTGTCTCAGCTAACCGCGGATGGCCGCGTCCACCAGACGGCTGATCATGCCGCCGTCTGCCATGCCCTTCGCCTGCTGCATCACGGCCTTGATTATTTTTCCCTTGTCCTGTGGTGCGGGCTTTTCAATGCCCAGCTCGCGAAGCGCGCCCTGTACCAGCTCCTTCACCTCATCCTCGCCCATCCGTTTGGGCGCGAACTCGGAGTATACAGCGATCTTCAGCTTAGCTTCCTCGATGATGTCCGCCCGGCCCGCGGCGGTGTCCACCGCTTCCTGCGCTTCCTTGATCTCCTTGAAAACGACGGCGTTCTCTTCCTCTTCGGTCAGGTCCGCCCGCTTGTCGATATTCTTCTTCTTCAGCGCCGAAAGCAGCAGCGACAGCGCCTCCTTGCGCTGCGTCTCTCCCGCTTTGAGCGCCTTCATCATTTCCTGTCTGACTTGTTCGATTTTGGACATCTCAAATCTCCTCTCTTTTTAAAGAATAACAATCCGTTTTACACTGCCGCCGCAACGCTCGCTGCCTCCACGCGGTTACGGCCCCCGCGCTTGGCTTCGTACAGCGCCTTGTCCGCCGCCCATAGCAGGTTGACAGCGGCCGTTCCGTGCTCGGGTATCGCGCTCACGCCCATCGACAGCGTCACCTGCCCGATCTCCGTGCCGTCCAGTTTAAAGGATGCTCCCTCCACCAGGCGCCGCAAGGCCTCGGCCCGCATCACCGTATCCTCCAGTGAGCATTCGGGCAGTATCAGTATGAACTCGTCGCCCCCGAAACGGCAGGCAACGTCCGATTTGCGGATATTGTGATCCAGCACTTCAGCCACACTGGCCAGCACCGCGTCGCCCAATGCGTGGCCGAACGCGTCGTTGAGCTGCTTGAAGCCGTCCACATCCGTCATGATCACGCCGAGGCTGCGCTGCTCCCGCTGCGCGCGGCTGATCTCCCGGTCCAGCGTCTCCTCCATATACCGCCGATTGAACAGGCCCGTGAGGGAATCCCTGACTGCCAGCTCCAGCATGCGCGCTTCGCTCTGCAGCAGCATGCTGCGGTCCTTCTCGATCTGCTCCACCTGCCGCCGGTTCATCACACTGGTCACGATGCCCAGGGCGCCCACGAACACGATAAAAGCCATCAGGCTGGGCCAGTTGAAATGCTGGAGGCCAGGGTGTGCCAGTATCAGCGCTGTCAGGCCGCCAAACTGCAGCAGCCCGATGACCAGCGTCACGCGCTCGGTGAGCAGTATCGCGCATAGCTGTATGGACAGTGCCATGTACACCAGCGGCACAAAATCGCCATGACCTACGGTGTCGTCCAGCAGTATGCAGAACCAGGGCCCCACCACTGTCGTCAGTATCGTCAGCCAGGCGGCGGCTTTATACCGCCCCTTGATGTTGAGCAGCATCGACAGCACGAGCAGCAGCGCAAGGCTGGCGCTCAGCGACAGGTAAAACACCAGCCGCCCGCCGAAATCCACAAAGCACACCAGCACCATCGTAGCGGACAGCAGCACTATCAGCGCTGTCTGAATAACCAGCAGCGTCCGCGCACGCGCACATTCCCGCCCTGAATATCTCGCCTTAAATGCGGCAAAATAAGCTCCCCATCTCTCCTTCATGCATGCACCCGCCAGGCTTCTTATATTGTTTATCGGATATTGGAAATTTAAACACAGCTTCACACCGCCGCAAACACGGCAGCCTTTCGCCGGATTAACTCTGCTTTGCACTTTCATTATAGCACTTTATTTAAATTATTGTAAATAAATCCCGAAAATTGTCTTTCTTTTATTTCAATTTTTCTCCTTTCCACGGCCGGCAAACATGCCGCTGAAAGCAACTTGCAGACATAGAAAAAGCCGCCCTCTCATTAAGGCGGCTCTCTGCCTTGCTTATTCCTTGGTCCGCCGCGGTCCCTCGACGATGCGCCAGCGGTTCTTGCCGTTGCCTTTGGCCTCATAGAGTGCCTGATCCGCGCGGTATATCAGCGTATGCGCGTCGTCGATTTTTTGCGACCGCGTGACGCCCATGCTTACCGTGGTTTCGTACATCTCAAACGATGGCTCCTCCCTGACGCTTTTGAAGAAGCGTTCCACCGCCGCGATGACCTCCTGCGTTTCGCCGAAATAATACCCCGCGAATTCGTCTCCGCCCCAGCGGCACACCACGCCCTTATCGGCAAATACATCGGCGGCCAGCTGCCCGATCACACGCAGCACGCTGTCGCCGATCAGATGTCCGTGGGTGTCGTTCACCGCCTTGAAGTTGTCGATATCGAACACGAACACATAGAACGCCCCGCGTTCCGGCGCTTCGCTGATGGCTCTCTCCAAACTTTCGTTGAAGCCGCGGCGGTTGGGCAGACCGGTCAAAAGGTCCGTCTTCGTCATGTTCATCATCAGCATGTCGTTTTTCTTGATAATCCGGTTGGCGATGATCAGCACAGACGCAGCCACCAGCATATAGATGAGAGTGTCTCTTACTATCTGAGCATACATCGACTTCTCAAGCACCGACGTATCCTTTTTGACCATCAGATACCAGTTGAGTTCCTCCATGTACCGGGTGATATAATAGCCGTCGAACGGCTCCTTCTCAAATGGAAGAACCTCCAGTGTATTTTTGTTATTGATGACACGCTGACGGCTTTCTCTCAATATGCCGGCGTCAAACACGTTCCGATTCTCCACATGGTCGGTGAGCGAGTCAATCTGCACCGTGCCATCCTCGCTGAACAACAGCGCTTCCAGACCGTACTCTTCCTCAAAACACTTGAGCAGACTCTGCACCTGATCCAGTTCCAACCCCACGCCCGTCACGCCCATCAGCCTGCCATCCTCGTCCGTCATACGGCAGTTCACGAAGACGGAGAGCCGGTTATGGTTAGCTTCATCGGTATCCACATCCAGGTCGTATACCAGTCTGCTGTTCAGGAAGCTAAAATACCACACGTCGTGCTCGTCACCCTCGCTGACCACCTTGTTGATGCCGTTGTAATGGTAATAGTTTTTCGTCGCGTCGGATACGAGAAATACCGAGTCGTAGCCGTATTTCTCCTTGATGCCCATCAGATATTGCCGCAGCTCCTCCTGATGTTCCGCGCTGTTTTCCGTTTGCTCGTTTTTGAGCCACTTCTTCAAAAAGCTGTCGTTCGCCATCGTCAGCGACACGAATATTGGCTTAGTCAGCTCGTTGCGGATGTCCGAATAGATGTTGGTGGACGTCAGCTTGGAAATATTCACGATGTCGTCGTTGATGATGTTGCTGTACGTATTATAGCTGGTGAATGCTACAGCAAAAAACCCTACCAGTATGATCAGACAGATCAGTATGTTCGCGCTGATTTTAAACTTGCGGTCCATCGATACCTCACAGATTATATTGTCACATATATAACCCTATGAGGCAGGCGTCAAACCACGGTAAATTATTCCTTCCCCCAGCCGTAACGCCCCACCAGTTCCACAAACGCCACCGCCCCGATGGAGTCGGTGTGCACCTGCCCGTCCGTATCCTTGGTAATGCGCAGCAGCTGCTGAACTCCTTTGGGGCCCACGGGCGCGACGGCGATTCCGCCGGGTTTCAGCTGATCGATCAGCGTTTCGGGTACGGTTCCCGCCCCCGCCGTCACGATCACGCGGTCGAACGGCGCATGCTCCGGCCAGCCGTCGCTGCCGTCACCCACTCGGTAATGCACATTCACAATGTCCAGCGCGTCCAGCCTGCGCCGCGCTTTCTCCGACAGCTCCGGTATGCGCTCTACGGTATACACCTCCCCCGCCGCCATCGCCAGCAGCGCAGTCTGATAGCCTGAGCCAGTGCCGATCTCCAGTACGCGGCAGCCCCTGTCCGGCTGGAGCAGCGCCGTCATCTGAAGCACCAGGCTGGGCTGCGAAATCGTCTGCCCCATGCCGATGGGCAGCGGCCTGTCCAGCGCGGCATAGTCCTTATATTCGCTGTCGAGAAACAGCGTCCGGTCCAGCTTCCTGAACAGGCTGAGCAATTCATCCGTTTGCATCCCCATCACCTCTCCTCATAAATATCACAACAAAAAACTGCCGGATTTTCCCGGCAGCTTTCGTCGTCCTGCTATTTCTTCTGGAACGTCGAACAATCCGTCTGTTCTGCGTTGGCTGCGTTCTTCGGCTCCACATGAATCTTTTCCGCGGAGCAGTAGTCGCCGTTCATGTAATAGAAGCAAGTATTCACCGAGCATGTGATGCCCTGATTCGGATGGTCCATCTTATTGCCTGTCATAGTTATATCCTCCTTTTTCGACATATGATACTATAGTTTCCCCCGGTTAAAAGCTGAATATGTGCCGCGCCGTCACAGAAATATTCCCGCATTTAATTTCATAAATAACAACATAACGATTTTTTTGAAGGAGCGGTATGGACGGCAGCGCGAAACCTTTCAACATATTCAAAATAGCGGCGGCGTATATCGGAACGGTAGTGGGAGCGGGCTTTGCCTCGGGGCAGGAGGTGCTGCGCTTTTTCGGCGCTTACGGGGTTAATGGCATATGGGGCATACTGGTATCCTCGGTGCTGTTCTTCTTCATCGGCTACACGGCGCTGCTGCTGGGCCGCAGTCTCCACGCCGCGTCGCACATGCCGGTGGTGCGCCACACCAACGGATATCTGCTGGGCACCGCCATCGACATGATTATCACGCTGTTCCTGTTCGGCGGGCTGTGCACGATGCTGGCGGGTTCAGGTGCGGTTTTCCGGGAACAGTTTTCGCTGCCGGCTATCGTCGGCGTGCTCTTCATGATGGCTGTCTCGCTTGTTACGGTGCTCTCCGGCACGCGTGGCGTGGTTACCGCGATCAGCTACGTGGTGCCGTTCCTCATCGTTGCGCTGCTTTACATATTCATCCGCAACCTGCTGCTGAACCCGATAACGGAAAGCGAGATCACAGCCGCCGCCGTGCTGCCCGGTTCCACACCGCACTGGCTGCTGTCCGCCGTCAACTACGCGTCGTATAACATCGTGATATCCGTGGGCGTGCTGGCCCCGATGGGCGCGGCCACGCCGGACAAACGCCGTCTGCTGGGGGGCGCGTTGCTGGGTGCGGGTGGTCTCGCGTTCGGCATGCTCACTATATATTTCTGCCTGCTCACCAATATCAATGATGTGGGTACGCTGGAGGTTCCGATGGCCGCGGTGGCGCAGCAGATATCCAACGCAATGCGCATCGTGTTCGCCGTCGTGCTGCTTTCCGAAGTGTACAGCACTGCCGTAGGCAACCTGTTCGCATTTACACAGCGCCTCAACGTGAAAGCGCCCCGCTGGCTCGTCATCGCCGTCACGTGCGGTTTAGCGCTGCTGGTTGCGCAGCTTGGTTTCTCCAACATGGTGCGGTATCTGTACCCCGTGGTGGGCTACGGCGGCATGCTGTTCTTCGGCGGCGTAGCGTACACGTGGATCAAAAAGAGGGATTCTCTTCGCTGAAACACAATCCAATGGGCATTCGTCTCATCGGAAACTCCGTGAAAGGAGTATGTTATGAAAGGGCTGAAGATGATCGCGCTGCTGAGCCTGCTGGCGCTGCTCGTCGTTGTATCCCGCATCACCGGCGAGGCGGGCACGGCGGTGTTCGCGGTGCAGGGCACGCCGTCCGCCGATACCGAAATGAAGCGCGACCTGCTCGCGCTGATGCTGGCTTATCCGGGTGAAGTAACGGGCGTGGAAAAAGCGGACGACGGGCTGGTTTACCTCGTTCCGACATCGGGAGAGAAAATAGTCTACGACGACGGACAGGACAAGAGCTTCGACGAGCAGCTGTGGAACGCGGATGTGCAGGACACGATGGCAGTGCCCTACCCGCCCGACATGATCACCACTGTACCCGAGGGCAACAGCGACCCCGGACGCATACGCTGTTACGCGCTGCTGCGCGCGCTGTACGGCGGCAGCCAGAGCGAGGTGGAGAAAGGCCTGCGCAGCGTCTCCCCCTGCGGCCGGTTCAACCAGCGCTGTGGTGCAGCGGCGGCATTGGAAGCGGCGTTTGGTGACATCGCCGGGCTGACGCAGGCGAGTCCAAATATTGGCGGCTTCGTATATCCCATGAACGGTACGTACAATTACCGTGTGATTGCAGGCACCAATACCTTAAGCCCGCACGCATTCGGCATCGCGATAGACCTCGCGAGCGGCCCCGGCGATTATTGGCGCTGGGCGTCGCGCGAGCAGGCGCAGAAGCGCCTTACCAGCTACCCGCCCGAGCTGGTGCGGACGATGGAGGCGCACGGCTTCATCTGGGGCGGCAAGTGGGCGCATTTTGACTACCTGCATTTCGAGTACCGCCCGGAGATCATCATCAAAGCCAAAGCTGACGCGGCAAAAACGGGTGGCACGTGGCACGCGGGCTTTCCGGAAGGCGGCAAAACGCAGGCTCTGGTTCAGATGATCGACGACGCTTTACGCTGACATGCGCCACATTTCGCTGACAAAAACCGGCCTGTTTTTCACGGCTTTACAAATCGTGCAATGTGGTTTATAATTTAATTCGTATTATAATCATCGTTTGCGATAGTTCCGCAAAGCATTCCGCAGGGATAGCACTTATACAAGTCGTGTTTATAGTACACCGGGCACGGGTATTGAGACCCGCGCGATTGGCATAGGGGCAAAAGGGCTCCTGCTATAAACATAATTGGCTTGTTGTACATAAACGAATCGAAAGACTTTGCTATGTATATTCAGCGAGGTCTTTGTTTTTTTGTGAGCAACGGAAAAGAAAGAAGGAGAATTTGAAGTACTACGAACTATTAACTGAAGAAATGAAAGCGACGCTGAAGGACGCGGGCTTCGACACGCC
>JAEWWC010000253.1 GCA_023396555.1 Bacillota bacterium
AGCTGAAAACCGCTTATAATCATCACATTATTAATGAGGTGCATGAAGAATTGAAAATCGCTCTTTGCGACGATAATACGGCGGAGCTTCGGCAGATCAGAACCATTGTACAGGAGTTTGTCCGCCAGAAGCAGTCTGTCTGCCCCATGAGCGTTCATGAGTTTTCCAGCGGCAGCGATCTTTTCCTGTTTACAAAGAAACATGGTGCGTTTGATCTCGTCATTTTGGACGTCATCATGCCCGGTTTGAACGGCCTGGAGCTTGCCGCAAAGCTGCGCGCACATAACGATGATTGCAGGATCATTTTTTTAACGTCATCTTCGGATTTCGCCGTGGATTCATACAAAGTGAAAGCGTTTTATTATCTGCTCAAACATTCCGCCCCTGCCGAACTCCCGGCACTTTTAGGCCGGGCTTTGGACGACATCACCAAAGAGAGTGTCTCCAGCATCGTCATTAAGGAAAAAGGCCAATGGACCCGCATTGCACTCAGTTCCATACAATACGTGGAAAGCGTCAACCATTCGGTTGTCTTTCATCTGCCCAAGAACGAAACCGCCGTCTGCTTCAGCCGGTTCAGCGGATTCCTTGAAACGCTGCTAGCCGATAAACGGTTTGTACAGTGTCACCGCTCCTTCATTGTCAACATGCAGCATGTCAACGGCATAACGGGCAAGGATTTTGTTCTGGAAGACGGCTCCGGCGTCCCTATTTCGCGAAATGCCTATCCCCAGATCAAAAACGAGTATCTGGATTACTTTTTCACCAAAATGAAATGAGTCAAAATGATGTTGCTTGAGCTTTTATTTAAAATTATCGTTCTGTCCACGATGATCGCTCTGCTGACTCCGATGAAATATTCGGTCAAGAAATCAGCCGTTATTATCATTGCGCTGCAATTATTGATCTGGATGGCGAATTATCTTTGTTACGCTTACATAAGCAAGCCCCTGATTGCCGATTTTCAATTCTTCACGATAGGCATTCCCGGCTTTTTCTGCTTTAATGCGGTGGCAAAATACAAAGGCTTCAGGGTGCTGTTTACTTTGCTCACCGTGTCCATATTCAGCATGTTTTGCGACTTTATCGCAAAGCTGAATTTGCCCAGCGGTGTCGTGCTCCATAACATCATCAAATACGGCAGCTTTGTATTGGTAATGATCTTCATGGTGAAAGTATTCAAAAAACCTTATTTTAAAATACTTCAAACGCTGGAACGGGGCTGGGCCCTGCTTTGCCTGATCCCTTTCTGTCTGATCAACATTATCTGTCTGCTGCAATACTACCCCACCCCTTTGAGTGAGCGCCCTGAGAATATGCCGATCGTCATTGCGGCTTTTGTTGTAACGTTCGTATTCTATGCCATATTCTACATCAATTTCGAGAACATTTCACAGCTTTTTCAATTAAAGCGGGACAGGGACGTGCTGGCAGTGCAGACTGATATGTACAAAAAGCAATATGAATCCATGACGGATAACATACAGACAATGAAGATTTACCGTCATGATATGAAGCACCACTTAAGCGCGATAAATACGCTGCTGAGTAACGGGCCTGTTTCGGAGGCAAAAAAATATATATCCAGTCTTGACCAGAGCCTGAGCGATACAGCCGTGGACATTTACTGTGAGAATTATGTCGTCAACGTTATATTATCCTCCTACATCCAAAAGGCGCAAAATGAACAAATTGAAGTCGAATGTGAAGCCGAAATACCCGATGACATCCCCATCGACTCCATCGAGCTCGGGCTGGTATTCGCCAACGCGCTTGACAATGCCATCAACGCCTGCAGGCACATCGAAAGCGTGAGTGCCAGAAGGATTAGCATTGCATGCAAGCCGTATTGTGAACAGATTTTTATACGGATTACCAATCCGTTTACAGGTGAAGTGAGATTCGATGGCGAATATCCGGTATCCGAAAGCGTTGAGCATGGAGCCGGCACCCGAAGCATCGCTGCGATAGCGAAAAAGTACAGCGGCATATTCTCTTTCACCGCACAAGCCGGGATATTTAAAACGACACTGACTCTGAAGTATTCGTAAATGATACACGTATTCCGGATAGCGGTACGCCGTCCGGTTAAACTGTGCTCTCCTGCTGCCTATTAAATCTTTCTGCTCGGCGCCTATATGTATCAGCGGGCCGAAGCTGACGCCCATCCCAATTAATAATTATTTGCATTAGTCTTGCGCCCACCCCACCGTTTCTGGTAGAATAAAGCATATCGGGAAGGTATAAATCACCCCCGCAAGCGGGATAATCCCAACAACCCAAATTGTATGCTTTAAGGAGGCTGCTATGACCAAAATCGTTCCCCATCTCTGGTACGACGACAACGCTCGGGAAGCCGCCGAGTTCTACATGAGCCTGTTCGACGGGTCGCGGCTGGTGTACCGCACCGTCATCGAGGACACCCCCTCGGGCGACGCAGAGTTCCTCAGCTTCGAGCTGGCCGGGCAGCCGTTCTATGCCATCAGCGCGGGGCCATACTTTAAGCACAACCCGTCCGTATCGCTGATGGTGGAGTGCGGCTCGGCGGACGAGGTGGACAGGCTGTATAACGCGCTCATCGAGGGCGGCGCGGCGCTGATGCCGCTGGGCGAATACCCGTTCAGCCCGCGCTATGGCTGGGTGCAGGACCGCTTCGGCCTGACGTGGCAGCTGATACAGACGGAAGGGCCCACGCTGCAGAAGATAACGCCCAACCTGCTGTTCTCGGACGGCGTATGCGGCAAGGCTGAGGAGGCCATCAACTTTTACGCGCAGGTGTTCGGCGACTCCGGCGTGGACTTCGTCAGCCATTACGCCCCCGGCGAGGCGCAGTCGGACAAGGCCCGCGTCAACTACGCGGCGTTCCACCTGGAGGGCATGCATTTCTCCGCGATGGACCACCACTCAGGCGGCGACTCCACGTTCAACGAGGCGTTCTCGCTGCTGGTGAACTGCGCGGATCAGGCGGAGATCGACCGGCTGTGGGACGCGCTGTCCGCCGTGCCCGAAGCGGAGCAGTGCGGCTGGATTAAGGACAAATACGGCCTGTCGTGGCAGATCTCTCTGGCCAGCATGGACGAGATGTACAAGAGCGGATCGCCCGAGGCCATGCGCCGCGTGACCGCCGCCTTTCTGCCAATGAAGAAGCTGGACGCCGACGTGCTGGAGCGGGCGTTCAGGGGCGAGTGACATGTTGTATTAGCAATTTAGAAACATGTGACAAAGAGGCACAGGCCTTCACTGAACCTGTGCCTTTTGAATGTTGCTTTATCTTTGTTACTCCATAAAGATTTATATAACTACTACTTGTTGATAACTAGCATAATATACCCTAATAAAGTATAATTATTGTATATTCAATACGATAAGGGTGGTTTGCTATGTCTCTATCATTTGAAATAAGGAATCAAATAATACAATGTATCGGTTTATGTTTTCATTTTAAAGATAATGTAGAAGCATTCTTTTTAGCTTGCAATATTGATAGAAGACTTGTAAGGAAATATAAAGATTCTCCTAAGTTTATTTGGGCAAGAAATATATTAAATGAACTGGATACAATGGAAAACGGTCTATTATTACAACGTCGTTTAGTTACAGAGTTATGCAAATTTAGAAGTCTCCCCGATAATAATGTTCCAAATCCAGATGCGGGGTTGGATGCTCTACGAAAAATAAAGGAATTAGCTTTAGCTAATAAAATTGAAATCGAAGAAAAAAAGTCCAATTTTAAACATCGGAATCAATTAGCACAAGAAAAGCTTAGAATTACCCAAGAAAGGTCTGCTATATTATCTGAACTAAGATTAGAATTTATATCCTCACTTAATAATGAGAATCGACAAAGTGCTGGTTATACCCTTGAAGATATTTTAGAGAGATTATTTCCTATTTTTGATTTGGAATATAGAAAGTCATATAAAACAAATACTCAACAAATTGATGGTCATTTCAAGTTTGAAGGGTTTGATTATCTGGTCGAAGCAAAGTGGCGAAAAGATCAACCCAATGAAAACGAAATCGGAGGCTTTAAACGAAAAATCGATACAAAACTTGAAAGTACGCGAGGCTTATTTATCTCTATTAACGGCGTTAGAGAAGAGGTTATAAGGAGTTTTGAAGGGAATGGGAATAATATTATATTTCTCTCAGGAGAAGATTTTATCCATATTCTTGAAGGAAGAATTGCTTTAGATGAAGTATTGAGGAAAAAAATTGATAAGGCCGCACAAGAAGGTATTGCATACTTTCCAGTGTCCACGATGATGTCATCCTCAGATGTTGGCTAAAAAGACTAATCATAAGTCCAATTAGTATTAATGTATAATTTAAAAGAGAGAAAACCATTTATGAACAACACTACGAGAAAGCTGGAAAACCCCGCGCGTCTCGCGGAGCTGAACCCGGAGTATACGCTGAAGCGCATCGGCCTCAAAGACGGCGACGTGCTGTGCGACATCGGTGCGGGCAGCGGCATATTCACGATACCGGCGGCGGGCACCACCCGGGGCGCAGTGTACGCCGTCGAGCTGCGCGCGGACATGCTGGACATCATCGCCGAAAAGGCGCGCACGGCGGGACTTGGCAACGTGATACCGGTGCTGTCGGACGGCAACAGCTATGCCGTTGCTGACGACGCGGCGGACATCGCCCTCGCGGTCACCGTGCTGCACGAGATCGCAGACAAGGCTGCCTTCCTTAAAGAGGTGAAGCGGCTGCTCAAACCCGGCGGGCGCATGGCGGTCATCGAATTCCACCAGCGCGCAACACCGATGGGCCCGCCCGTCGCGCGGCGGCTCTCCACGGTGGATGTCGGCGCTGTTTTCGCAGACGCGGGCTTTGCCGCGCAAGACGCGTTCGATCTCGGCGACAACTTCTACTGCATGGTGTTCGAGGCGGAATAGATTCACAAAACCGTTGACGGCCCGCGCGATATCCCATACAATAGAATCACAAACGGAAGGTGCCCGCCGCGCGGCGGGAGAATAGGGAACGGGGTGAGATGCCCCGGCGAACCCATCGCCGTAGGCGGAGAGCGGCGTCCAAGTAACCACTGGGGCAACCCGGGAAGGCGGACGAGACCGTGACGACCCGCAAGCCGGAAGACCTGCCTTCCCCACATAACAGCTCAGGCGACGGTAAAGTCTGCAGATATTGCCCTTTTGCGGGGCGCTATTTGCAGGCTTTTTTATATTCATTATTTAGGAGGATACAGAAATGACGAGAATCAGAAAGATCGTACTGGTCGCGCTGTTCTGCGCCCTTGCCTACGCGGGAGCCAACCTCAAGATC
>JAEWWC010000048.1 GCA_023396555.1 Bacillota bacterium
CAGTGAGCACGCCGGCCAGCAGCGCGCTCGCGAACAGGTCGCCTGTGCCGTGGTAATAGCCTTCGATGCGGCTGGACATCAGGTATGTGACTGCACCGTTTTCGCACACGGCGGCGCCCAACTCCTCATCGTCAAAATACACGCCCGTCAGCACCACACGCTGCGGCCCTGTTTCTGCCAGCCGCTCCATCAGCTCCTCGATATACGCCTTGTCGTACGGCCCCTCGCGGTATTCGTCACCCACCAGCAGCGCGGCTTCCGTCATGTTGGGCACGATGATGTCCGCGTAGGCACAGAGCTTCTTCATGCCCTCCGGAAAGTCGGGCGGGAATATGCTGTAGAGCTTACCGTTGTCCGCCATTACCGGATCCACCAGTATCAGGTTGTCCGGCGTTTTCAGTGCCGCGAACACATCTGTCATGATATCGATCTGCTCGAACGAGCCGAGGAATCCGGTGTAAACGGCGTCGAATTTCAGGTCCAGCGTCTGCCAGTGACGCACCACGGGCAGTATATCGTCCGTCAGGTCGCGATAGGTGAAGCCCGCAAATCCGCCGGTATGCGTGGACAACACGGCGGTCGGAATCACGCTCGCCTCGATGCCCGCCGCCGATATCACCGGCAGCGCGACGGTCAGCGAGCACTTCCCAAAGCAGGATATGTCATGTATCGCGGCCACTCTTTTCTGCATTGTTTCGTTCCCCCATGTGATCGTCTGATCAGCGTGTCCAAAAGTATGGCTTCCGGCAAGCTGCAATTAATGGCTATTATATCCCGACACTGCGTATAGCACAAGTCCGAACGCTATTGGCGTATTGATTGTTGCCATGCCGCATATGCACGCTGATATGAAAAAGCGCGCCGAGAGATTTGCAGGCGCGCCATTGTACCTATGTTTATTCCAGTATGTACGGTGTTTCCTGATATACGTAGTAGTTGAGCCAGTTGGCGAACAGCAGATGCGCGTGGCCCCGCCACGAAACCACCGGCGGTTGCGCCGGGTCGTCGTTCGGGAAGTAGTGGTGCGGCTTCTTTATGTCCATGCCCTTGGCCACGTCGCGGTCATACTCGCGCTTCAGTGTCAGCTGGTCGTATTCCGGATGCCCCATCACGAACACCTGCTGGCCGTGCTCCGCCGATACGATATAGACGCCAGACTCCTCGGACTCCGACAATATGTTCAACCGCTCGTCCTTGGCGATGTCCTCATGCCTCACCTCGGTGTGGCGGGAATGAGGAACGTAGTACATATCGTCGAAACCGCGCAGCAGCTTGATGTTGCCGTCGTTGTTCAGCGTATGCGCGAACACGCCGAACTTCTTCTCGGGCAGCGGGTATTTGGGAATACCGTAATGGTAGTACAGCCCCGCCTGTGCGCCCCAGCAGATGTGCAGCGTGGAGAATACATGAGCCTTGCTCCACTCCATGATGTCCGTGAGCTCGTCCCAGTAGTCCACCTCTTCAAAGTCCATCGTCTCCACCGGCGCACCCGTGATGATCAACCCGTCGAACTTGTGCGCTTTGATCTCATCGAACGTCTGATAAAACAAGTCCAGATGCTCCTGCGAGGTGTTCTTGGACGCATATGTCGCCGTCTTCAGGAAAGTCAGCTCCACCTGAAGCGGCGTGTTGCCGATGAGCCGCAGCAGCTGCGCCTCGGTGGTCACCTTGTCCGGCATGATGTTGAGTATCACAATTTTGAGCGGGCGGATATCCTGATGCATCGCGCGCTCGTCCGTCATCACGAATATGTTCTCCCGGCTCAACACTTCATACGCCGGCAAACTCTCAGGTATCTTGATCGGCATTGATCTTCTCCTTCCCGCCCGTTATACGGACGTGCGCTTCGTCTTGTCGGACACGTCGGCCAGCTTAGCTCCGGCACGCTCCGGCTGGGGTAATGTTGGGATCGGCGTTCCGGATCAACTGTTCAAGGGACACGGACTCCGCCACCGCTTTGATACGGTCCGACATCACATCCCATATGTTCTCGCGAATGCACCGGCTTAAAGTATACGCGCCGCCATCGTCCTCAATATCCGGCTCGATGATGGACATGTCGCCTTCCAGCGCCTCCAGCACCTCTCCCACATGGATATCCTCAGCCGCCCGGGCCAGCAGATAACCACCGCCCGCCCCCTTCACGGAACGGACGATGCCGGACTTTTTCAGCATAGAGAAAATACTCTCCAGATAGCCGTCCGATATGTTCTGCCGCAGCGCGATGTCCGCCAGTGTCACGGGGCTGCCGTCCTGATGGACTGCCAGATCCGCCAGTGCCCGCAAGCCGTAACGCCCGCGCGTGGACAGCTTCATTCCTTATCGCCCTTCCTGTAGTTTTCGATAGCTTGCTTGATGGCCTCTTCGGCCAGCACCGAGCAGTGTACCTTCACGGGCGGCAGGCCGTCCAGCGCCTCCACCACGTCTTCGTTCTTCATCTGCAGCGCTTCCTCGATCGTTTTGCCCTTGATCATGTCCGTCGCGACGCTGGACGAAGCGATGGCTGCGCAGCAGCCGAATGTCTTGAACGACGCGTCCTTGATGACCTCGTCCTCAATTTTGAGATACATTCGCATGATGTCGCCGCAATGGGCGTTGCCCACCTCGCCGACCGCGTTATAGTCCTCCAGCACCCCCACGTTATGCGGGTTGGAGAAATGCTCCATTACCTTCTCACTGTACATGACACAAAGCTCCTTTCTTCTCATCGTATAGCGGCGACATCTCCTGCAGCAATTTCACGACGCTCTTCAATGCCTCCACTGTATAATCGATATCTTCCATTGTGGTCTTCTTCCCCGTGGTGACGCGGAAGGACCCATGGGCCGTCTCGTGCTTGAGCCCGATGGCCAGCAGCACATGCGACGGTTCCAGCGACGCGGATGAACAGGCTGACCCTGTGGACGCCGCCACTCCGCGCGCGCTCATGTGCATCAGCAGCCCCTCGCCCTCGATGTAATCGAAGGAGAAGTTCGCGTTGTTGGGCAGACGGTTTGTCCGGTGCCCGTTCAGCCGTGAGCCCGGCACCTCAGCCAGCACGCGCTCAATCAGATGATCGCGCAGGGCGGCCAGTCGCTCGCTTTCCTGCGGCATCTCGGTCACCGCCAGCTCAAGCGCTTTGGCCAATCCCACCGCACCTGGCACGTTCTCGGTGCCCGCGCGCTTCTTCCTCTCCTGCGACCCGCCGGTGACCACGGAACTGATGCGCGTACCCTTTCGGATGTACAGCACGCCCACGCCTTTGGGTCCGTAGAACTTGTGGCCGGAGATGGACAGCAGGTCCACATCCTTCCACTTCTCCAGATTAACCTCGATTGCGCCCGCCGCCTGCACCGCGTCCACATGGAATGCCGCTTTCGAATTCTGCTTTACAATGCGCCCAATCTCCTCGATGGGCTGTATCGTGCCGATCTCGTTGTTGGCCGCCATGACGCTGACCAGTATAGTCTCGCCGGTGAGCGCTTCTTTGAGCTGCTCAAGGTTCACCACGCCGTCTGAATCCACATCCAGATACGTCACGGAAAAGCCCGCCTTCTCCAGCTCCTCGGCAGTGTGGATCACCGCGGGATGCTCGATCTTCGTCGTGATGATGTGGCCGCCTTTGCCGCCCCTCGCCTTAGCTACGCCGCGTAGCGCCCAGTTGTCGCTCTCGGTGCCTCCGGACGTGAAGAATATCTCTTCCGGACGGGCGTGCAGAGACGCCGCCACCGATGCCCGCGCCTCGTCCAAGGCCTTCTTGGCCTTCTGCCCGAAGCTGTGCAGGCTGGACGGGTTGCCATATATGTCAGTCATGCAGGGAATCATCGCATCCAGCACTTCCTGCCGGACATACGTGGTTGCCGCATGATCCAGATATATATCTCTTTTTTCCATTTGTCAGCGCCTCCTCCGCTAATCATTAAATAACCTATTGTTTTTGTAATGATTTAATGTTAATATACTCTCAGGAATGAACTTTGTCAATAGACCTTTTAAAAGCAATTGTGAATAGACTTGTCACCGCGGAACGCGTGCGATTATAATGTCGGAAAGGGGAATTATGAAGATATCAAAGAACGGACAATACGCGCTTTTGAGCGTGGCCGATCTGGCGCTCTACGGCGGCGCTCACCAGAGCATAGCGCAGGTGGCCCAGCGGCAGAACATTGACCCACGCTATCTCGGGCAGATATTCTTCGCGCTGAAAAACGCCGGCATCATCACGAGCGTGCGCGGCAAGGGCGGCGGCTACCTGCTGTCGCGCCCCGCAAACAGCATCAGCGCAGGCGAGGTGGTACGCGCTCTGGAAGGCGACCTGATACCCACGCAGTGCTGCGTCGAAGACGCCGGATTGCTGAACTGCGAATCGTTCGACGCCTGCCTGACGCGTTCGCTGTGGCAGGCCATCAGCCACGAGATCAACAGCACGCTGGACGGCATCAGCATTGCAGACATCGTGAAATTATACAAAGAAGGAAGCGGCGGTAATGAGACTGAATGAATGGCTGTCCACTAACGGCGTCGGCGAGGCGCTGGTCAATGCAAACCGCGAGAGCCTGTACGCCCACGAAGCGCTGGGCTTCGCCACGCGTACGCAGGTAATCGACATACTGAAAGCGCTGCGTTCGCTGATATTGCCGGGCATCTATGAGAAGGAACCGGTGAACCACGCGCGGCTGGAAAAGGTGATCCGCGACAAGATGAACAGCGCCGCAACCGCGCTCAGTAAGGTCATCGAGCATCTTTTGAAGCGGACCTGCGCGGACGGGAAGCTCAGCGACGCGAGCTGCGCGGAGCAGGCGGAGCTGCTGACGATACAGATATTTGAGGGCCTGCCGACCATACGCAAAACTCTGGCGACCGACATACGCGCCGCGTACGAGGGCGACCCTGCCGCGCCGTCGCTGGAGGAGATCATGCTAAGCTATCCGTCGCTGGAAGCCATCAGCATATTCCGCATCGCGCACCTGATCCACACGTGCGGCGTGCCCATTGTGCCGCGCATCATGACGGAGTATGCCCACCGCAACACCGGCATCGACATCCACCCGGGCGCGAATATCGGCGACAGCTTCTTCATCGACCACGGCACCGGCGTCGTGATCGGCGAGACGTGCACCATCGGCAACAACGTGAAGCTGTATCAGGGTGTGACTCTGGGCGCGAAGAGCTTTCCGCTGGACGAGAACGGCAATCCCATCAAGGGCATCAAGCGGCACCCGGACATTGAGGACAACGTGGTGATATACGCGGGTGCAACGATACTGGGCGGCGATACGCGCATCGGCCACGATTCGGTGATCGGCGGCAACGTTTGGCTCACGCAGTCAGTACCGCCGCATTCCACGGTGTTCAACGCGCAGCCGTCGCCCCACATCAAGCCGATGGATACGTAAAACCGCACCTGATAAAAACCCCCTTAACAGCATAAATCCCGTATGATTGCATTCATGCGGGATTTTTATAATTAGCTTTTTAATAAATTTTTTAAATAATTTTGGGTACTTGCTGTGATTCTGCCAGGCTATTCTGCCATGTCCCGCAGCGTTTCATACACCGCCAGCTGGTTCTCCTCCGGCGTCTGGCCGGGCACCTCGCATCCCGCCGCCGATACGTATTTCGGACCGCCGATACCGGCGCACTTCTTCACAGCCTGTGCCACCGTTTGCGGCGTGCCCTGCAGCAGCACCGCCACCGGATCGTAGTTGCCGCTTAACGCGCAGGTTTCGCCGTGCAGCGCCGCCAGCCTGTCCAGCGGCACCATCCAGTCCACGTCCAGTATGTCGCAGCAACCTGCCGGCAAATCTTCCATGAACGGCGCAGTGTTGCCGCAGATGTGCAGCTTGGTTCTGGCTCCCATCCCCCGTATCGCCGACAGCAGCTTCCGCTCGTACGGCAACGCGAACTTGCGGTAGTACACCGGGCCCGCCACCGACGCGATGGCGTCGCCCACGCCGATGAAGTCCGCCCCTGCCTCGATCTGCGCTTTGGCGTAGCGGATGCCCTGTTCGAGGCATATATCCATCAGGTCCGTCACGAACTGTTCGTCCAGCACCAGATCCATCAGCAGCTCGTTCACGCCGCGCAGGTCCGCCGCCTCCGCCATGCTGCCCTCCACCCAGCCGATCACGGGCACCTCATCCCCCAGCTCGCGTTTATACATCTCGATGCCCTTCACTGACTGCGACATGCGCTCACTATCGGACGGATCGGTAACCTTGAGCCTCAGAAGCGTTGCTTCATTTTCCAGCAGCGGCTTTTTGGAATACGGCACGCCGTTGGGCGGAAACACGATCTCCGCTCCGAACGCTGATGTTTCCCGCATCGGGTCGGACATCACCGTCACGCAGTCCAGATGGTACTTCTCCGCACAGATGATGTTGCCTTCGCACAGCAGCCGATAATCGCGGCAGTACTCGGCGTACAGGACGCCGCGCTCCTTCGCCCCCAGCTGCATGATGATGTTAAGATTGGGTATCCGGTCAGTCGGCTGTCCATCCAGACGGCCAAACAGGCGTTCCTTTTGGTTCATGGCGGCCCTCCATATTTATAGGTGGTCTGCACTTTTTTCCCGTTTTCATCATATATCAGCAACTAATTGCTGTCAAACCAACTTTACCCCGAAATTGACCAAAGTCAGGCTTGACATTCGGCACACTTAGCATATAATAATAGTTGAATGATTGTTCAAGTGTTCATAGATTTGGCGAAAGGAGCCATAGGCTTTGAATAAGAGATACCGCATCAGCGGCGTGTGCGCAGGCTGCGCCGCCGGAATTGAGGAAGGGGTACGCAGGATCATGGGAGTGACGGACGCGTCGTTGGACGCTGTTTCCGGTACGCTGATCGTGGAATCGTCCGGCGAATGGACACAGGCGCTCAGCGATAGCATCGCTGAAACGGTACACCGCGGTGAACCGGGCGCGGTGTTGACCGAGGCCGATACCCCCTCCGCCAAGCGCACCGTCTATCTGAGAGGCCTCAGTTGCGGCGAGTGTGCCGCCAAAATAGAGCATGCGGTGTCGCGCATCGAAGGCGTGGTTTCTGCCTCCATCAGTGTGATGTCAGGTCAGATGGTGATCGAAGCGGCGGACGCCGCGGCGCTGCCCGGCATACTGCGGCAGGCGTCCAAAACCGCTGCCGCTATCGAGCCGGACGTATCCGTCTCCTTCACTGAGGAAGCGGAGGAAGAGCACGGCCTGCCCCGCTGGCTTCATTGGGCCATGATGGGCACGGGCGTCGCGCTGTTCGCCGCTGCTCTGCTGATCCCCGCCCCCGAGTGGCTCAACCTGGCGTTTTACATCGCGAGCTATCTGCTGATCGGCGGTCAGGTGGTGTGGGAGGCGCTGAAGAATATTTTCCGAGGCAAGGTGTTTGACGAGAACTTCCTGATGAGCCTCGCCACCATCAGCGCATTTGCCATCGGCGAATATCCGGAGGGCGTCGCGGTGATGCTGTTCTATCAGGTGGGCGAAGCGTTCCAGAATGCCGCCGTGGGTCGTTCCCAGAAGTCGATATCCGCGCTGCGCGATATCCGTCCCGACACGGCCAGCCTGATCACGCCGGAGGGCACGGTGACGGTATCCCCCGAGACGGTTGGCGTGGGTGAACGCATACTGGTGCGCCCCGGCGAACGCATACCGCTGGACGGCGTGGTGCTGGAGGGCGTGTCCGCGCTGGATACGTCCGCACTGACAGGCGAGTCGCTGCCTCGCGACGTGGAACCGGGTGCTGCCGTGCTGTCTGGATCCATCAATCAGAGCGGCCTGCTGACCATCGAGGTCACCAAGGAGTTCGGCCAATCCACCATCGCCAAGATACTGGAGCTGGTGCAGAGCGCAGGCAGCAAGAAAGCGCCGGCGGAGCGGTTCATCACCAAGTTCTCGCGCTATTATACGCCCGCTGTGGTGGCGGCCGCGGCATTGTTGGCCGTCGTACCGCCGCTGTTCGTACCGGGCGCACAGTTCGCCGACTGGCTGAACCGGGCGCTGGTGTTCCTCGTAGTGTCGTGCCCGTGCGCGCTGGTCATCTCCATACCGCTGGGGTTCTTCGGCGGCATCGGCGGCACGTCCCGCCACGGTATACTGGTGAAGGGCAGCAGCTATCTGGAAGCGATGGGCCGCGTGGACACCATGGTGTTCGACAAGACAGGCACGCTGACGGAGGGCCGCTTCGCCGTGACGCATGTGGAGGGCGGCGGCGACGTGCTGCGGCTGGCGGCGCACGCCGAGATACACTCCAACCACCCCATTGCGGTATCCATACGCAAGGCTTACGGTGGCGAGCTGGACGAATCCGCCGTTACTGAGCTGGAGGAGATCGCGGGTCACGGCATCAGCGCGAAGGTCGGCGGCACATCCGTGCTGGCGGGCAACGCCAAGCTGATGCGGCGCTACGGTATTGAAGCCCCCGCTGCCGGTCAGGCGGGCACCGTGGCATACGTCGCGGCGGACGGCAAATACGCCGGGTACATCGTGATCTCGGATAAGGTGCGGGCGGACAGCGCGGAAACGCTGCGCGCACTCAAAGGCATGGGTGTGAAGCAGACGGTGATGCTGACGGGCGACAGCCGCGAGGTAGCGGAGAAGGTGGCCGCGGAGTTGGGTATCGATACGGTATACGCGGAACTGCTGCCGGATCAGAAGGTGGAGAAGCTGGAGGAACTGCGCCGCGAACGGACCGGCAAAGGCAAGCTGGCGTTCGTAGGTGACGGCATCAACGACGCACCGGTGCTGGCGCTGGCGGACGTGGGCATCGCGATGGGCGGCGGCGGTGCGGACGCGGCTATCGAAGCGGCGGACATCGTGCTGATGAAGGATGAGCCGAAGAAGCTGGCGAAGCTGATGCATATATCGCGAAAGACGAGCCGCATCGTCTGGCAGAACATACTGTTCGCGCTGGGCGTGAAGGGTGCGATACTGCTGCTGGGCGCGATGGGCATCGCCACGATGTGGGAGGCGGTGTTCGGCGACGTGGGCGTCGCGGTGCTCGCGATACTCAACGCGATGCGGGCGGTGCGCGTACCCAAGTAACATAGCTGATCAACTGTGCCCGTTTCACAGCAGAGCATACAGACAGAAATGCCTCCGGAATAAGCGCGGAGGCATTTGTCGTTTTAGCCAGTCAGAATCATAGCGATGTATGCGGATAGATAGATCCTCCGTATACACAATCGCTTTCGTTTTTCTTTCCTTTAAATTTTATCGCAGCATGCCTGTTTCATCATGCTTCTCACCTGTTCACGCGCGCGTTTATAAGCGTAGTACGCCCGCTCGGAGGGCCGCACGTCGCCGTACATCCGCCAGCCCATCGTCTTGCGGTAGGGAATCGGCAAGCCCATGAAGCCGTATACATCCTTGATGGGGTAACCGAGAAAGAGACCGATCTCATGCGGATAGGCGTTGCCCTGTATTTTGCCGGCCAGTTGTTCCACCAGCGCCTCCGGCAGCGCGTCCGCCGGATAACCCAGCCGCTCAAGGCAGGCGCTCATCCGTGGGTCCGCCAGCGTCCGCAAAAGGCTCTCACGGTGCCAGACAAACAGCTGTACCCTATCCTCATGGCGTTTGACAACGGTATACGATACCCCGCTGTCTCCGCCGAAGCGTGCCCGGCAGAATTCCAGCGCCCGGCTGCCCGCGTTGATCAGACTGGCCGGCTTAACGCCGATCACCGTCGGACCCACCTTCTCGATGAAAGTCAGTATCTCGTCGTCCCCCGCGTACCCTGCCGTCAGCATTGCTATGATGTCTGTGCCCGACTGCTGCATTTTTCCCGTTCCCTTCGCTGAGCGTATTTCATAAATAGTCTTTGCTTTTCCGACAGTCCGTTACACAGTTAGATTTCGCTAACTTTATGCTCCTTAAATTAGTTAGCTTTAGCTAACTAATTTTTGAATACTATAGCTTAAGATCAAAGTCAATCCCCTTTTGTTCTTTTCTCAGACAGAAGTCCGACTCTTCTCCCGCGAGCAGGAATTGTCGGTACATGTGGTCTACAGCAGCAAAAAGCGGAGAGTTTTGGAACACTCCGCTTTTTGTTATATCGTTGATATGTGTGCCTCTATTATTACAGACTATCGCCGAAGTCCGCACGGAACTTGGCGCACAGCTTCTCCTGCCAGTCAGACACCGGCGTCAAGCGCCCGAAGAAGAAGCGGAGCACGCTGGGCTCTTCCACAAACTCAAGGCCGCCCACCAGCTCGCGGTTCTCATAGAGCCACGCGATGCGGTCGATGGCGTACTCCACCTGCGACAGCGTGAATACGCGGCGCGGCAGCGCCAGCCGCAGCAGTTCCATGTTGGAGTAGGTCTCGTTGCCGTCCTCGTCGCGCTGCTCTGAGAGCGTTCCGCGTTCCATGCCGCGTACGCCGCCTGCAATATATACTGCCGCAGCCAGTGCCCCAGCAGGATACTGCGCCTGCGGCACATGCGGCAGAAACGCCGATGCGTTGAGGTGACAGCCCAGGCCACCTGCGGGCGTCACCACGGGGATGCCCTTCTTGCACAGCTCGCCCACCATATGCTGAATGAACTGAGGTCCCTGATTGATCATGTCCATATCCATCGTTTCACGCAGGCCCACCGCAATGGCTTCCATCTCGCGTACCGACATGCCGCCGTACGTCAAAAAGCCCTCGAAAAGCGGTATACGTTCGCGCATCTTGAGATACAGATCGCGGTCGTTCAGGCAGATACCGCCGCCGCGCGCACAGCCTAGCTTGCGGGCAGAGAAATACAAGATGTCACACTGGGCACAAATCTCTTTGGTGATCTCCGCGATGCTCATGTCTTTGCAGGCTTCCTCGCGTGTCTTGATGAAATATAGGTTGTCGGCCAGCAGTGAAAGGTCGGACACAACCAGCACGCCATTTTTGCGGCAAATCTCGCTAACCTTGCGCATGTTCGCGAGGGACACCGGTTGCCCGCCGATCAGGTTGGTTCCCATCTCGATGCGCACAAACGGCACTCTATCCGCGCCGTATTCTCCGATCAGCGCTTCCAGCCTTTCCGTATCCATGTCACCTTTGAAAGGCTCGTCGCTGCAAATCTGCATGGCGGCATCCTTATACAGCTCCACCACACGACCGCCGTTCAGCGTGATGTGCGCCTTGGTGGTCGTGAAGTGATAGTTCATCGGGATCACGTCGCCTTCTTTGACGAAAATCTGCGCCAGTATGTTTTCGCAGGCCCGGCCCTGATGCGCGGGCAGGAAATACTCCGTACCGAACAGCTCGCGAATGGTGTTCTCCAGCCGCGTGTACGTCTGCGACCCTGCGTAGCTGTCATCCGCCTGCATCATCGCCGCCAGCTGGTTGTCGCTCATCGCGTTAACGCCGCTGTCCGTCAGCATGTCGAGATAAACATCCTCGTTTTTCAGAAGGAATGTGTTGTTGCCGGCCTCCGTAATAGCTGTGAGGCGCTGTTCGATGGGAACGAGATCGAGCTTTTGAACGATGCGGACCTTGTGCATCTCAAGGGGTAAAAAGTCGTGACAAAAAAACCTGATGTTAGACATCCGTACTACCCTCCTACCGTAAATAAATAAGTGTATTGCCGTTAACTGCCGTCAAACCGTCATTATCATACACAATATTCCCCTGATTGACAAGTCCAGCTGCAAACCGTTTTTTGGCAAGGCCGGTGTTCAGTGTACCCCCAACTGTCTTAGCGCAAAATAAAAAAGCCTTATTGAAAACACGTCCAATAAGGCTTTTGGTTAATGTGCTTACAGCGCCTGTTCCAGCTCGTAGATAATGTCGTCTATGTGCTCGGTGCCGATGGACAGCCGGATGGTGCCCGGCGAGATGCCAGATGCCAACAGTTCCTCATCGCTCATCTGCGAGTGCGTGGTGCTGGCGGGATGAATCACGAGGGATTTAACGTCCGCCACGTTGGCCAGCAGCGAGAACAGCTTCAGCTTGCCGATGAACTGCAGCGCCGCCTCACGGCCTCCCTTAATCTCGAACGTGAATATCGAGCCCGCGCCGTTCGGGAAGTACTTCTTGTACAGCTTGTGGTGCGGATGGTCGCTCAGCGCCGGGTGATTCACCTTTTCCACGTTGGGATGCTTGCTCAGGAATTTGACGACCTTGAGCGCATTTTCCACATGGCGTTCCACGCGCAGCGATAGCGTCTCCAGCCCCTGCAGGAACAGGAACGAGTTAAACGGACTCAAAGCCGAGCCGGTGTCGCGCAGCAGTGTCACGCGCGCTTTGATGATGTACGCGAGCGGTCCCGCCACGTCCGAGAACACCGCGCCGTGGTAGCCGGGGCTCGGCTCGGTGAGGCCGGGGAACTTGCCCGAAGCCTTCCAATCGAACTTGCCGCCGTCCACGATCACACCGCCGATGGACGTGCCGTGACCACCGATGAACTTGGTGGCCGAATGCACCACGATGTCCGCGCCGTATTCGATGGGACGCAGCAGGTAGGGTGTGGTGAACGTGTTGTCAATAATGAGCGGTACGCCGTTTTTATGGGCGATGTCCGCCACCTTTTCAATATCGATGATGGTGGAGTTGGGGTTGCCGAGGCTCTCAATGAACAGTGCCTTGGTGTTGGGCTGTATCGCCGCCTCGAAGCTGCCCTCCATATCCGGGTCCACAAACGTCACGTCGATGCCGAATTCTTTGAACGTGTGCGCAAACAGGTTGTAGGTACCGCCGTAGAGCGTGTTGGCAGAAACGATGTGGTCGCCCGAGCGCGCGATGTTCTGTATCGCATAGGTGACCGCCGCGGAGCCGCTGGACAGTGCCAGCGCGCCCACGCCGCCTTCCAGCGCGGCGATGCGCTTCTCAAACACATCCGTCGTCGGGTTCATGATACGGGTGTAGATGTTACCCGCCTCCGACAGCGCAAAACGGCCGGCGGCCGACTCAGGGCTGGGAAACACATAGGAGGTCGTCTGGTAGATCGGGACGGCTCTGGCATCCGTTGCCGGATCGGGAGATTCCTGCCCTACATGCAGCTGCAGGGTTTCAAACTTGTATTGTCTTTCGCTGGCCATTGTCGTTTCTCCTTATCGCATATATTTCATATATTCTTTATATGATTTTTTCTATACTCTAATTCCCTTTATTTGTTTTGTCAAGTATTTTTTCATACTTTTTTTATATGATTTAAACATAAGGCTGAAAAATAATAAAAAATTGTTGAATGGCTCAGATATTTGACATGGCGGCGCGTTGCTTTTCCGCAAGCTGGTCCAGCGTGATGCTGTCAACCACGCCGCTGACCGCCTCGTCGACGCGCTTCCATACGTCCAATGTTACGCACTGACCGGCACGCGGACACTCGTTGGGCTCGTCCTCCATGCACTTTACCGGCACCAGGCTGCCTTCTATCGCGCGCAGTATCATGCCCACGGTATATTCCTCGGCGGGCCGCGCCAGCTTGTATCCGCCTTGCGCCCCACGCGCGCTCTTCACAAATCCGGCTCGGCTCAGCACGGTGATAATCTGTTCGAGGTATTTCTCGGATATCTCCTGCCGTGCGGCAATGCTCTTGATCGTGACAAATTCGTCATTACCCGATGCGGCCAGGTCTACCATCATGCGCAGCGCATAGCGCCCCCGTGTCGAAATCTTCATATAAACGCCTTTACAGTTTTGGTCTTATGCCATTTTACTACACAAACCGTCAAACTTTCAAGTCCGTGTCTGAAGATATTGTGATATTTCTAACGATGTCCCTGATTACCTCGCCGGCGAGTATCAGCCCGGCCACCGATGGCACGAACGCCACGCTGCCCGGTACCTGTCGCCGCACGTTGCATTTGCGCTTGGTGTCCGGCGGACATACGCAGCCGCTGCGGCAGCCGGAATCGTCGTCGTCCTGCGGCGCTATGGGCGGCTCCTTGGAATACACAACCTTGAGCGCGGTTATACCTCGCTTTTTGAGTTCGCGCCGCATCACCTTGGCGAGCGGGCAAACGGACGTATCGTATATGTCCGCCACCTCGAAGCGCGTCGCGTCCAGCTTGTTGCCCGCGCCCATGCAGCTGATGACGGGCACCCCCGCCGCCGCTGCCCGTTCGATCAGCGTCAGCTTGGACGACACCGTGTCGATGGCGTCCACGATGTACGTGTACCGCGCGAGATCGTATTCATCCGCGTTCTGCGCGGTGTAAAAGCAGGTGTTGGCCTCCACAGCGCATTTGGGATTGATGGACAGTATGCGCGCCTTCGCCGCCTCCACCTTGTTTTTGCCCACCGTCTCGCGCGTCGCGATCAACTGGCGGTTGATGTTGGTGAGACACACCTTGTCATCGTCGAACATTGCCAGACCGCCCACGCCGCTGCGCGCCAGCGCCTCCACCGTATACGAGCCCACGCCGCCGATGCCGAACACCGCCACCGTCGTGTCTTTCAGTTTATCCATGCCTGCCTTGCCCAGCAGGCGCTCCGTTCTGGAAAATGGTCCCGGCATGCCGCCTCCTGTTACTTTCCGACCGCGATGGCTTCGATCTCCACGCGCGCGTCCTTGGGCAGCCCGGCCACCGCAACAGTGGAACGCGCCGGATACGGCTGCGGAAAATACTTCGCGTATACGCCGTTTACCGCGGCAAAGTCCGCCATGTCGCGCAGAAACACCGTCGTTTTGACAACATCCTCAAAGCCGAGCCCCGCCGCTGCCAGCACTGCGCCCAGATTCTCAAGGACACGTACTGCCTGCTCTTCCACACTGCCTTCCACCAGCACGCCGGTGGCCGGGTCCAGTGGCGTCTGTCCCGATAAAAATACGAAGCTACCGGCCTGAATGCCCTGCGAATAAGGCCCGATGGCCGCCGGCGCCTGATCCGTCGTAATATTCTGTTTATTCATAACGCAGCCCCCTGTAGGTTTTTGAAAAATCATATATAAATAGTATGCCTCATCCTATGTCAAATCAGCATCGATGTCAAGTATTGACCGCCGCAAAACCGCGTACAAAAAGCGGCTTTGAAGTTCCAAAGCCGCCGTACTCTTCTTTGACACGACAACAAGTTCTACCGTCTGTGCCGCCCCCGCTGCTTCCTGTAGGCAGAACGCCGCACGCTGTTCATGGTACCGCTCGCTGCGACTGCCGTGCCCTTACTTTTGAACGGTCCCGCGCGGCGCACATAAAGCGCGATCATAAGCGCCGCTGCCAAAGCGATAACCACAACAACTC
>JAEWWC010000017.1 GCA_023396555.1 Bacillota bacterium
TGATTTTTGTTTGTGCAGTTGCCAGACCGCACTTCATTCTAAATCAAAAGGAGTTTTTCTGTCCTGCCTCATCGCTATAAGCTTTACCGAACCCCGCGTCTAACGCGGGGTTTTCGTATACAAAAAGAAGGCTGACATATGCCAGCCTTCTTAATGAATCAGTGATATTCAGGTAACCAATTACCTCACGACCTGAACGGGATCGGTTAATTAGTTTCCTTGTCCTCCTTGGCCGGCCACAGTTTCATCATCACCTTCATGATGACGAAGAACAGCCCCAGCACCACAAACACGACACCTACGCCGATGCCCATGTATTTCACACCTTCTAAAACCATACCGGAAATATCCATTTATAAACCTCCTAGCTCAGCAGAGAGATCAGCACTGCGCCCGCGATGATGGAACCAACCTGCCCGGACACGTTCGCGCCAATAGCCTGCATCAATATAAAATTGGACGGATCCTCTTTCTGCGCCATCTTCTGAACAACGCGCGCCGACATCGGGAATGCCGAGATGCCCGCCGCGCCGATCATCGGGTTGATCTTCCTCTTCAGGAACAGGTTGATCAGCTTGGCAAACAGTACGCCGCCCGCCGTGTCGAACACGAAAGCAAGGAAACCGATGAGCAGTATCAGAATCGTCTGAGGTGTAATGAAGTCCGATCCGATCATCGTCGAGCCGATCGTGATGCCCAGCAGCAATGTGACGAGGTTGGCCAGCTCGTTCTGCGCGGACTTGGAAAGCCGCTCCAGCACGCCGCACTCGCGAATCAGGTTGCCGAACATCAAAGCGCCGACCAGCGGAACACCCTCGGGCGCAATGAAGCCTGTGACAATCGTGATGATAATGGGAAACGCGATAAGTACCGGCTTGCTGACCTTTTTGTTGAAGTCCGCGTCCATACGGATCCGACGTTCCTTTTTGGTGGTGAGGGCGCGTATCACGGGGGGCTGGATGATGGGCACCAGCGACATATACGAATACGCCGCAACCGACAGAGCGCCCAGATACTTAGGAGCAAACAGATTACCGACAAAGATGGTGGTCGGACCGTCCGCCGCGCCGATGATACCGACTGCCGCAGCCTCTTTGAGCGTGAATATCGGCTGAGAAGGGTCAAGGCCGAGCAGCGACTGTATCGGGAGAAGATTGGTTAAGAGCGCCAGCATCATGGCGGCAAATATGCCGAACTGCGCCGCCGCACCGAAGAAAATCATGACGGGCTGCTTCAACAAAGGGGAGAAGTCGATCATCGCACCGATGGCAATGAATATGAGCAGAGGGAAAAGCTCTGTGACGATGCCCGCTTGTTTCAGCACCGCTAGAAATCCGGGCTCTCCCAAACCGTTCTGAATGACAGTCGCGAGGGGCAGGTTGACCAAAATGCAGCCAAATCCTATGGGCAGCAGCAGCATCGGCTCATATTCCTTCTTGATTGCAAGAATGATAAGCCCCAGACCTACGACAATCATAACTGCGTTTTGCCAGCTGAATTCCAAAAAACCTTTTAAAAGTACTTCCATGCGGCTCCCTTCAAGTACGATAG
This sequence comes from Bacillota bacterium, assembly GCA_023396555.1. Classification (GTDB taxonomy): domain Bacteria; phylum Bacillota; class Clostridia; order Christensenellales; family SZUA-584; genus SZUA-584. The sequence goes on from JAEWWC010000017.1 coordinate 1,552, forward strand.
CTCAGAAACATAAAAACGAGTTAACAGCAGAACAGACAGGACAATAAGCCTGTCACCGAAGGTTATTATATTTGAAGTAAACTGAGCTTGTCAATACAATGCGTCGGCGGATAACTCCGTGCATTTTTCGCGTATGCGAAAAAATAACGTTGACAGAATGCTGGGTTTGACATATAGTTAGTTACAAGAGTAGTTAACCAAAGGGGTGATGTGATGCAGATCGATTTCAGTGCGGATGTACCCATATTTATGCAGGTCGCCGAGCAGATCGAAAGCGCGATATTGTCCGGCGCGCTGGGGGAGGGCGCACAGGCGCCGTCCACGACGGAGATATCCGTCCAGTATAAAATAAACCCGGCCACGGCGCTCAAAGGTGTCACTAAGCTGGCCGACGAAGGTGTGCTTTACAAGAAGCGCGGACTGGGCATGTTTGTGTCGGAGGGGGCGAGGCAAATGGTTATTGACAAAAGACGCAGCCAGTTTTTCGATAAGTTTATTGTCCCGCTGGCGGAGGAAGCCGGAAAGCTGGGGCTGTCGTATGAATTATTGGATGAGATGATAAGGAGAGGACTGAAAGCATGAGCCAGATAGTTGTAAAGAACCTGACCAAGAGGTATGGCGCCACCACAGCGCTGGATAATGTCTCCCTGACCATCGAAGAGGGGAAGATATACGGTCTGCTGGGCCGTAACGGCGCGGGCAAATCCACGCTGCTGAACTTGATCACTAACCGCATATTCCCGACCGAAGGCGAAGTCACCATCGACGGCCAACCGGTTGTGGAGAATGATGCGGTGTTGGGCAAGGTATACTGTATGAGCGAGCAGCCGCTGTATCCCGATTCGATGACCGTCAGGGACGTGTTCAAGTGGACCCGCGTGTTTTATCCGGATATGGATGTGGAGTACGCCCGGCAATTAGCGGCAAAATTCAAGCTGAACACCGGCAAGAAGCTCAAGGCGCTGTCCACGGGCTACACATCGATATACAAGATCATCGCGGCGCTGTCCTGCAACGCGCCGGTGATGCTGCTCGACGAGCCGGTCCTCGGTCTGGACGCGAACTTCCGTGATCTGTTCTACCGCGAATTGATCAGCCTTTACAGCGAGAAGCCGCGGACGATCGTGATATCGACGCACCTCATTGAGGAGGCGGCGGAAGTGATCGAGCATGTGTTCATAATCAAGAACGGCAGGGTGATCATGGACGATACGACGCAGAACGTGCTGGCGGCAGGGTATACGGTGACGGGCCCGGCGGCTCGCGTCGATGCGTTCACTGCCGGCCGCCAGGTGCTGGGCAGCGACACGCTGGGCGGTATCAAAAGCGCTTATCTGCTGGGCTCGCTGGATTCGGAAGTGCCGGACGGCGTGGAAGTATCGCGCATGAAGCTGCAGAACCTGTTTATCCATCTGACGAACGCTTAAACAAAGGAGTGATTAGAATGAACTTTTTACCTGCATGGAAATATCAGATGGACGGTATGAAATGGCCGCTCATCATATTCTATATCGTGATTGCCGCCCTGCTCATACTGATGGGTGTATCGATGTCTATCGCGGTCAGGGAGGGCAACCAATTCAATGTGGGCGGTATGGAAATGGCATCAGTGGTGTTCATATTCGTCTGCGGATTGAACTCCTTCAGATCGACTTTCCATATGCTCAGCGCCAATGGGGTGTCCAGAAAGACGATGTTTGTGAGTTTTGTGGCTGTTCTGGGCGCAGTGGCCGCGGGCATGGCGGTAATCGACAGCACCGTAAGCGTGGTAATGAGAGGTATTGGCAGCTATGGGCCGGGCATTGGCAACTACGAGCCGGGATTCATGCAGATGTACGGCATCGAATCGTACAGCACGGCCTCCGTGCTGACGGGGCTGCTGTGGATGTTCTGCTGCAATCTGGCCGCGGGCATGGGGGGCTATCTGATCACCACGCTGTTCTACCGCATGAACAAGCCCGTGAAGCTGCTGATTTCCATCGGCGTTCCCGTGCTGTTGCTGTTCGTTTGGCCGATGGCGGATCTGGTTCTGTTCGGCGGCGCGGTGTCGACAGCGTTTTTCCAGCTTGTAGGCTGGGCGTTCGGATTTATGGATGGAAACCCGTTCATGGGTATAGTCTCAAACGTACTGCTGGCGCTCATATTTACCGCTCTTAGCTTTATAGCCCTGCGGCGCGTTCCTTTAAAAGCGCGTCAGCAGTAATGGTTAAGACGCGCAGCGGACGCAGTTGCGCCCCTTCTGCTTGGCGAGATACAGCGCCTTGTCCACATCGACATATTGTCTGATCGGCGAATCGTCCCGGCTGCCCGACAGCCGGGGAGACACCGATGCTGGCGGAAAGCAGACCGCCCAGCTGCAACAGTATGCTGTCGCCTGCGGGAAGCCCTATACGTTGTCGATGCCTTTGAAAGCATAGACCTCTTAGCATGACAAGGCACGATTCATGACCTTTGCGCTCAACGAGCGTTATTTCTTTTTTCAGCACTTCGTCAAAATAATGCCGGTTGGGCAAGCCGGTAAGAGCATCAAAAAGTGCCATTCGTTCCAGCTCCTTATTGCCTGCGCCAGCAGCTGGTGCCGATTGATGATGCACTTCTTCTGCTTCTTCCGGTTGAGATGCTGCGAACTTAACATTCAAATGTTGTTTACTTTTTAATCTGCCGATTGAATGATATAATGATTAATATGATGAAGCGAATAGCAATCGAGTTATACTGATGATACTGAGACGGAGGAAAAAATGGGCAAAACGGGAAACCGAATAAGAGCGATATTTTTGGCGTTGGCATTGGCAATGGGGCTTTTGCTGTCGACCGGCTGCCAGGACGCCCGCGAGATGTCCGACTTTGAGCCCGCCCTGCCCTCGGAGGAGCCGGGCGAGGCTGCGGAGCCGACAGAGAGCGCGGAAATCACCGCCACAGCGCCTGTTTATGAAGATGTGGTCAACCCTAATCAAACCTACAGCTACGAGCAGATGACTGCCGACGCGCAGCGACTGGCGGAGCTGTATCCGGATATAATCCAGATTGAAAGTATCGGCCAGTCGGTGGAGGGGCGCGAACTGACGCTGATCAAGCTGGGGATAGGAGAAAAGAAGCTGCTGCTGCTGGGTGCGCACCACGCGCGGGAATACATCACCGCAACCTTTCTGATGGAAACGGCGGACGAATACGCGCGCGCCTCCGCCACCGGTGTCAATATCGGCGATTACGATATCGCCGAACTGCTCAAGGAAGTGACGGTGTATATCGTACCGATGGTGAACCCGGACGGCGTCAATCTGGTGCAGAACGGGGTGGAGGCAGCCCAAGATCCGGAAAAGGTCAAAGCCATGCGCATGCTCAAGGATACATACGACGAATGGAAAGCCAACATCAACGGCGTGGACCTGAACCGGCAGTATCCGTGCCACTGGGACGAGAAGGCGAGCAACACCGACGAGCCCAGCTCGGAGATGTATAAGGGTACGGCGCCTGCCACCGAGCCGGAGGTTCAGGCGGTGATGGCATTGTGCAACAGTACCGACTTTGTGCTGGCGGCCTCCTTCCACACCAAGGGCGAGGTGATCTATTGGGCGGACAGCGGAACCGAAGACGCCATACCGGCGGGCGCGTCCATCGCGGAAACGCTCGCCGACGTGACGGGGTATGAGCTGATGCCCGTATCGGAAGACCCGGCGGTATATGGCGCGGGCTTTGAAAATTGGTTCCGGCAGGATTTTGAGCTGCCGGGTTTCTGCGTGGAACTGACGCCCACAGGCAACGGTTCAGCTCCCCACGATGACGTAGAGTTCGAACAGCTGGTGTGGCAGCCGTGCAAAGAAATATCCGCCGCGCTGATGGAGCAGGCGGCAGGCTGACATATATTATACAGGCTGATACCTGAGGGTAACGACGACTTAACCGAAGAGGAGGATAATGACGATGGAAAAGAAAATGTTCCGGGTGACGGGGATGGGCTGTGAAGCGTGCGTGACGCGCGTGAAGAAGGCGGTGTCTGCGCTGGAAGGCGTGAAGAGTGCTGATGTGGACCTCGCGGCGGGAACGCTGATGGTCGAATACGACGCAAGCAAACTGGGCTTCAGCCACTTCAAGGACGCCGTGGACCGCGCGGGTTACGATCTGTCCGAAATGTGACCCGTGTGTTTTTGGTAATATAGATTGAAAAAACATGAGGCATCGGCATAAAGCCGGTGTTTCATTATTTTAAAAATAAACGTATTGACTTTGACGCAACGTCATGCTTTACGATGACCTCCGGAGGTGAAAATGACGTGTATACGATCGGACAACTGGCAAAACTGGCGGGAGTGACCACACGGACACTGCGGTACTATGACCAGATCGGGCTGCTAAAGGCTGCGCAGACCAGCGAATCGGGCTACCGGCTGTATGGGGGCGAACAGGTGGACGCACTGCAGCAGATACTGTTCTACCGCACGCTCGGCGTGGGGCCTGAGGGTATCCGGCTCATCATGCAAGCGCCCGAATTTGAGGAGCAAAAAGCGCTCGAGCAGCATCTTCAGGAGCTGCAGGCCCGGCGGGGTCAGCTGGACGCGCTGATCAATACCGTCAGCAACACACTGAAAGCAAAAAAGGAGGGATTTGACATGACGGATGCGGAAAAATTTGAGGGCTTTAAGCAGCAATACATCGACGACAACGAGCGGCAGTACGGCGCGGAAGTGCGAGAAAAGTACGGCAATGAAGCGGTGGACCAGTCCAACGCGAAGCTCAGGGGCATGACACCGGCGCAGTTTGCGCGCATGGAGGCTCTGGGCATGGAGGTGAACGAAGCGCTGAAAACGGCCATGCAGACAAACGATACGCAAAGCGCGGCGGCCAGGCGTCTCTGCGAGCTGCATAAGCAGTGGCTGATGTGCTCATGGGGCAGCTACAGCGCCGCCGCCCACAGAGGGCTGGCGCAGATGTACGTGGACGACGACCGCTTCGCGGCGTATTACGACAGCGTTGCACCGGGAGCCGCTGTGTTTTTGCGGGATGCTCTGCTTGAATACCTGCGTGAAGAGTAAGCGCGGACAGGTGCAGTCGGGACAACCATTCACAACACCTGGCTTGAGATTAACGCAATGAAAAACCGGAGAAGCGCAATGCCACTCCGGTTTTTGCATCAACTTATTATTCGATAAGCCCTTTATCCTTGAGCGCCTTAGTGGCCACCTCTTTTGGGTCACCGCCTTCGTCCACGAGAAGATTATATTTCTGCATGTCCTCATCTGTGAATTTACCATTTAGTAGATTCAGCGTACTGACGATAACGGCGTTTTCGTTTGCATAATCCTGATTCATGATTGGTGCCACGTAGTAGGGCGGGAAAAACTGCTTATCGTCCGCAAGGTTGAGCAAGTTGAGCTTGGCAATACGGCCGTCGGTGCTGAACGATACGTTGACATCAATCTGACCGTCGCGCAGCGCAGCGTATGTCAGCCCCTGATCCATGGGCATTTCCTGTTTGAAAGTGATGCCGTAGGCTTCTTTGAGACCCGGCAATCCGTCAGAACGCCCCAGAAACTCGTTATCACAACCCATAATCATATCCGAAGCATGAGGGACGAGCTCCGAAACGGTTGATATGCCAAGAGCCTCCGCGGTTTCCGCAGTCACAGAGAGTATATATGTGTTGTTCCAGCCCATTTCATTAAGCCATGTGATGTTGAACTGATCCTCGAACTCTTTTTTTACATAATCATAGGTTTCTTGCTGACCCAGCACTTCAGTTTGGTTCAGTATCGCGCCGTAAGCGGTGCCGGTAAATTCCGGATAAACATCTATTTCACCCTTTTTAAGCGCTTCGAAGCAAAGCATTGTACCCCCGAATTCCGTAACTTCGGTTTTATAGTCGGTTTTGTTTTCTATCAAAACTGAGAGCATCTGCCCCGTGAGGCGCTGCTCCGTATAGTTTTTATGCCCGATCCTGACGATGTTGTCCTGTTGTTTGGCGCAGCCGGACATGATGCCGACTGCAAGCAGTATAACTGCAAGTGTAATAGTTATGACTTTTTTCATTTTTACCAACCTTTCCTCGTTATTTTATTGGTTACGGCATGAAGCCGATAACTCCTCGTTAATTTGTGGTGATGCCCTTGGACGTCAGCTTCTTTTCCAGCAGCCCAAGTATGAAATCAGTCAATAGCGCAAGCACTGCGGCTGAAACCGCTCCCGCGATCATCATTGGATAGTTCATCATACCAATGCCCTGATATATCAGAGTGCCCAGACCGCCCGCGCCGATCAGAGTGGCGATGGTCGCAACGCCGATGCCAGTGACGGTGGCGATGCGCACACCGCCCATGATGACGGGAATGGCCAGCGGCGTCTGTACCTTATAGAGTATCTGCGAACGCGACATGCCCATGCCCTTTGCCGCCTCGATAATGGACGGGTCAACATTCTTGATGCCGATATAGGTGTTCTTGATGATGGGCAGCAGCGCATAGAGGAAAAGCGCGAATATAGCGTTCTTTTCCTTGATGCCGACCAGCGGTATAAGCAGTGCGAACATCGCAAGGCTCGGCACCGTCTGCAGAACATTCGCGATGCTGATGATACCGTTTGCCACCTTTTTGTTTTTGGTGATCAGCATGCCGAGCGGTACGCCGACAACGCACGCTAAAGCGACGGCAGTAAACGCTAAAAATACGTGCTCTCCAGTCCGGCTCAATATCGCCGTCCAGTTTTTTGCTATATATTCAAACATTAATATCCCTCGCTTTCCGGAATAATTTCTGACAGCACGTTGAGAATGCTGGGCTCGGTGATAACGCCGACGGTTACTCCGTCCGACAACACAGGTACAAAACGCAGCTTGTGTTGGTCTCGCAATCTTAACACGTCCGTCAGCGGCGTATCGGGCTGAACGGCTACGACATTTGTTTTCATAATGTCTTTCATGCGCGTGTCCTCATTATGCGCCTGAAACAACTGGCGTTTTCCGACAAGCCCCATCATCTCGGTGGGGTTGCTCCCGCTTCGGTTGACTACAACCAGCACCTCGCAGTTTCTTTCGCGCATCAGTTCGATAGCATGCGTTACCGGACGGTTCATGCCGATACGCACGTAATCTCTGTTCATGATATCCTCAGCCCGGAGCATTTCGGGAGTCTTCCAGAGGCGGCCACGACCTACGAAATTCTCTATGAACTGATCCGCTGGTCTTTTAAGTATGTTCTCCGGCGTGTCATACTGAATGATGTCACCGTTTTTCATTACGGCGATTCTGTCACCGATCTTGATCGCCTCGTCAATATCGTGTGTGACAAAGACTATCGTTTTATGTAGCTCTTCTTGCAGCTTAAGCAGTTCGTTTTGCAGTTGATCCTTGGTAATCGGGTCCAATGCGGAAAAGGGCTCGTCCATTAGCACGATATCCGGATTATTGGCGAGCGCTCTGGCGACGCCGACACGCTGTTGCTGGCCTCCGGACAGCTCATTGGGATAACGGTTGATATAATCTTCATGCTTCAGATCGATCATATCAAGCAATTCTATAGTTCTCTGAGCGGTCTTTTTCGGATCACATTTGGTCAGATGCGGTACAAGTCCAATGTTTTGACCCACAGTTAAGTGTGGAAATAAGCCAACTTTCTGAATCACATAACCGATATTGCGCCGGAGTTGGATGGGGTCAATCCCGTTGATGTTTTTGTCGTCAATTAATATAGATCCGCTGGAGGGTTCCTCAAGACGGTTGATCATCTTCATAGTAGTGGTTTTTCCACATCCGCTTTCACCCACGAGTACGACCAGCTCACCCGCGTCGATAGTCAGATTTAAGTGGTCAACCACCATGTCTGTTCCATTATAAGTTTTACATACGTCGTTTAATTGAATCATAATCCTCCTTTATAACCATTTTTTCAGAAGTTCTTTCAACTGAAAAAGAGTCTCGGCCTTTTGTTCACTTTTTTCTCCCTTGTTTCTGGTTTTCACGAGATAATTCACGATCACGATGACATCCTCGTCGGACATTTCCTCAAGATCTTGAATATCTGAGTAATCGTTTCTCGCGACGGGTTTCTGGCTCTCTTTTCTGATGAACTCGATTTCTTCAACCTGCATCATAAAAGCATCCGATTCCGCATCCATTCCGTTAATCTGATGAAGGGCTTCCTGTAAGCCGCACGAGTAAAAGTTGACGCTTTCAAACAGCTTGGAGCTGTTGCGCGAATACTCCTTCCAGCCTTTACGGTTATTAAGATAAGTCGTAAAGAATCTTATTTCACGCGCGGTTATATTCTCCAGCTTTTTTTCGCTCTCCATAAACAGCAACAGATGTATTGACTTCCTTGAAATCATGTAAACGATAATCCGCTTACTCCACGTTCTGAACTTTTCATTAAAAAAACAGACCGCTTCCAATATATCGTCCTGCTTTGACATAAAATCTATCTGACTGCCGATTTCGGAAGGGGTTATCAGCTTCAGCGTCATGTCATATACATTTTTGATCATAAATTCACCAATTTGTATAATTTTGTGTTGTCTTATATAGCATAAATGATTAAAGACAAACTTGTCAACCCTAAGAAGATGAAATTGAATGTAGAATAAGCTCGGAATATATAGAATAGGGGTGAATTAAAATACAACTTTGCGTTTTGCTGAGTTAAAATATGGTGTTATACGAGAGCGTATTTGCTGATTAATGATCTGGGAAAGATATATAGCCAACGAGTTGGTATATGGTGTATAGTGAAACACATGAAGAGATATGATGTAACAGCGCTGGGTCTTGCCGTGATGGACATACTGGCATCCCCGGCGGATAAGTCGCTGTTTGACGGGGAGAAGACCCCGGTGGACAGCATCATCGTGGCGCCGGGCGGAGACGCGGCGAATCAGGCGGCGGACTTGGCGCGGCTGGGACGGTCTGTTGCGCTTTGCTGCCGTCTGGGCGGCGACGCGCTGGGCCGGCTGTTCGCGGCAGAGATGGAAGCGAGCGGCGTTGATCTGTCGCATGCGGCGGTATCGGCTGAGTCCGTGACCACCGCCGCGATCGTGCTGGTGGCGGCGGACGGACAGCGGAGCATACTGCACCGCCGCGGCAACAACTATGACTTCTGCATAGGCGATGTGGACATGGATCTGATCGCGAACGCATGCGCCCTCACCGTGGGAAGCTTTTTCGGCTGTCCTAAGCTGGACGAGGACGGCATGGAGGGGATACTCGTTCACGCGAAACGCCACGGCGTGACCACGTTTGCCGACATGGCAACGGATAAGAAGGGGCGGAAGCTGGACGGCCTCAGGGCTTACTTGCCGCATTTGGACTGGTTTTTGCCCAGCGAGGTGGACAGCCGCCATCTGACAGAGGGGTTTAGCTGCGAGGATGCCGCGAAAGCGTTTGCGGACGCGGGCGCGAAAAACGTGGTCATCAAGCTGGGAGAGCGTGGGGCGTATGCGCACTGCCGGGATTATACCGGCTACATCCCCGCGTATACCGTGGACGCGAAGGACACCACTGGTTCGGGGGACGCGTTCTGCGCCGGTCTGATACACGCGCTGCTGGACGGTAAAGGCACGGCGGAGGCGCTGGACTTCGCCTGCGCGTGCGGCGCGTTCAACGCGCAGTACATGGGCGCGGCCAGCAGTCAGCTCAGCCCGAAGAGCATTGAGGAGTTTATGAGAACAAGCAGCCGCTGGACGGCTGCGGTATAAGGAGACAGCATGGAGCGGGGAAGCGGCATACTTCTTGGTATATCATCACTGCCCGGACCCTTTGGCATCGGCACGATGGGACGGGGCGCGCGCGGCTTTGTAGACCGGCTGAGGGAGAGCGGCCAGAAATACTGGCAGATACTGCCGCTGTCGCCCACGGGCTTCGGCGATTCGCCTTACCAGTCCTTCAGCGCTTTCGCGGGAACTCCGTATTTCATCGACTTCGAGGATTTATTTGCAGATAATCTGTTGCCCGCAGAGGGGCTGGACCTGTGCGATAAGCTGTTTGGGCAGCAGAGCGGCGCTGTGGATTACAACGCGCAGTACGCGGGTAAACAGCAGGTGCTGCAGCTGGCCTACCGCTACAGCGGTGCGCGCGTGGCGGCGGAAACCGCGGCATTTGCCCAGCGTCACGCGGAGTGGATATTTGACTATGCGCTGTTCATGGCGTTGAAAAATACCTATGAGATGAAGCCGTTCTGGGAGTGGCCGGATGCGCTGGCGCAGCGCATCGACAGCGCGCTCAACGTGGCCACGCTGCGGCTCAAGGAACAGATCGGCTATCATATATTCGTGCAGTATCTCTTTTTCCGGCAGTGGGACGCGCTGCGCCGGTACGCGAACGACAATGGCATAAAGATCATCGGCGACATGCCCATCTATATCGCGGCGGACAGCGCGGACGCGTGGGCAGGCTGGGAGATGCTCGACAAACAGAGCTGCATGGCGGGCTGCCCGCCCGATTATTTCAGCCCCACCGGACAGCTGTGGGGCAATCCGGTGTACGACTGGGCCGTGCTGAAAAAGACGGGCTACGCGTGGTGGGTGGGGCGCATCGCCCATCAGATATCGCTGTTCGATTATCTGCGCATCGATCATTTTCGTGCGTTTGAGTCTTATTATGAGATACCCGAAGGCTCCAAAACGGCGGAGCCAGGCCGGTGGATTAAAGGCCCCGGTATCGACTTTTTCCATCAGATGGAGCGTCAACTGGGGCAGCTGCCGCTGATCGCGGAGGATCTGGGGTATCTGACGCCCGAGGTGTTCGAACTGCTCAAAGCCACCGGCTATCCCGGCCTCAAGGTGCTGCATTTCGCGTTTGACCCAAGCGGGAGCAGCATCTATCTGCCGCACCGATACGACAGGAACTGCATCGTCTATACAGGCACGCACGACAACGACACCACTCAAGGCTGGTATGCGGGTCTCGGCGATGCAGAGCGAGCGTTTTTGAGCGAATACATCGATGGCGTGCAGCCGGAGCGCATCCACTGGCAGCTGATACGGCTGGCGATGGGCTCCGTCGCGGATGTGTGCATCATCCCGATGCAGGATGTGCTGGGGCTGGGCACGTCCACCCGTATGAACAAGCCGCAGACGTCGCAGGGCAACTGGCGCTGGCGGCTGCTGGACGGCCAGTTCGACGGCGAAACGGTGAAAATGCTGGGCCGTATCACCTCGCTATTTGGGCGCGGCGGCGTGGGCTGACGGCTGATTTCCGGCACTGATCACTTTACCGAAATCAAACATTCCGGGTCAGGCAAATGAAGGGAAATACTATATAGTGGTCGAATACTACCAATAGGGTGCCAAAGAGAAGTGCGGAACCTGTGAGCGGGAGAAAGAAGGTTTCGAGTATGAGAGACTTTTCAAAGCATATCAACGCAGACGAAATCTATCTGTTTAATACCGGAGAAGCGCAACAGGCCTATTCAACCTTCGGCTGTCATTTTATCGAGGAACTCGGAGTCCACCGTTTCATGGTGTGGGCACCCAATGCGCAGTCCGTCAGCGTCGTGGGAGATTTCAACGGCTGGGATGCGTCGAAGAACAGTATGGAGCGGCTGGCTTCCGGCGTGTTTGCCGCGTTTGTTCCGGGACTCAAGGACGGAGATTGTTATAAATATCATATCGTGGGCTACGACAACCAAACGGTACTGAAGGCGGACCCGTTCGCGTTTCACGCCGAGGTGCGCCCGCAGACGGCTTCCAAGGTATGGAGCCTCGGCGGTTACGCGTGGCGCGATTTGGATTACCTTGAAAAGCGTAAAACGATAAACACGTTGCAAAAGCCGATGGCGATATACGAGATGCACATTGGCTCGTGGCGCGTCAAGGAGGGCTACCGCTTTGCGAGCATGCGCGAAGTGGCAGACGAGCTCTCCGACTATCTGGTGGAGATGAACTTCACGCATGTGGAGATACTGCCCGTCACCGAATACCCGCTGGACGATTCGTGGGGTTATCAGGTGACCGGCTATTACGCGGTGACCAGCCGTTACGGTACGCCGCAGGATTTCATGTATTTCGTGGATACGATGCACGCTAAAGGCATCGGCGTCATCATGGACTGGGTGCCGGCGCACTTTCCCAAGGACGCGCACGGCCTCGCAAAATTTGACGGTACCTGCCTGTTCGAGCACCAGAACCCGCTGCAGGCCAATCACCCGCAATGGGGCACGCTGATATTCAACTACAGCCGGCCCGAAGTGGTAAGCTTTTTGGTGTCCAGCGCGATGTTCTTCTTCGATGTATACCATATCGATGGCATACGGGTGGACGCCGTGACGTCCATGCTGTATCTGGACTACGCGCGTAACAAGGGCGAATATGTGCCCAACGAGCACGGCGGCAACATCGACAATCACGCCGTGGCGTTTTTGAAGAAGCTCAACGCCGTGATACTGACGCGCTATCCCGGCGCCATCACGGTGGCGGAGGAATCCACCTCATACCCGAAAATTACCAAGCCGCCCTACGACGGCGGGCTGGGCTTCGTGTACAAATGGAACATGGGCTTCATGCACGATACGCTCAAATACATGTCGGTGGACCCGATATTCCGGCAGTACTACCACAGCAAGATGACGTTCTCACTGTGCTACGCTTTTACCGAAAACTTCGTGCTGCCATATTCGCATGACGAGGTGGTACACGGAAAGAAGTCGCTGCTGGACAAGATGCACGGCAGCTACGACAACAAGTTTGCGTCACTGCGCGCGCTGCTCGGGTTCATGTACGCGCATCCCGGCAAGAAACTGCTGTTCATGGGCAGCGAGTTCGGGCAGTTCATCGAGTGGGCGCACAAAAAGCAGCTGGACTGGCTCCTGCTGGACTACGAGCGGCACCGCCAGATGCAGCAGTATGTCAAAGCGCTTAACGCATTCTACAAGGACTGTCCGACCTTCTGGGAGGTAGAGGACAGCTGGGACGGCTTCGCATGGCTCAATGTGGACAACGCGGAGCAGAGCGCCCTTGCTTTCATGCGCCGTAGCCGGGAGGGCCGCGTGTGTGTCTGTGCGTTCAATTTTACACCGGCTCCGGTGAACGGCTTTACGATTGGCCTGCCACGGGACGGCGTGCTGTCGGCAGCATTCAGCAGCGATGATGAGGCTTACGGCGGGGGAGGGCATCGGCAGCCCGATGAGATCGAGGCCCAAACGCAGGGTTTCGGCGGTCATCCGTTCAGCGCCGCGCTGGATTTGCCGCCGCTGTCGTCCGTGTACTACGAATTTATTGAAAATCCAAATCGAGGTGAAGAAGTATGATCAACAAGAAAAAGTGTATTGCCATGCTGCTCGCGGGAGGGCAGGGCGCGCGCCTCGGCGTGCTCACCAAAACGCGCGCGAAACCGGCGGTGCCATACGGAGGCAAATACAAGATCATCGATTTTCCTCTCTCCAACTGCACCAACTCGGGGCTTGATACGGTGGGTGTGCTGACGCAGTATCAGCCGCTGGAGCTGAACTCGTATATCAGCACGGGCGCGCCGTGGGATCTGGACAGCAACACCGGCGGCGTGTTCATACTGCCGCCGTATCTGAAGGCGGAGCGCGGCGAATGGTATTCCGGTACGGCCAACGCCATCTACCAGAACAGCTTTTTCATCGACAAGTTCGACCCGGACTACCTGCTGGTGCTGTCAGGCGACCATATCTATAAGATGGATTACAACGCGATGCTCAAGTTCCACATACAGACCGAGGCATCTGCCACCATCGCGGTGATCGAGGTGCCCATTGAGGATGCGCCGCGGTTCGGTATCATGAACACCGACGAGACGATGCGGGTCGTGGAGTTTGAGGAAAAGCCCGCCAAGCCCAAAAACAACCTCGCGTCTATGGGGGTATACATATTCAACTGGCGCAACGTCAAGGAATACCTGCAGGCGGATAATGAGGACAAGACATCTGCCAACGATTTCGGCAAGAACATCATCCCCAGGATGCTGGCGGCGGACGAGATGATATTTGCCTACCGCTTCAAGGGCTACTGGAAGGACGTGGGGACGCTCGAAAGCCTGTGGGAAGCCAATATGGAGCTGCTACAGGACCATCCCGAGCTGAACCTGCACGACCCTACATGGAAGATACTGTCTCGGAACCCCAATCAGCCGCCGCACTACGTAGGCGACGAAGCGAAAATCAGCACGAGCTTCATATCCGAAGGCTGCCGCATATACGGCACGGTGGAAAACAGCGTGCTGTTCCCCGAGGTGACGATCGCCGCGGGCGCGCATGTACGCGACAGCATCATCATGCAGAACACCGTGATCGGTGAAGACTGCGAAATAGTCCGTACCATCATAGACGAGGACGTGGTGGTGGAAAGCGGCTGCACCATCGGCGGCGACGAGAAGATCACGGTGATCGGACAGGGGGCGCGTATCAGTTCAAGGCTGGTCATCGAACAGGGGGCGTCCATCCAGCCGGACTGCCAGTTCATCAACGACGTGTGTGAAACCGGAAATGAGGTGAGCCTGTGATTAAAGACGTATTTGGCCTGATATATGCCGGTGAAGAGAACTTCAACCTGCGCGAGCTGGTGCTGGCGCGCTCCGTCGCGGCGCTTCCCGTGGGCGGACGGTACCGCGTGATCGATTTTCCGCTGTCCAACATGGTCAACAGCGGCATCCGCAACGTGGGCATCATCACGCAGAAGAACTATCAGTCGCTGATGGACCATGTGGGCTCCGGCAAAGAATGGGACCTCTCCCGAAAAACGGACGGCCTTTTTATGCTGCCGCCCTTCGACAACGCGGAGAACACCGGCATTTACCGGGGCATCTCCGACGCCATCCGCAGCAACATGTCGTATATCAAGCGTGCTTCTCAGCCGTACTGCCTGCTGGTGGGCTCCAGCACCGTCCACACCGCGACTTACAACCATATGCTAAAAGCGCATCTGGAAAAGAAGGCGGACATCACGATCCTCTACCATGCGGACAGAGACGAAGAGAACAACGAACGTTACCGGGACTTGCGTCTGTTTACCGACGAAGACGGATGGGTCACCGAAATGGATTACAACTTCAAGTATTCCAGCTCCGACAAGGTGGGCATGGAGGTATACCTCATCCACAAGAGCCTGCTGGAATATGTGATCGACCGCAGCATCGCCCACGGACATTATGATTTTGTCAGCGACGCGCTGATGAAAAACGTGAAGAACCTGCGCATACTGGCGATGGAGCACAAGGGCTATGTTGGCCGGCTCGACTCCGTCAACGCATATTACGACATGAATCTGGACATGCTGCGGCCCGAGGTGCAAAAGGACCTGTTTTACACCGGCCGTCCCGTGTACACCAAGATCAAGGACGAAGCGCCCGTGAAATACGGAGAAGACGCTGTGGTCAAAAACAGCCTGCTCGCCAACGGCTGCGTCATCAAGGGCGAGGTGGAGGACTGTATGCTGTTCCGCGGCGTGCGCGTAGGCAAGGGCGCGAAGCTCAAGGGCTGCATCATCATGCAGGAATGCGATATCGACGCGAACTGCTCGCTGGAATACATTATCGCGGACAAGAACTGCCATATCCGCGAGGGGCGCAGGCTGGTGGGGGATCCCAACTATCCCAGCATCATCCGGAAAGGCTCGGTGTTGTGAGATGGGCACTAGTATAAAGATTCCGAGAAACAAAAAACCTGCCAGGCCGCTGCCTTCCATTCTGATGGCTGCGGCAGAGTGCGCGCCCTTTGCCAAAACGGGCGGGCTGGCGGACGTGGTGGGCACGCTGTCCCGCGAACTGAAGGACATGGGCTTCGATATCCGGCTGATGCTGCCTTATCACCGCGTGATTAAGGACAAGCTTCACGAATCCGCTGTGCATATGGTCAGCTTCGGTGTAGATCTCGGATGGCGCTCGCAGTACGTGGGCGTGGAGGCGTACGACTGGGATGGTATTCCCGTCTACTTCATCGACAACGAGTATTATTTTGGGCATGCGATATACCGCGGCGGCAGCTTTGAGGGCGAGCAGTACGCCTACTTCTCGCGCGCCGTGCTGGAAGCTCTGCCGCTGATCGGCTTTAATCCGGACATTATCCACGTGAACGACTGGCACACCGCGATGATACCGATGCTGATGAAGACGCAGTACGAGGGGCGTCCACAGGGAAGCGCCAAAGCGGTGCTGTCGGTGCACAGCCTTGGTTATCAGGGGCGGTTCGATTTCGGTTTCGCAGCGGATCTGTTGGGCATCGAAGGCAAATACTATCATCCGGACTATCTGGAATTTCACGGCGGCGCAAACTTCATGAAGAGCGGCATCGTGTTTGCCGACAAAATCGTGACCGTGAGCCCGACGTATGCGCAGGAAATAAAGACGCAATACTACGGTGAAGGGCTGGACGGCGTGCTGCAAGCACGCGAACGTGACCTCGTCGGCATACTCAATGGCATTGACACGGCGGCGTTCAACCCGGCGGACGACAAACTGATACCCTATACGTACAGCGCTGACGACATGGCCGGCAAGCAGAAGGACAAGGAGGCGCTGATCGGCGAGCTGGGGCTCAAGATCGGCCCCGATACGCCACTGATCGGCATGGTGACGCGGCTGACGCGCCAGAAGGGGCTGGACCTGCTGCTGCACGTGTTCGACGAGCTGATGGACACTGAGGATGTCGGATTCGTGCTGCTGGGCACGGGCGATACGGAATACGAGGAGTTCTTCCGCAGCGCGGCCTACCGGACCGGCGGGCGCGCCAAAGGCCTGACGCTGTTCGACGACGGACTGGCGCACCGCATATATGCCGGCAGCGATCTGTTTCTGATGCCGTCGCGGTTTGAACCGTGTGGCCTCGCGCAGATGATATCGCTGCGGTATGGCACGCTGCCCATCGTGCGGGCCACCGGCGGACTCAAGGACACGGTGACGCCATATAATGAATATACGGGCGAGGGAAACGGCTTTTCCTTCGATAACTACAACGCGCATGATATGTTGAATACCATACGGTACGCGCTGAAAACATGCCGCGATGCGGACCGTCTGCAGGCGCTGCGGCGGCGCGCGATGTCTCAGGATTTAAGCTTCAAAAACAGCGCGCAGGCTTACGCCGGGCTGTACCGGTCCGTGACAGACGTTGACACAGAAGCTTCGCTCAAATAGAATAGGCTTCAATAAAGGGGTAACCTCGGAGGACGGATATTGTATACGGAAAACAGAGATAGAAT
>JAEWWC010000158.1 GCA_023396555.1 Bacillota bacterium
CAATTTCACTGTTTGGCTGTTTTCAAAGGATATGACGATTGGAGCCTGCCATGAACACAGAAAACAAACCCGCTTATCTGAAAGTCTACGAAACGCTCAAAGCCGCAATCCGTCAAAGCTACGCCCCCGGAGAATTTCTGCCGCCCGAGCCTCAACTGGAAGAAGGCTTCGGCGTCAGCCGCATCACGATACGCCGGGCCGTGCAGATGCTGGCCCAGGACGGCCTCGTATCCGTCCGGCAGGGCCGCGGCACGATGGTGACGGTGCCGGACGCCGCACAAGCCGCCAATCCCATCACTTCCACCACTGAAGTGCTGGTGCAGGCGGGCTATCATGTGAAAACGGTGGATACCTATATCGACACCGTAATTCCCGACACCTCGGTGCTTAAAAACCTCTGGCTGCCCGAGGATACGCCGGTAACGCGGCTGCAGCGCATATTTGTGGGCAACGGGCGCCCCTTCTCCATCGTCACCAACCACTTAAATCCCTCACTCGTGCCCGATCTGGTGAAACACAAACGCGAGTTGGGGTCGCTCTATCACCTGCTGGAGACGCGATATGGGCTGTGCCTCGACAACGCCACCGACGACATCACCGCCGTGGGCGCAAGCATTGAACAGGCCCACACGCTGAACATCCCCATCGGCTCGCCGCTCATCCACATACGCCGCATACTCTATTCGCAGAACCGCCCCGTCTCCTGCAGCGATATGCTGGCGGACGCTTCGCGTTGTAAATTCCGCGTATTCCTGTCCGGCCGCCCGGCCTGCGAGGAACCCGCTGTAGAAAAAAGCGGCGATATGCCCGCTGCCGCTTCTGTTTAAGTGGCTAAATAACTAAGACAGTGGAAGCTCTGCTTCCACACCTTTGCTCAAGGGGTTGCCCCTTGAGGATCCCATCAGGAAAATGCCTTGGCATTTTCCGTTATTATTATAACCTGCTTGATTACATGTTCCGATCTGTTCAGAACAAATATGCACAAGATCTATATGCCGAACCGGCCACCCGGCAGACGCCGGCACAGGCCGGACAGCTCCATCATCGTGAGTTCGGCGCTCACCTCACCCGGCGCGCCCTGTACCGCCGCCGCGATATCCTCGATGCTCATATCCTCCTGCCGCAGCAGCTCGTAAATGCGCTGCTGGAAGAAATCCATCGGTGGCAGGTCTTTTTCTTCCGAAGCTGCACCCATCGGCTTTCCGCCGTAAAAAGCGCGTATGTCCGCTGCGCCGTTCACTGGATACGCTCCGTTGGCGAGCAGCTCATCCGGCAGCGCGGAAGACGCAAGCCAGGGCGGCCCCGGCACGGCAAACACATCCCGGTCGTAACTGATCGCCAGTGAGGCCGTGATGGCTGTACCGCCTTTGATATCCGATTCCACCACGAGCAGCCCGCGGCACAATCCCACGATGATGCGGTTGCGCACCGGGAAATTGGCCGCGTTCGGCCCCGTTCCGGGCGGCAGTTCGGAGATTATGGCGCCCTTCTCCGTTATCATATGGTAAAGCACATCGTTCTCAGGCGGATAGATTACATCCGCGCCGCAGCCCAGCACAGCCACCGTGGACGCTCCCGCGTCCAGCGTGCCCAGATGCGCCGCCGTGTCGATGCCGCGCGCCATGCCGGAAACGACTGGCATGCCCAGCTCCGCGGCGATTTTGCGCGTATGCTCAAAACCGCGCCGCGTACAGGCCCGCGTGCCCACAATGCCGATGTAGTCGTCCAGCACGGGCAGCTCTCCTTTCACGAACAGTGCGGGCGGCGGCCATGGTATGCCCGTCAGCCTTGTGGGATACTCCGCGTCCAGCCGCGTGATCACACTGATATCCTTAGCCGATAGCTCCGCCAGCAGCTCCGATACCCGTGCACGGGATGCTGCCGCTTTAGCCGCTTTCATCAGCTCGGGCGGCAGACCTTCCTCATCCGTGCGTCCCGCAGCTACGGCCTCGAACAAATCTGCAGCGCTGCCGAAAGCTTTCAGCAGCCGATAGAAAGTCTTCGCACCCATGCCGGGCAGCGACGCCAGCCATATCCAGTATTTCTGTTCCTCGGTGTATGTCATTCTCATCTCCAATACCGCTCATCCTGCGTACGGTATTGCAGCGCCTCGGCCAGATGCTTGACGCCGATCTGCTCCGCGCCGTCCAGGTCGGCGATGGTGCGCGCCACCTTGCGCACGCGCGCCATCCCTCTGGGGCTCAGGTTCAGCGTCTGGTATGCCCGCTGCATGATGTTGCCGCAGGCGTCGTCCAGAACGCAGTGTGTGTTCAGCTGTTCGGAGGACAATGCCGCGTTGGCGTATATGCCGGTGCCCGCGTACCGCTGATGTTGTATGCGCCGCGCCGCGTTGACACGTGCCCGCACTTCCCGCGAGGACTCACCGGGTGTCGCATCCGTCAGCTCGCCGTATGTCACGTTGTTCATGCCTATATGCATGTCGATGCGGTCCAGCAGCGGCCCGCTGATGCGCGACAGATACTGCGCGATCTCGCGCGGAGAGCAGCGACACGGTTTATCACTGCCGAAGTGGCCGCACGGACAGGGGTTCATGGATGCGATGAGCATCACATTGGCGGGGTAGGTCAGCTTGGCGTTGGCCCGGGCGATGCTGATCTGCCTGTCCTCCAACGGCTGTCGCAGCGCTTCCAGCGTCTGCCGCTTGAACTCGGGCAGCTCGTCCAGAAACAGCACACCGCCGTGCGCAAGGCTGATTTCACCGGGCAATACGCGCAGGCCACCGCCCGTCAGCGCCGCGGTAGACGTTGTGTGATGCGGACTGCGAAAAGGCCGTGCAGCTGCCAGCCCGCCGGAGCTTATGCCGCATACGGACTGTATCTTTGTGATTTCCATCGCTTCTTCAAATGTGAGTTCGGGAAGTATGCCGGGTACCGCCCTTGCGAGCATCGTTTTGCCCGAGCCGGGAGGACCGATAAAAAGCAGATTGTGCCCACCCGCCGCGGCCACCTCCAGTGCCCTTCTGGCGTGCTGCTGACCACGAACGTGCGCTATATCGTGCGTACCCAGTGAGTGTTCGTCCGGATGGTATTCATGCATGGGCAGCGGCTTTATTGACTGCTGTCCGTTTAAGTGTGCCGCCAGTTGGGCCAGCGTTTCCACGGGGTATACGGCGATGCCGCCGACATACGCCGCCTCGTCCGCGTTCACCGCGGAGATATAAAGCCGGGTGACCCCCGCTTCCTTCGCGGATATTGCCATCGGCAATGCGCCCGCGACACTCCGCAGCTGCCCATCCAGCGACAGCTCACCCAGAAACGCGCTCGCTTCATCCGGCTGCATCACCTGTCCGCTGGCGCACAACAACCCCGCTGCAATGGCGAGGTCGTATATCGGCCCGTCCTTTTTCAGATCGGCCGGAGCCAGATTGATGGTGATGCGCTGCTGCGGGTACGAAAAGCCAGAGTTTTTGATGGCGGCGCGCACACGCTCCTTGGATTCGCGCACGGCTGCGCCCGGCAGCCCTACCGTCTCGTAGGCCGGCATGCCGAATGCGATGTCCGCCTCCACGATTACCGGGTAACCGCTAAGCCCCATCAGGCCGCAGCTGAGTATTTTGGAGAGCATTGTAGCCTCGCTTTACTGCTTATGCTGTACAGCGGACGCCGGCTCGCGGAATACGAGCAGCTTGTTGCCCGCGAAATTGACGATGAAGGAAAATACCGTTGCGATCAGCTTGGCCCAAAGGTTGTGCAGGCCGTACATCTCGCCAAGTATGTAGACCGCAAGCGTATTCACGCCCAGCGACACGAGATTGACAAAAACAAATTTGATAAAGTCCGCAGACAGGAACCAGACCCGCACCGTGCGCGCCCTTCCGCCTCCCCGCGGCGTCCGTGTGACGGTGTACCTGGTTAAGAACTTCAGCTTCATCTTGAACGTCCAGAAACGGTTGAATACGAAGCTGTTCACTACGCCGCAGGTATACGAAATCACGTTGGATATCACCAGCGGCCATCCCAGCGCCACGTTCAGCAGAGACAGCACACCATAATCCACCAGAAAGTTGAGCGCGCCCACGCAGACGAATTTGACAAAGTGCCAAAAGCTTTTACCGTATTTATGATAGAGCGTCTTCAAAGCTTATTATAGCGCCTCACTCTCAGTAGAATGGCCAGCTCGGCAGCCAGCGCAGTAAATGGTCCGAATACCAGCGCGAGACCTCCGTGCCTGTCGTAACGGGATAGAACATCGCGAACAGCACGAGGCATACGCCAAGGTAAATGAATACCGCCTTTTTGCCATGCTTCGTCCGCTCGATCAGATATTTTGCCAGCACACCCATCAGCAGTATCAGGAACGGCAGCGTAGCGAAATAGTGGTAGATGAACGTTTCACGAGAAATCAGCACCCACGGCAGATACTGTGACAGCGCCGCAATGGACAAAAACAGCGTCCTCTGGCCCAGTCGGCCCTTGCGTATGCGGATCACGATCAGCGTGATCACGGCGCCCAAGCCGCCCCACCAGATCAACGGATTGCCCATGGTGGACATGGACGACATATAGCCTTCCGGGTATCCCTGCCCCTGGAACAGGAACACCGGCCTGATATCCAGCGGCCATTTATACCATTCGGACGAGAACGGGTGCGGCGCGTCCGTCTTCAAATTACTGTGGTAGTTGAACATGTATTCCTGGTTCTGCAGTACATGCTGGAGATCGTAAGGGTTGTCCGTCACCTGCATATACGGAATATAGGCTAAGCCGTAAATGACGAGCGGCACAACGATAAAGAACAGCACGCACCACAGCAGCGTGATGAACGTCTTGCCCAGATAGCTGCGGCACAGCTCCTCCAGAAAAGCGCGGCGCTCCGGCGGCAGCCCCGAGCTGCCTTCCTCGTCATCCAGCGTCAGCCGCGCATAACGGTATTCGTTGAAACGCTTGGCGATCTGTATGCCCAGCACCACAGCCAGCCCTGCGCCGGCGTAGATGCACAGCCACTTTGTGGCCGCTCCCAACCCGAACGCTACGCCTGTGAGCGCCAGCGGCAGCAGCGATTTTGCAAGCGGCTGGCGGTTGTAGTTGGTCTCGGTATACAGATACATGAAGTAGTACATCAGCATGATGAAGAACACGCTGTAGCTGTCGATGGTCGCGATGCGCGTCTGCGTATAGTGCATGAAGTCCAACGCGAACAGCGCGGTCGGGATGAACGCGAACAGCGTTTTCTTGAACAGCCGTTTGGCGAATATGTACATCAGCGGCAGCATCAGCACGCCAAACAGCGTGCCCATGCAGCGCCAGCCAAACGGGTTCATGCCGAATATGCGGATGCCGATGGACAGTATGATCTTGCCCAGCGGCGGATGCGTGATCTCGTAAGGCGTCAGATGCTCGATGTTTTCGAGAGCGGTACGCGCGTGGTACACCTCGTCGAAATACATCTGGTTCATATAATAGGTCTGCATCGGCACATACTGCTGCTCGTCGAACATATTCTCCGGCGCGTTGCCGCGGGGCGCATCCGGATCGGTGTTCGCCGCCATATCCACCGGCAGCGGCAGGCCGTCTTCACCGCAGAACGCCATCTCCAGCATGCGCAGCGGCCGTTCATCCCGGACTGTGGAGGTAATCATCACATAGCGCGCGGTAAACGGCTGGACGTTCACGAACTGCCACTCATACATATCCGTCGTCGCATAATCGACGGTGAGCGGTTCATTCACTGTGGTCGTTACGCCATCAGCATCCGTCTCCGTAACCTCGTGCATCACGTCGCTATAGCCTTCGCCGTCATTGGAATACGAGAACGAGAAAGTACCGTTTCCGAGGGAAGTAAAATACTTGATGGATGAAATGTCCTGCGGCGATTCAAACTCGACGATAACCGGACTTTCGTCCAGCGCATAGAACGTCTTCGGTATATCGAAGGATCCGAGATTGATGAACCCCACCACCGCATAGACCAGCGTAACGGCGGACATCACCAGCCAGTCCAGCCGCGCCATCCGCGTGGGTTCGTGCTTATCGAAAAGCCGCCTCCGTGCGTGCTTCTGCCATTCGTTGTTTAAAATCATCTGAGCTTCCTCTTGTCTATCCATTGAGAGCGGGGCTTTTGATCAGCACAGTGCCGCTGACGAGCTTCTTGAACGTCAGAATGGCATATATCATATAAAGTCCCATATTGGCTGCCGAAATCACCAGCGTAGGCAGCTTGTCCACCAGCACCGAGTCGGCATACAGCGTAAACAGCTGAGCAAACAGCGCCGTGACGGAAAACGCAACAGCGAACGTCAACGTCGTCATATCCCTTGTAAATACGTAGGCCAGCAGCAAAAACGCACAAGCCGGCAGCATGTACCTTTCGTGCATCGCATGGGCCAGCATATAAATCGAAATCACCAGAAAAGCCGCGACGTCGAACGTGGCCAACTGCGCCCGCGAACGCCACTGCAGTATCGCCACCGCAATGCAGGTCAGGCCGATAAATATGATTCCCCAAATGTGGTAAGGCATAAACAGGAATATCTGATCAGCCGGCACCCAATTAGCCCCTACCAGCCCCCACAGGTTAAACGCGTTCACCGTCGCGTACTGATATTCCTCGACCACGCCGATATATTTGTGCAGTATCCAGTCGGGCTGCTGGCTGCCGGTAAACGGAATCACGCCCAAAGCGAACACCGCCGCCACGATTCCTAAGGCCCCCAGCATCTTGAGCGTCTCCCGCTCCGCCCTGCCCTTTTTGAACAGCGCATATATATAGGTCAGTCCCACCACAGGCGCCAGCATGATAGCCTGCGGTTTTAAGAGCAACGCGATGGCGAAGAACAGCGCGCCCAGCAGCGTGTTTTCCTTGCGCAGATAGTACAGGCACAACACGACGAACAGTATGAATACCATGTCGATCTGCCCCCAGACGCTGCTGTTGAAAAACATCGCCGGATTGAAAAGCAAGAACGCGCTGCATAGCAGGCCGAACGTGCGCCCCATCTGTTTCACCGACACGCGGCACACAAACAGCGCCAGCACCACCTCGGCGATGATGGACGGCAGCTTGATGATCAGCGTAAACAGTCCCGAGTTCGCGTCGATGCCGAGCGCGTCGCGCAGCGCCCCCAGGCCGTACAGCACATACATGTAGCCCGGCGGGTAGTCGCAGAATATGCCTGACGAATAAAAGCCGGACAGGCCGTTTTCATAAACAGCCACTGCCCAGCCCTTAAAGCATGCAATATCCGTTGTATACCCTTCGAAAGCAAGCGCGACGATGACGCGGAGCATGACAGCCAATACGGCCGTCAGCACAAACACCGGCCAGATGCGTCCCATCCCGTCGTCCACGCCGTTGTTGCGAACGCCCAGCAGCACCGCCACGATGATAAACAGCACCGCCATAATGACGGTGAGTATCGTCGCCAGCATGGTCGCCCCGACGGTCGCGTTCGACGGCTTGAAGGCCTCATCCGCCGCGAATGCCACCGTGGGCAGCGCGACGAGCAATATCACCACTAATAGTCCAATAACGATCCTGCGCATCATACTCCAGCGGGCTCTATAAACTCGAAAGCATTCTTAATATGGCTGATTTTTCCGCCCGCAACCTCTATTATATCAAATCTGAATGTTTCATCAATGATTTTATTTTTATATACATAATCCAGCGCCGCCCGGCATATGCGCCGCTGTTTGACCACAGTCACTGCCTCCGCGCCGGACCCGTACCGATCCGTGGAACGCAGCTTCACCTCGCAGAACACCGTTGCGCCGTCCTGCCGGAATATGATATCCACCTCGCCGCCGCGCACATAATGGTTGCGCGCCAGCACCGTTCCGCCCGCCTGCTCAATATACCGGACGGCCATGTCCTCGCCCGCGTTGCCGCGGCTGCGCGTGTTCATACGCCGAAACCGGATAAAAACGAGCGCCGGTGGATTGCACACGGCCCCTGTGACCGGATGGATTCGGCGTGTGCCTTGGTGCCATAGCCTTTGTGCTGCGCAAAGCCGTAACCGGGGTACACGCATTCATAGCCCCGCATCAGCCGGTCCCTTGTGACCTTGGCGATCACGGACGCCGCCGCGATGCTGTACACCCTGGCGTCGCCCCCTACCAGATCCTCATAGTCATACGGTATGTCAATGCCGCCGATGCGGTCGCAGAACACATGATCCGGCTTCACGGACAGCGCGCCGAGAGCCCCGGCAAACGCACGCTTCGCGGCGTTCAGTATGTTGATTTCATCGATGACGCGGTTGTCCACGATGCAGACGGCCCAGCAGAGCGCCTGCCGCGTGATCTCATTGTACAGCTCATCGCGCTTCTTTTCTGTCAGCTTCTTGGAATCGTCCACGCCGGGTATCAGGCAGTTTGGCGGCATCACTACCGCCGCGGCCACGCACGGACCGGCCAGCGGCCCGCGCCCCGCCTCGTCCACGCCCGCCACCAGCCGCCCAGAGTCCCAAAACGGCCGCTCAAACGCGGTCATCACTGTCAGGCGTTCCATCTCCTGTGCTTCGCTGCGTCTCATCCTCACTCACACCCCACCGACGTTCCGTCGGCAGGGACCCCGTCACACCGCTCGAGCGTGATGCGCCCAAGCTTCCCTCCCCGGAATTCGTCCAGCAGCGCCCGCGCGCCGCGCTGATCATCTATTTCGCCCTGTTTCAGCAAAAATCCTCTTTTACGGCATATATCTTCCAAAACCTTCCGCTCATCCGGGCTTTCTTCCAAGCCATACCGAGCCTTCAGCGCTCCGGGGGCCGCATCCGCCAGCATGCCGATCAGCTTCTGTGCTAGCGCCACCTCGTCGATCACCTCGCTGCGCAGCGAACCCAGCGCCGCGATGCGCTCCGCCGTCTCCGGCGGCTCTATCTTGGGCCACAGCAGCCCCGGCGAATCCAGCAACTCCAGCGTGTCGGACAGGCGGACCCACTGCAGACCGCGCGTTACGCCCGGCTTGTCACCCTCCTTGGCGCTTTTCTGCCCTACCAGCCGGTTGATGATGGCCGACTTGCCCACGTTGGGAATGCCCGCGATCAGCACGCGCACCGTCTTACGCGCGCCCTTTTCGGCATACCGCTGCACCACCGGAGCCGCCGCTTCGCGTATTGCGGACACCAGCCGGCCCGGCTTGTCCTTCGTGGCGCTGAAAGATAGAGCGTGCCCGAACTGCCGCTTATAGTACTCCGTCCATTTCTTCGTCTGTTCCGGGTCCGCGAGGTCGCTCTTGTTCAGCAGTATGATGCACGCCTTGCCGGAAAGCTGCTCCTTCAAATCCGGGCTTAAAGTACTGAGCGGCGCCCGCGCGTCCACCGCAATCACCGCCACGCTGATCAGCTTCAGCTTCTCGGCGATCTGGCGCTTGGCCTTCGTCATATGCCCCGGATACCAGTGTATGTCCACGAAACCAACCCTTCCCGCTCCCTCCCCCGGGGAGCGACTCATTCTCTCTATAATATACAATCCGCCTTCGGATTTCAATCTCCACGAGTCGTTGATAGAGGTCTAAGACCATGGAGGCTCTGCCTCCACACCTCCGTTCAAGGGATTTATCCCTTGAGAATCCTATCAGGGAAATGCCTTGGCGAAGGCATTTCCCGTTTTTATTCAATGCTAATTTCGTCTCTGTAAATAATAAATTATATAAACTGGAAAATCGAGTTTGATATGATTACGCTTTGCAGTAAATAAAAAGAAGCCGTTTTCCGGCTCCTTCGTAGTTGTTACCGTTTTTCCTTGAGCTTCGCAGCTTTGCCCTGACGGTCGCGCAGGTAGTAAAGCTTGGCGCGGCGCACTTTGTTGGTGCGCAGCTTATCGATGCTCGAGATCTTGGGCGAGTGGATGGGGAACGTCCGCTCGATGCCAATGCCGAACGAAACACGGCGCACGGTGATGGTCTCGGAAAGACCGCTGCCCCGGCGCGCAATCACATATCCCTCAAAACCCTGCAGACGCTCTCTCGTGCCTTCAATAACCTTCACGAAAACCTTGACGGTATCGCCGATTTTAATCTCGGGCAGATCGGTGCGCATCTGTTCCTTTTCGATGGCTCTGATGATCTGATTCATTTGCTGATTCCTCCTCCCATTTCAGGCGTTCATAACCGTATTCATACTGCCGGCGCTGAAGCAAAAATCGCTTGGCCGAGCTTCACGGAAAGCGGACCACCCTAAATCAACTTTAGGATTATAACACAGCGTCCAATGCGTGACAAGCCACAATTTTAAAACCATGCCTCTTTTATCGCAGATTCGGCGCCTTCAGACATTCCACAATGTACATACATCCCAAATCCCGCGTCAGTTGCCGGTCGATTATAACACAATTACCGCCGCTATGGTGTCTTGACTTCAAAATTTCTTTATGCTTTAATAGGTTTGTCGTGAAACAGCCTGCACGAAGCCGGCAAAAAAAAATGTTTGCGACCCAAAAACCAGACCGACTGCGATACCATGAAGGTATGTGCTTTCCCTCAAGGAAGGCAATCCGTTCGATGGTATTTTTTATTTTGGAGGTATTATAGATGAGCTTTTCGAAGACCAAAAGGCTGGTGCTGTCCGCCATGTTCCTCGCGCTGGGCATTCTGCTCCCGCTGCTCGTGGGGCATCTGTTCCCGATGGGCTGGATACTGCTGCCGATGCACGTTCCGGTGCTGCTGTGCGGGTTTATCTGCGGCGGTCCGTGGGGCCTGCTGGTGGGCG
>JAEWWC010000165.1 GCA_023396555.1 Bacillota bacterium
ATATCCGGGTACGCCATCCCCTTCATTCCCATCGCCCAAGCGTCGTTTTTTGTACTTTGAACATCACTTGCATTTTTTTGCTTCCGTCGGAAAAGATATTTTCAAGGAGTATAATAATGACAAATCAGCAAACGTCCACCGTACGCCGCAGCCGTGCTCATGTCTGCATTTTAGGCACCACACAGCTGCATTTAAGAAGCCCCATTGTAGTTGCACTCTGGTCTGCGATTTTCCCCGGGATGGGTCACTTGCTGCTTTCTCTCTATATCCGTGGGTTCATACTGTTTATCTGGGAAGTCGTTGTCAACCTGTCATCCAACCTCAATCTCGCGATATTCTATACGTTTACTGGCCGCTTCGAACTCGCCAAAACGCTGCTGGACACGCGCTGGATCATGTTCTACATCCCCGTTTACCTTTATTCCATATGGGACAGCCACCGTATCGCCGTAAAACTGAATAATCAGTTCATATTGGCTGCGCGTGAGGATGCTCCGGTAACGCCGTTCATACTGCATCCGCTGGGTATCAATTATATCGATAAGGGATCGCCTCGTGCTGCAATATTCTGGTCGATGCTGACTCCGGGGCTGGGGCAGCTTATCAACCACCGGCTGATAGTGGCATTTTTCCTGATCGCATGGTGGGGCGTCATCATCTATTTCTCGCGGGTGCTGTCTGCCATTCACTACACAATGCTGGGCCGATTCGCAGAAGCTGCCGCCGTCGTGGACCCGCATTGGCTTCTCAACATCCCTTCCGTCTACTTCTTCGGTATATATGACGCTTACATAGAAACGGTAGAAAGCAACAAACTTTATAACTGGGAACAGGGCAAATTTCTGCGGCAGCAATATCAATCTGCGTCATTCCCCATGCCGTTCCACAGCAAAGGAGGTCCGTGATGTACGTCGTATCCGCGTTTGAACATACCGTCAAGATTGAGATGGCGCTGACATCTATTGAGATGAAGGGTATCCCTAAAGCAAACATTCTGGCTGTGCCGCTGGACACACGAGCGCCGTCCCCGGTGCTGTTTGACCGAATGCACTCGTCGGACAGCCACAGCTTACTGGACATGCCCATCATACTCGCGGCCTTATTCGCTCTGTTCGGATTGATATATGGCTTTCTACTGACGTGGGGGCCGGTGCTCTGGGCGCTCATCGGCACCGGGTCCGGTTTCGGCTTGGGGCTCATCATCAAGCTGTTCACAGTTAAGCGCAGCGAAAAAAAGCAGACAAAGAAGCTGCCCGCCGTGGTGGTTCTGGTGTGCTGCCGTGACGACCAGCTGCAGATGGTGCAGGACACGATGTGGTCGCATGCAGCGCTGGGCGTAGCCAAGCTGGATATCGGCAACAGCGGAGCCGTTACATAATACAGGCACGCACCGCGCATGCTACTGATATAACCGGCAAGAAAGGATTTTGAAGTATGAAAGACAGGCACAATATCGACTGGGACGAAGATTATTCGCCGAAAAACATTGCGTCCACTACCGACTGCACCGGCATGATGTACAAGCCCCCCGTCACGGATGAGGAATCCGAAGCCTATGGGGACATCTATTCCGTGCCGCAGCAGACGGATATCAACGGACAGAAAGCGGATACCCCCCGGCGGCAGGCTAAAATCAGTTCGGTGCGCAAAGGACGCGGCGGAGCCATATCAGATGAACCCTGAACTGACAGCGCCAATAGCATGAGGTGTCCCTATGCCGCAAGCCACTGCCTTACCGCAAAGCGTGGATATGCAGATCAAGCTGACAAGCGACCATATCGATCAATGGCTGGCCGAGGACTTTCTGCGCTTTCGCTGGTGGCTGCTGATAGTCATCTACATCGCCTGCGCTGTGGCCTGGTGGAAGCTGCTGGACAAACGGCATCTCAAGAAGACATTGCTTTTCACCGCTTTGGCCTATATTGCCGTGCTGAGCATCAACGAATACGGACAAGAACTGATACTTTGGGACTATCCGATTGACTTAATACCGATGTTCCCCCCATTCAGCTCGGTGAATCTTCTGCTGCTCCCGCCCATCTATTCTCTGGTGTATCAGCGCTTCACATCTCCCCGCACCTATTTTTCAGCGGTACTGGTTGTGACGGCGGGGTTCTGCTTTGTGATCGAACCGCTGCTCGCCTGGGGCGGTTTCTTTCAATTGCTCAACTGGCAATACTGGCTGAGCTTACCGCTGTATACCGTCATGGCGCTGATTATCCGTTTGCTCACGACAGCGCTGCTAAAAGCCACTGCCCGTGCGCGCGGCGAGGAGGGCTGAACGTATGCCCATCTCCGCGGCAGGATTGGAGCAGGCTGCACAGGATCAATGGAATCTGTCGCTGGCCCGCATCAGTGAATGGAAGGATGTGCTGTTTAGTTTAAACTGGTGTGTGCTGCTCACGCTGTTTCTGATTAACCTTCTGTTATGGCTCAGACTGGCTGACAAGCGCCGCTTAAGCGAACTGGCGCTGCATACGGCGCTCATCATCATCTGGGTGATCGTGCTGGATGAGCTGGGCGAGGAGATGAGCCTGTGGTATTACACTGTGGACATCATCCCGCTGTTCCCGCCCATAACAGCGATAGACATCACCTGCCTCCCATTGCTGTATATGCTGATCTATCAGTATGCCAAAAGGTGGCCGAGCTTTCTGATCGTCACCGCCGTGATGTCAGTCGTCTTCTGCTTCATATTTGAGCCTATATTCGTCCGGAGCGGCATATACAAAATGCTGGCATGGAAGAGCTGGTATGGCCTTCCCATCTATTTCTTCATCGGCGTCGCATCCCGGTTTATCATGCGGCGTATCATAACCGCGAAATATAAGGCTCACGGAGTACCGGGCTGACGGCACGGATAGGCCACAGCCGTTTGCAGAACACTATCTTTATGAACAGCACTTTCTGGACAAACACGATATGGTATATCGTACTGGCGCTCATCAGCGCTGCGGCGCTCGCAGTGATACTGGTCAAAACCCGCGAACGCAGAAAGACTATGGCGTTCTGGCTGGCCGTACTGGGGTTTACATATTTTATTGAGATTCCGCTGCTGCTGCTGTTCAGCGCATATACCTACCATCCGATGCTTGCGCCCCAACCGTTTTTCGACGCGATACTCGGAAATGTTTTCTCGCAGGTATCGGTATCGACCAGCGCCCTGCTGATCTGCGTACTCGGTCTGTCTATCTGGTGGCTGGCCGGTTTTTCGGCGGCATATTTTCTGATCGACGTGCTGTATGTTCATCTGGGCGTCTATGAACACTTCTGGTATCGTTCGGTTTATACTCTGGGCGGTTTTTTCATCTATGGAATGATCGTGAAATACTGGTACAGGAAAATGTTCGGCGTCTCCTCCAAACGGGTGTATATCCCCACGCATTATCTTGGCATATGGGCCATTGCGGGCAACCTGTTCGGTACCCTTTTCAAGCTGATCAACCTGCGCGAATTCCACTCCGGGCTTTACGCTGACCCGGCGCGGGATCATAACGCCACAGGGATTATATACAGCACGGTCATGGTGGCCGTCATGTTGGCGCTCCACGGATGGCGAGCGCCGCTGCGAAAAAAACTTCCGGTCTTTCTGGTGTTGCTGGCATGCGTATTCGGGCTCATATATTGGCAGGTGATTATAACGGCGCCCGGATGGCAGATCCCTGTCGCGCTGATTGATGTGGCGGGTTATTACGGCTTCACAGTTTATTTAGACCGGCTTCTGCGGAGCGGGGACAGCCGGGCATGTGTAACTCTGCAAAACAATTAACGCGCATCGCCCAGGCGATTCCGGCGCACACTAATGGCATGAACTGAAAATGAGGGTGCATGGATCCGTCGCTTATTGAAGAAATCAACAGCATAACCGACAGCTTTGTGGGCGTTCACGACCGGATATGGCAGGTTTGGCTTGCGAAAGTCGTGTTTTCATGGCACTGGCGGGTGGATGTGGTGCTGGCGGTGTTCCCGTGGGCGCTGTGGCTGCGGCGCAGAGACCTGCAGCGGCGGCTGCTCGCCGGTCTGGTGACGGCGCTTTTGGCGACGTATCTGGATATCATCGGTATGACTCAGGGGTGGTGGACATACTATACGTGGGTGGTGCCGCTGATGCCCGAATATCTGCCGTGGAACCTCGCCGTGATGCCCGTCACAGCCATGCTGTTCTACCAGTACAAGCCCAACTGGAACCCGTGGCTGAAAGCGGTCCTGTTCGGCGATTTCGGCGCGTTCGTGTCCGAGCCGCTGTTCGAATGGATCGGCATCTATAAGCGCATCATATGGCAATACTGGTACTCGCTGCCCATATACATGGCCATCTTTATGCTGGGTTATGCGGTGTTCATACGCGGGCACAGGCTTAGAACCGCCGCCGTTCCCAAAGGGGCAGCAGTCTTATAAAAAGGAGGCAAGATAATGTATGACCCTGATCTGCTTGAAGCAATTGACCGTGTAACCGAACAATATAATAACATCCACGATGAAATTGAACGCATATGGGCGCAGCAGATGGTGTTCACATGGCACTGGTGGGTAGACCTCGGGCTGGCGGTGCTGCCATGGATTTTGTGGCTCATCGTCCGGGACCGCAAAAACACGCACCGGCTGCTGTATGCCGGCCTGTTCACCTCTTTCGTCGCGACCGTGCTGTGTATGATCGGCGTATCGCAGGGCGGCTGGAA
Source organism: Bacillota bacterium (assembly GCA_023396555.1). Classification (GTDB taxonomy): domain Bacteria; phylum Bacillota; class Clostridia; order Christensenellales; family SZUA-584; genus SZUA-584. Next base: position 4,680 of record JAEWWC010000165.1, read on the forward strand.
CTACAACACATGGCTGCTGCCGTATTTCCCCGAGTATCTGCCGTGGGACTGGACCATCATGCCCGTCGTATCCATGCTGTTCTACCAGTTCTTCCCGCGCATCAACCCGTGGCTGAAAGGATTGATTTTCGGCGCGACCGCGGCATATGTCGTAGAGCCCATATTCATCTGGCTGGGTTTCTACGAGCCATCCGGCTGGGAGCATCATTATTCGCTGCCCCTCTACTTCGCTATCTACATGGCGGGCTACTGGTTGTACACACGTCGCTTCGGAGAACCAGCTCGGATTAAAACACCCGCAAAGCCGTTGAAATCGGGCCGGTCCGGCTGATGAGCGGAGTATCAGTTTTCAGGAACCCCGGTCTATATGGTCACGCCGTTTTTGTAAAAATAGACCAAGTGCGCTGAAAGCGTTTTGCCCGTCTTGATCACACCATAGGAGAAATACGCGTTCCGGCGCTTGTCCGTCGGCGAGCCGGGGTTCAGCAGCAGCACACCGCCATGGTATGCGAGGTATGGGTTATGACTGTGTCCGAATACGACCGCGTCCACGGCCTCGCCTTCAAAGGCGGCGGCAGCACGCTGAAGCGTCGTCCCTTTCCGTCCATGTCCATGGTACACGCCGATCACAAAGCCGTCCAGCCGCAGCAGCCGCTTTTCTCCGGAGCGCGTCTTGTAACTCCGGCGGGTCCGCGTTGCCCGATACTGCCGTCACCGGCGCGTACACGGCCAGCGCATCCAGCACGTGCGGGGCTGTGATGTCGCCCGCGTGGATGATGTGGTCCGCATCCGCCAGCGCCGCCAGAACCGTGCGGGGCAGTTCCTTTGCACGGCGCGGTATATGCGTATCCGACAGCGCGATGATTCTCATGACGCCTCCTTTTTTTGTTGCCATTGCTTTGTTAATATTCCCCCAAAAGCCGCCGTTTTCCCCTTTTTTGCCCGGTTCACACCAAAATTTAATTTGACAAACCACGAACGATGGAACTAATGTGTGTATATGCGCGTCTTTATGACGAACATTCATTATACGGAGACTGATATATGAAATTGAGAAGACTTTTGATATTATTGCTCGCTGCAGCGGTGCTGCTGTCCGGATGCGCCGCCTCACCGACGGTGGTCGTCGGAACGCCCGCACCCACCGAGACGTCGGCGCCTTCGCCCACACCGGAGCCCACACCCTCACCCACGCCGGAGCCGACGCCATCACCCACGCCGGAGCCGACACCCGACCCTTACTTCACCGACAAGGAAGAGGTGACGGCAGATGCGGAGGGAGGCTACTGGCTATACCGCTCGCAGTCATTGTTTGTGGAGATACACCGTTATTCCAACGATGAGCCGCAGACCTGGTTTGTGGCCGACGTACGTTACAAGGAACCGGAGCGGGACCACGGCGGTTTTTCCACGCCAGACAGGCCGGGCGGCAAATCCGTTCCGCTGTATACCATCGCGCAGTATTATAAAGCGGTGATCGCGGTGAACGGAGACTTCCTCGACCACCATCCCGAAGACCCCAAGGGCGTGATCATCCGCGACGGGCAGATATTCGTGGACGATGACGAGAACCAGACGCTGGCGATATATCCGGACGGTACGATGCGCACGTTCGAGGCAGGTGAAACAAATGCCGACGCGCTGCTGGCGGACGGTGTCAAGAATGCGTTCTCGTTCGGCCCCACTCTGATCAAGGACGGCGAAATACAGCCGGGGCTGATGGACCTGCGGCTGTCTGACAGGAAGCCGCGCAACGCCGTGGGCATGATCGAACCCTACCACTTCATACTGGTATTGGTGGACGGACGCCAGAGCAAATGGAGCGTGGGCATGACTTATGAGGAATTGTCCAGCCTCATGGCGTCGTACGGCTGCGAGGTCGCTTACAATCTGGACGGCGGACAGTCGGCGACCATGACTTTCATGGGTGAAAACATCAACCAGTATGACTATTCGACCACTGGTCAGCGCCCCGTACCGGACGCTCTGATGTTCGGCGCCTCCGATCTGGTGGAGGAATGATTTAGCGCCGACAACAAATTGCATAAAGGACGCCGGGGAACCGGCGTTTTTTGTCGGATCCGGATGGATTTACACAGAATTTGTTTGACAAACAAGGGGCAGCGATCTTAATGTTAACTATGTGCATGAATAATATCACAACAGACGGAGTACACAAATGCATATAAAGAGATTGTTGCTGCTGTTTTTTGCGGTGGTGCTGCTGTTGGCTGGCTGCACCGCATTATCGGCGGCACCGGACATAACGCCGCAATCCACAGTCACGGCTGCGCCTGAGCCCGCGCCCACACCTATACCCACACCTATACCCACGCCGGAACCGACGCCGGTCCCCACACCGGAGCCGACGCCGTCGCCCACGCCCGACCCATACTTCCCCGACAAGGAAGAGGTTTCGGCAGACGCGGAGGGCGGCCACTGGCTTTACCGCTCCCCCACGCTGTTCGTGGAGGTGACCCGGCACACCAACGACGTGCCGCAGACCTGGTTTGTCGCCGAGATACGCTTGAAGGAATCCGAGAAGGAGATCGCCGGCTTTGCGAGACCCGATAAGCCCGGGCTCAACACAAAAGCGCTCTACAAGATCGCGCGGGAATACAAGTCCGTCATCGCGGTGAACGGCGACTATATGGACCGTGTCTCCAGCGACCTCAAGGGCTTCATCATCCGGGACGGCGAGGTTTACGTGCAGGACGACAGGGCGGATACGCTGGCGTTCTACCCCGATGGCACGATGCGCGCGTTCCATCCGGGCGAAACATTTGTCGAACAGCTGCTGGACGAAGGGGTGACGAACTCGTTCTCGTTCGGCCCCACACTCATCAGAGACGGCCAGATTGAGCCCGATTTGAAAAAACGGCATCTGGCCAGCCGCCAGCCGCGCACCGCGGTAGGCATGATCGAGCCGTACCACTTCCTGCTGGTGGTCGTGGACGGGCGTTCCAGTAAATACAGCAAGGGCATGACATACGACGAGATGGCCGAAGTATTTGCTTCGTACGGCTGCGAAGTGGCGTTCAATCTGGATGGCGGCCGCTCAGCCACGATGACGTTTATGGGCAATAACATCAACAAATACTCCGGTTCGTTTACCGGGCAGCGAGGCGTGCCCGATGCGCTGATGTTCGGGCATTCCGAGCTGGTGGGCGCGGAGAAATAGCATAAATAGAGCATATGAAAACGCCGGTCATTCCGGCGTTTTTAGGTGGCCATAAAGGCTTTTATGCTCCCTTGGATGAGGGAGGTGGTACAAAGTGCCGGAGGGAGTGACCTGTTTCAAGCCGTTTCCCCTCCCCCAGTCACCTGCGGTGCCGGAGTCTCCGAAAAGACGAAGACTTTTTGGGGTGGGTACAGCCCCCTCATCTGAGAAAAGGCGGCCCGCAAGCCGCCTGCAAATCCACATAACCTATTCCGCCTGTATCGCCTCAGCCGCAGCCCTTTCCTGATCGAGCTGCGCCTGCGTTTTCACGCGGCCCTTGGTGAACGAGGCCGCCATGGAGACGAGTGCCACGCATGCCGCCACCAGAAAAGTGACGCGCATGCCCTGCACGAACGACGCGGTCTCCAGCGCCGCCCCGGCAACGCCCTGAACGGACAGCGCCGCCTTCGTTCCATTCTGCACAAAGGTGAACAGCGCGCCGGATACCGCCACGCCCAGCGCCATGCCGATGTTGCGCATCGTGGCCAGCGTGCCGGACACGGTGCCGCGGTTTTGGGGAGGTACGTTGCCCATGATGGCCGAGTTGTTGGGCGTTTGGAACATGCCAAAGCCCAGCCCCGATACCACCATCGACACGATAATCAGAGGCAGCGGCGTGTCCGCGGTAAAGAAGCTCATCATGAACAGCCCGCCCGCCAGCACCAGCGCGCCGAAGGAGCTTATGTAGCGGCTGTCGCGCTTGTCGGAGATGGCGCCGCTGATGGGCGCGACGGCCATCGTGGCCAGCGGCATGGGCAGATAGAGCAGCCCGCTGGCGAGCGCAGAAAAGTCGCGCAGGGTCTGCAGGTAAAACGGCGCGAGGAATACCATGATGAACTGCGCCATGTAGATGAACATCGCAGCCGCGCTGCTGGCCGAGAACACGCGGTTCCGGAACAGCTTGATGTTGAGCATGGGGCTGTTGCGCCGCGATTCGAACAGCACGAATACCGCCGCCAGCGCCAATCCGCCGCCCAGCAGCCCCGCGAACCAGCCGACGGGTAAGTCGTAGTCTCCCGACAGGCTGAGAGGCAGCAGCAACAGCAGCAGCGCGAAGAATACCATGGCGCTGCCCGCGATGTCGAACTTGGCCACCGTGCGCTTCTCGTCATTGGGTATGTTGCGGCGCACCAGCAGCATGCCCATGATGCCCACCGGTAGATTGATGTAGAATATGCTCTGCCAGCCCGCCAAAGTGGTGAGCGTACCACCGATCACCGGACCGGCGCATAGCCCCAGCGCTACCGCCACAGACGTAACGCTGAGCGCCTTGCCCCGCCGTTCGGGCGGCACGCTATTGGTGATGATGGCAGGTCCGGTGGAAAACAGCATGCCCGCGCCCAGCGCCTGCAGGCACCGCGCGCCGATCAGCATGCCGATGCTGGCCGACAGGCCGCAGGCCAGCGAGCCCAGCGTGAACAGTATGAAGCCCGTCTGATACACCCTCTTGTGGCCGTACATGTCGGCGATGCGCCCGAATGTCAGCAGCAGGCTGCTCACCACCAGCAGGTACGCCGTTACAATCCATTCCACCATGGACATCGAGACGCCAAAGTCTCCGCGGATCAGCGGCATGGCCAGGTTCACCACGCCCGAGTCCAGCGACGACATGAATGTGCCCAACCCCACAGCCAGCACCACGGCGCTTGTCTTTCTACCCTCCATAAAAACTCCTTTATATAAAATATGCAAAATATGAGTAACCGCTCACTTTAAACTCATTTTATTGCGCTTCATCACGTCTGTCAACAAGAAACGTGAGCATTTGCTCACTTTTTGATTGACAAAACAAATGCGGTACTTTTACAATAACATACAGGGAGGAATGCGTATGAAGACTGAAAAGCCCCTGCAGCCCGGAGACGCGAAACAGCCGCGCAAGCCCGTGCAGCCGCGCAGCATACAAACGCGCGAGAAGATATTGGACGCCGCGCTGGTGTTGTTCTGCGAACGGGGATATTTCAAAACCACCACCAACGAGATCGCGCGGCGGGCGGGCGTGTCCATCGGCAGCCTGTATTCGTACTTCCGGGACAAGGATACGCTTTTCTTTGAGATACTGGAGCGGTATAACGCCAAGTTCACCGCCGCCAAAAACGATGCCTTCAGTCAGCCGGAGCTGCTGCGGACGGACCCGGCCCGCTGGCTGCGGCTGCTCATCGACGGGCTGATACGGGTGCACGAGGAATCGCGCGAGCTGAACCGCGAGCTGACCGTGATCTCCTATTACAAGCCTGAGGTGGCCGAGGTGCTGGAGCGGAACAAGCGCCGCACCATCGAGACCATCGGCGGTTATTTCGAGCAGTATGGCGACAAGCTGAAAATCGGTGACCCGCAGGCTGCGGCCGTCGCCGCGTTTGACCTGATATCCTCCACGGTGGACCGCGTGACCTTCGGCAACCCGCAGCCCGGCCGCGAGCGCGTTATCAACGCCGCCATCGCCATGCTGCTGGCCTTTTTTGACCGCGTGACGTAGCTTGAGCGCCCAATTTACAACGTATTTTTGAGTCCGCCACGGCGGGCTTTTCGTTTGCCCTTTACGGAGCACCCCTCAATTGGTACTACCCAAACGCTCCCAAACGTTGTATAATACTTCGCTGGATGCCAAAACGGAGGAACAATTTGAAAAACCCACTGGATAACGGAATCAGGCAGCGGGCTTTCGCGAACGGTTACCTGCTCGTTCAGACGATGATGTGGGGCCTGTCTTTCATATGGACCAAGAACATCAATGCCGAGATGCCGACGCCGGCCTACCTCGCGCTGCGCTTCATCGTGGCCGCGCTGGTGCTGCTGCCCCTGCTCATACGCAAGCTGAAGGACGCGCTGTCGCCCGCGTTTGTGCGCGCCTCGCTGGTGCTGGGCGGGCTGTTGTTCGCCTCGATGACGCTGCAGATATTCGGCCTCAACTATACCTCCGTCACCAATTCGGCGTTTATCACCAGCACCACCGTGCTGATCGTGCCTATACTCGAGCGGCTGTTGTTCAAGAAGAAGCTCTCCCCCGCGCTGTGGGTGGGCTGCCTCGTCGCTTTCGGCGGTGTGGGCGTGCTCTCGGGCGGCCTGTCACTGAAGCTGAATATTGGCGACGTGCTCACCGCGCTCTGCGCCGTGGGCTTCTCGTTCCAGATACTGTACTGCGCCAAGTACGGCGCGGAGCATCCCGCCGACGTGCTGGGCTCGGCGCACATCGTCGTGGCGGCGGTGCTGTTCGTCGCGCTGTGGGGCGTTTACGGCTTTGAGCTGACCGGCTTTAAGGCGTCGTTCATATTCGGCATCGTGTTCATGGGCGTGATCAATACGTCCGCCGGCTTTGTGGGACAGGTGGTGGCGCTCAAGTACACGACTCCCTCCGTGGCCGGACTGGTCTACGCGATGGAGCCCATATTCGCGACGATGTTCGCGCTCATCATCCCCGGAACGGACGGCCAGGTAGAAAGCATCCCGCTCAAGACGGGACTGGGCGTGCTCGCCGTGCTGACGGGCGTCGCCATCGCGCTGGTCGACTCGTTCCTGCCCAAACGCCGTGCTGCGGCAGCGCAGGCCGAAGCGGAAATGGAAGCGGCTCAGGCCGAGGCGGAAGCGGCAGACTGAAAACATACAGGAGGACTCATGAACAAAGGCACACTCAAAACGTCGAAGATCGCCCTCGTGATAGCATCCGTCGCGATGCTGATCGCCGCGGTCAATATGCTGGTCAGCACGTTGGGCGGCTTGCCGATGTGGTCGTCCATCACGCTCATGCTATGCATGATCACAATATTCTTTGCCAATCTCTCGCTGTATACCAAGCGAAAAAAGGAACAGCAGGCAGCGGATCAAACGCAGCCCGAGGAATAACCTACCCCAAAAAGCCTCCGTCTTTTCGGGGACCCCATAACAAAAGCCGCGAGCATTACGATACTGTCGCGGCTCATTTTATTTGAGTCGATTATATCTAACCCCGAACTTTGCGCCTGCTCCGCCGGACCATCCATACCGCCAGCGCGCCCAACGCCAGCGCAGCCGCCGCAATGATCACGATCGTGATCATCGGCGCGCCCTGCATTCCGGCATCACTCTCTGCCGAGGTTTGCACAGCCCCGATATCCGCGCTTTCGTTCGCGGGTGCATTCGTCTTTTCGGCTAAGCCCGCGGGCACAGGTTCATCCGGCATTTCAGCCTTGTCCGCCTCCGAAACCTGAGCGGCTTCCTTTGAAACCAGCTCAAAACGGGCGCTGTCCACGATTTGCCGCATCACGTCCTCCAACGACGCATTGGAGCCGCCCGTCGTCCCGATGGTCAGCACGACCATGTGGCCGTTGACGACGGTATTGTACTGCTGGGCGACCGATCCGCCGCCCGTTACGGCGTCCAGAATATAGTAGGTGACGCCGTTCGCAGTATAGAAATCCCGGAAAGCGATGCCACTGTCCGCTCCCCCGAACGTCACCATGTAATTGTCCCTGAAATCGGCCAACTCCTGCTCATCCATGTCGCTGAGCTGATATATATCCAGCGCGCCCAGTGCAGCATCCGGCGGGGCCGTCACCGTGAACATGATCTGCTCATCGGGGCAGGCGGCCTGCAGCCAGATATCGTTGTCCGTCAGCGCCGACTGATAGTCCCGACCGAGCCCCATCGCCTTCAGCGTTTCGTTGCCGGGTTCGTTGTCCCGCGTGACCGCCAGCCAGCCGTCCGGCAGGTCCAGCCGCATCGACAGGCCGGCCAGCTCATAGTTTGTCATTCCGTCGTCTGCCAGCGCCACAGGAGCCGCCGCAAACAGCAGCGCCGCCGCAAGTACCACAGCCGTTGCCTTTCTCATGATACCCCTCCAAACACAAGATGCCGATCCCGGAGCCTTAAGTACCATTATATATGTCAACAGGCCAATACTCAACAATGTTTGCGTTTTTTGTTATAACGCCACACACAACGGCCTTGAGCATACCTTTCCCCACGCCATAACGCGCATGGGCAGCGTCCAAACAACCCTCATAAAAGAATCAAAAACAAATGAATAATTTTATTATATAGTTTGTTCCTTTATACTTCTCAAATTCACTGCCGCATATTTTTCGAAATAACACAAAAAATATAGTATGGCATTATTCATGTGCCTGAAACTATAGTGAAAGGAAAGTGGACAGATGTCAGAAAGTAAGTTTTTACTCAAAGAAACCAGCCTGCTGATGGTGATATACGGCGTGATCGCCGCCGTGATCTCCGTGGTGGCGCTGGTGAACGCGGACAATAACCCCAACTACTGGGCTACAGGCCTGGTGCTGCTGCTGATCGCCAGCGTACTTGAGCTGGTGTTTGGCGCGCTGGGCTTCCGCAGAAGCGACGACACCGGCCGATCCGGCTTCTTTGTATTCGCCGGCATCGTGGCGGCAATCGTCATGTTTGTACTCCTCATCATGGACTTTTCCATATGGAGTCTGCTGGGCTTTGTGCTGCCGATTCTCTATATCATTGGCGGCGCGATGCTAAGAAGAAGAGCGGATTAAAATCCGCCGGGCTGCCGGTTAGCCATTATAATAAGCCCGGTTCCTGATCGCAAGAGGCCGGGCTTATTCATTGTCACAGTAGATTCTATTGACCTGACCCGCACATTCCCAGCACGCACAAATAATGGTTGGCCTCGCGTAAAACGTGGTCGGCCAGCAGCGGAATAATAATAGACTGTATCTTGCATTCCAAAATACCGCTTGTTCCGGCAACCTTGAAATCCCGCAGCTTTTGTGTTTCCTCAAGGCTTTGCGTCGTGATCTGCGGAATGCCTGCGGTCTGCCTGGTGGCCTCAGCCGCTTGCGCGGTCAGTGTGTCAAACTGCGTGCCAAAGTCCCTAGCCGTATCAATGAGCGTCTCTTCTGACGGGTCCAAAAGGCCCGCAATGAATTTAGCGTGTTCGGCCATTTGGCGATTCCAGAACACCTCCTGATTGATGAGGTTTTCCGGCGTCATAATATCATCGCGCCGCACTAGAGCCACGAGCATGTTCATGAAGAACTTTGCTTCACGCAATATATGCTCGATAAGCAGCGGATAATTCAATGTGAACATCTTGCATGAGCGTACATTTGCCAGCATTTTTTCTTTGTACGCCACAAGCGATGCCGTATGCTGGTATGCCTGACGGTCCAGCATTTCCACCGCCGCCGCCGTGCCGGTGCCTAACGGCTGGTTGGACGGCCTGAGCATGGCTTCCTGCTGCGTGAGCGCCATGTTAATGGGCAAGCCGGTATAAAAGTATGTGAGGCGCTCCGCTTCCAATGTATATTGTGTGGTAATCTGTTGTGAATCGACGGCGGCACGGCTGACGATGCCGTTCGCCAGGTTTGTTGCCTGTGTCAGCAGGTTGTCAAAACCCGCTCTGAGTGCGGCAGCCTGCTCTCCTAAGCTGCTGTCCTTTGGAGTAAGCCCCAGCTGCAGAAACAGTGCGTGTTCCTTCATTATCCTTAAGAAAAATAGATTCAGATCGATTGACATGGTTATAAATTCACTGTCAGAAAGCACAAATATCATCTCCTATTTTGTTTTGGTAATATAGTATATTCACTCAATAAAAAAAGGACATCTTTTCATCGATGCCCATTCTTCCAATAAGTTACTGGGTTTATTTATCCTGAACCTGTCTGCTGAGTTCCCGCCATGCAGCCTCGATCTCAGGCGGCAGCGGCTCCCCGCGGATGTAGCCCAGCCGCGCGTACTTCACCAGCCGCTCCACCTCGCCCGCCAGCAGCGCGTCCAGTTCCTGCCCCTTCCCCGTAAACAGCGCCCGCTGTGCCTCATACGACGACGGCGGCGGCGCGTTGATGATCTCGATATCCGGGTATAGCTGATTCAGCGTGAGCATCACGCGGCGCTGCCGGTATGGCGACGCCACCGCGATCACGCGGCGTATGCCACGTTCGAAGCAAAACTCCGTGTCCGCTTCTCGCAGCAAAGCCGCGCTGAATGTCACGTTTTCAGATGTGTTGGTGGACGCGTGCTCCACGGTCACGTGCGCGTCCGGTATGCCGGGAAATGCCCGCCGCAGCTCCTCCCGAAACGCCAGCCCTTCCGGCTGCCCGAGATCCGCCGTGCCCGCGCCGACTCCGCCCGTCAGCAGTATATGGCGCGCGAAATCCGCCTGATACAGCCGCCCGCACTGCCGCGGTATGTCCATATCGAAGTGCCCAAAGCCGATGATGATGTCCGCCGCGCGCGGCTCATCGGCCACCGCGAGGTATCGGAAGAGTGTTTCGGCTGGGGATGGGGTCATGCGGGGTCACCTCTATTCTCTAAAAGATAAAAAGGGCAGAGACAAAAGCTCCGCCCAATCCTGCAATTTATCATATTTACTGCAAAGAATTAGCTCAGCGTATAGGTGAAACCATCACGCGTTATATCATAGGTAGCACCCTTTTTATATACAAATGTCTCTAATACTCCCTTTACCAAACTTCCATCACTGTAGTTATAAATGACATATCCTTTCACCTGCCAATTAATACCGACGGACGTTTTGGAAACTTGCTCAAAGCCAATTCCTTCTAAAGCAGGAGTCTTGTCGATGACGTTGAAGCTTTCACTTGCTCCTGATGAAACAAAAGTCACTTCACTTTTCCCAGCGCCCATGACTATTTCGTAAGTGACAATATATGTTCCCTCCTGATCTGCTGTGAAAACTGCAGTAGTGGTATAAACACCGATTCCATTTACAGTCGTGAGTGTTCTATCGTTATTCGACACTACTGTTGCGCCTGCGCCGGTAGCAAAAACTTCGGATTTCACATAGGAACCGTTTTTAGGTGTAACGGCTGTGATAATAACCGGATCTCCGGTATAAATCACGCTGAATTCCTGTACGCTGACGCTTGAATTGTCAACCAGGTCGTGCTGAACGTCTCCAGCCAGAGCGACTGCTGATACACCGAATACCATCATGAAGATCAGAATCACTGCTAATAATTTTCTCATACCTTTTCCTCCCAAAAATAAATTTCCAAGAGGGTCCGGTTACACTATTAGCTCCATATAATCAAAAGTGTCCATATAATGATTATACTTCTCAGCTTACCCATTTTTTAACTTGCTTTTAGTGTATTTCATCCCTAGCCTTGTGTCAATAGCGAAATATGTCATTTGCAATAAGATAATCTAACTTTTACTTTTTCGGCGGCTGGCGCCGGAAAGGCCGTCTTTTGCTTGTCCTGAATGCCCGTGATGATATATAATAATAGACATATGCAACAGGACTTACGCCAATACCGCAAATTTTGAGGTGACATCATGAACCACACCGTGACCTTCCGCGACGCGGCCCCCGAAGACACCGGCCTGATACTCTACTTCATTCAGGCGCTGGCCGACTATGAAAAGCTGAGCAGCCAGATGCAGGCCACCGAAGAGCTGCTGCGCGAGTGGATATTCGAAAAGCGCAAAGCGGAGGTGTTCTTCGCGCTGGCGGACGGCAAAGAAGTCGGGTTCGCGCTGTTCTTCCATAACTTCTCCACGTTCCTGGGCAAGGCGGGCATCTATCTGGAAGACCTGTTCGTGCTGCCCGAATACCGCGGACAGGGCATCGGCAAGGCGATACTGAAGCGGCTGGCGCAGATCACGCAGGAGCGCGGCTGCGGGCGTCTGGAGTGGGCATGCCTCGACTGGAACCAGCCCAGCATCGACTTCTACCGGTCGCTGGGCGCGCAGCCGATGGACGACTGGACGGTGTTCCGGCTGTCCGGCGACGCCATGGAAAAGCTGGCAGGCGGCTGATGCAATAAGGAACGTAAAATAAATTGAGAGGCAATAAGATGGCACGACGGAAAGTTCGAGCCATCTGTTTTCATATCAACGGATACGCCCGTGCTGTTTGTCCGTTTGGGCAAAGCGGGCTGCCTTGGGTGCGAACTGCTGCACGAGGTCTTCAATCACCGGATAGGCGGGGAAATCGGCATAAATGCGTATGCGGGTTTTACCGCTGTATAAATCAATGCGGCCGGGCATATCCGTCCTGACGCAATTAATGTCCTGCCAGCGCATTTCAAGACGTTTTCCGTAAGTGTTCAAAAGTATACTGTCTGAACTGACATATAGTTTTTTCAATGAAACAGCAATCAGGATGAACGCACAGAAAGAAAGCATCCCGAGCAGAATAATTTTGACTGCTACATTGGAAGGCGGATTTTCTGGCATCAGCATTACTGCTCCAACAACAAGAATAGTGATCACACCTATAGCAAAATACACTCTGTTTGCGTCAAACCGCGTTATCTTGCCTCTTGTCGAAAAGTATTTTGTTTTAACGTCTGATTGAATGACCTGCCGGGCATTGAACGCATCAGGGTAATATTTTTCTATCTGCCTCTCCAAGGAATCAAATCCCACCATGTAAAAGCCAATAGTCATTTTGTCCCTATCGGAGTGTATAATCAGATACCCGTCGTCACGGCTTGCATATGTCTCATAAACACAGCGGATATCCGCCCAGGCCATACTCTTTCTTACGCCGAACAAGCTGCGATGCTCGATTTTGTATTCGTCGATATAAACCCTGACGACTAAACTGACGAGAATCAGCGGAACGCAGATCAGCAGGGCCACAGTAATAACGATACCTTTCCCCAACCATTCCGCTCCTATTGATATAGGCCATAGAATGAACAACAACGCAAAAGTCAATCCTGCTATTCCAAAAAACATAAACGCCTTTGTGGCTTTGTATGTCCCATGCGTATTCGCGGACAGATAATGAGTCTCTTGCATACAAATTCTCCGTTATCGATCACGCGCCATATTTGGTCAGACGGACGCGGACGCGCTTAAGCCTTCCAGCAGCAGTATCAGATGCGCCTGCGCCTGCGCCTTGTAATCGAAGTCCGGGTGGCGGATACACCATTCGTAGGTGATCCCCCGGAGAGCCATCATCAGATGCCGCGTCAGCACATCGGCGGGCATATCCGTCCTGAGCTCGCCCCTCGCGATTCCGCGATCCAGCACCCGCCGGAACATACCGTATATCTCGCGGCTGTAGCTGGCCACCGATTGGACACCCGCGTCGCCCGCCAGTTGGGCTCTGTACACTATCGCCATGT
>JAEWWC010000187.1 GCA_023396555.1 Bacillota bacterium
CCGGTATGCCGCAGATGTGCGCGCAGCTGGACGGCGACGAGATTGTCACGTTCAATGACGTGAATATCGGTATGGCGGTGAGCGTGGATAACGGCCTCGTGGTGCCTGTCGTCAAGGCGGCGGATAAGCTGTCGATCAGCCTGCTGGCACAGGAAACAGCAGCGCTGACCGAGAAGGCGCGCGGTGGCAAGCTGCTGCCGGAGGAGTTCAAGGGCGGCAACTTCACGGTGAGCAACCTCGGCGCATCGGGCATCGACGAGTTCTCCGCCATCATCAACCCACCGGAAGCCGCGATACTGGCGGTGGCCGCGGCGAAGGAAAAAGCGGTGGCCGTGAACGGCGAAGTCGTGATACGGCCTATGATGACGCTGACGATATCGGTGGATCACCGGCTGATCGATGGCGCACTGGCGGCGGAGTTCATGAAGCGGCTCAAAGAGACGGTCGAAAACATCTATCTGGCTTTGATATAGCGTAAAGGAGCAATAACCATGTTTGGTTTGATGACAGGAAAGAAAGCGATTGTGACGGGCGCGGCGCAGGGCATCGGCAAAGCGGTGGCGCTGATCTACGCGCAGAACGGGGCCGACGTGCTGTTGTGCGACGTCAACGAGGAAAAGGTGACGGCGGCGGCGCATGAAGTGTCCGAAGCCACCGGCCAAAAATGCTTAGGCATGAAGATGGACATCACCTCCAAGGCGGATACGGACGCCGTGGTGGAGCGTGCCACTCAAGAGTTCGGGCGGCTGGACGTACTGTGCAACAGCGCCGGTATTCTCATTCACGCGAAGATGGTGGACATGACGCAGGCGCAGTGGGAGAAGATATTCGCCGTCAACATGACGGGTGCGTTCCTCATCACACAGGCGGCGGCCAAGGTGATGGTAGCGCAGAAGAGCGGCAAGATCGTACATGTATCCTCCTGCTCGGGCAAAAAACCCACGCCGGAGGAGGCGGGCTACTGCGCCACCAAATCGGCGCTGAACGGCTTTGTCAAGGTGTGTGCGCTGGAACTGGGCGAATACGGCATCAACGTGAATGCCATCTGCCCCGGCGCAACGGACACCGAAATGGTGCGCAGCACGTTCATCACCAGCCCGGAGATCGAGCGGGAGTGGATCAACAAAACGGCGCTGAAGCGGCTGGGAACGGTGGAGGACCAAGCGAAAGCCGTGCTGTTCCTGTCCTCGACGCTGGCTGACCATATCACCGGCGAAGCGATCATCGTGAGCGCCGGTGAAATGATGTCGCAGTGAAAGGAGAGCTGGCATGAACCATCCGAACACGGCGGATTTTGCTGAGAAGACACAGCGGCTGCGGGCGTACATGACACAAAACGGTTACAGCGCGGCCATACTGGGACGGCGAGACAACACCGCCTGGCTGACGGGCGGCGGTGATTTCAAGGTGCTGCGCGATACGGAAGCGGCGTTCGGCGTGCTGCTGGTGACGGTGGACCGCGTGGTGCTTGTGGCGCAGTACATGGACGCGGACCGCATTTTTGACGATGAGTTGGAAGGCCTCGGCATTGAGAAAGTGTCACTGTACTGGTACGAGGAGTCACGCGAGCAGCGGGCCATCAAGCTGGCCGGAGGCGTCCGCGTTGTATCGGATATGCCGGTGGACGGCGCGGATTGCAGGCTGTGGGATATCTACTGGCTGCACTACCCGCTGACGGACAGCGATATCGCGGTCTACCGGGAGGCGGCAGAGCTGTGTGACCGGATGATCTACGATATCGCAAACCGCATCAGCCCAGGCATGACGGAGCAGCAGATCGAAGCGGAAGTGATCGGGGAATATGCCAAAGCCAATATGACGATGAAGGTGGTGCTGATGGGTTCGGACGATCGTATCGCCCGTTACCGGCACCCCAACCCTTCGCACAAGAAGCTGGAGAAGGTGGCGCTGATACACCCCGCCGCGTCGTACAGGGGGCTGCATGTCAACATCACGCGCATGGTCTGCTTCGGCGACATACCCAAGCAGCTGGAGGCGAATTACGACCTCTTAAACCTGTTGGAAGTACAGACGATGGCGATGATGCGGCCGGGCTATAGCTTCATGTCACTATTTGAGGAACGCAAGCGTCTGCTGAAAACGCACGGCATGGGTGACGAAGCCGGATTCCACTATCCCGGCGCGCTGACCGGCTATGTGCTGGGTTCGGCACAGCCGTTTCTGGACGGCGAGACCATCCGCGACCGCATGAGCATGGACAATTTCATCACGGTGCGGGGTGCCAAGGTGGAAGAGATCAGCATCAGCGGACCGAACGGTGCGGAGCTGATATCCGCAGGGTACGCGTGGCCCACGAAAACGTACCGTTATCAGGACAGCGAATACGCGCTGCCCGTTATACTGCAAAGGCAGGTGTAAGCATGTGAAGAAGACAACGCTGATCAACAGCCATATTTCCACCGCCATCGCAAAGATGGGGCACATGGACACGCTGACGATAGGCGACGCGGGGCTGCCCATACCCGAAGGCCCGGAACGCATCGATTTGGCGCTGAAGCTGGGGGTGCCCACTTTCATTGAAACGCTGCAGACGGTGCTGGCGGAGCTCTGCGTACAGAAGGTGACGATTGCCACCGAGATGAGGGAGATCAACGCGGAGCTTTATCAGGTCATGCAGCAGATGTTTGCGGACATCGTCATCAAGGAGGTGCCGCACGCGGAATTCAAGAAGCTGACCGGAGCGTCCAAAGCGGTGATACGCACGGGCGAATGCCGTCCGTACGCCAACATCATACTCGAGTCGGGGGTGACGTTTTAACCGGTGTAAAAATCGGGGTCCCCGAAAAGCGAAGCTTTTTGGGGTAAAAAGTAAGGAGGTAAATGCGATGAAGGAAAAGATGAAGGCCGCCATGTTCAGAGGAAACGGTGTGCTGGAAATTACGGAGATAGACTCGCCCAAAATACAGAAGGGCGACGACATGATACTGGAGATAGAGGTATGTTCCATCTGCGGGACGGATGTGCATGTGATGTCGGTGCCGCCGGCGTACAACATGGAGCCGGACAACGTGCTGGGTCACGAGCTGGTCGGAAAGGTGATCGAGATCGGCCCCGCCGTGAAGAATTTTAAGGCGGGAGATCGCGTCGTCGTCAACCCGAACGACTACTGCGGCGTCTGCAAATACTGCCGCATGAACTACCCCAACCAGTGCGAGAACATCATCCCGATGGGGCTGGGTGGCGAGGGCGGCTTTGCGGAATACATCCGCGTCTCCGAGAAGGTGGCTTTCAAGATTGCGGATGACCTGCCGGCGGAGATCGCGGCGTTCGCGGAACCGCTGGCCTGTGCGGTGAATGGCATCAACAAGATTCGAGTGAACCCCAGCGAAAGCGTCACGGTGATCGGCGCGGGCCCCATTGGCCTGCTCTTCGTGCAGCTGATGAAAGCGTCAGGCGCGTATCCCATCATCGTTTCGGAGCCCTCCGAGTTGCGGCGCGAGTTCGCGTTGAAGAGCGGCGCGGACTATGTGGTGAACCCGATGGAGACGGATATCGAGGCCTTTGTTTTGGAGAAGACGGGCATCGGTACGGATTTCGCCATCGATGTGGTGGGCTCGCAGATGATGTCCGCGATCAAGGTGATCCGCAAGGGCGGCAAGGTGCTGCTGTTCGGCGTGAACACGAAAGCGCAGCCGGAAGTGGTGCAAAGCCAGGTGATATTCAAGGAAGCGTCGGTGCTGGGTACATGGCTGGCCAACGCGACGTTCCCCAAGGCGGTGGCCATACTGGAAAGCGGCGTGCTGAACCTCAAAGAGCTGGTCACGCATACGCTGCCATTGGATAAGCTGGAGGAGGGCATCGAGCTGCTCCGAAAAGGCGGAGGCATCGAGATCATCATCGACATGAAGATGTGATTCTGGAGGAACGAATGAAAGCGGTTGTTCTGGACGGAAAAGGCCATGCGCTGACCGTCGATAACCCCACGCCGACGTTGCCCGATGGGTATGCACTGGTGAAGGTGATGGCAGCCGGCATTTGCGGCACGGATATTGAGCTGCTATATCACAACCCCGCGCAGACGGATATCGTACCGGGGCATGAGGTGGCGGGCATAGTGGTGCAGCCAGGCGGGAGCGCGGCGTTCCATGCCGGAGACCGGGTGTTTCTGAACTGCCACATCACATGCATGGAGTGCACCCATTGTCAGGCGGGAGACTATATATTTTGTAAGGACCTCAGCGTCATCGGCTTTGATGTGGACGGCGGGGACGCCGAATACGTCGCCGTGCCCGAGGTGAACTTAAGGGCGCTGCCGGACGACATCACGTTTGAGCAGGGCGTGCTGCTGACGGATGCTTTGGGTACGCCGTTTCATGCCGCCAAAAAGGCGGAGATAAAACCGGGCGAGTACGTGGGTGTGTCCGGCGTGGGACCGCTGGGCATCATGTGCATACTGAGCGTGGCGCACTTCGGCGGCATTCCGATAGCCATCGACGTGATCGAAGAACGGCTGGAAGTGGCCCGCCGGTTCGGTGCGGCTTGCACGGTCAACGGCAGGCACGACGTCCGAAAGGAGATCAGCGCCATCACGAACGGGCAGGGGCTGGATAAGGTGATCGACTGCTCCGGCAACGCGGCGGCGATCAAAACGGACCTTGAAATGCTCAAGTGCCGGGGCACCATGGTGCAGGTGGGCGTGTGCAGCAGCATCACGCTGAACCTGTTCGACGGACTCATCTCCAACGAGATCACGTTGAAGGGCTCGCGCAATTTCCACGACTCGGAGATACCCGAGATGATGGAGCTGATACGCCAATCAAAACAGATAAACGATATATTCACGCACTGGTTTTCGTTTGACGAAGCCGCCGTGGCTTTCGAGCTGGCTGAGAAAAGGGAGGGGCTCAAGATCATACTGGGCCCGGATGAAGGGAGCAAATAGATATGACATATGATGTGGCCGTCATCGGCGGCGGCCCGGGCGGATATGTGGCGGCCATCAAGGCGGCGCAGAACGGCCTCACGGCGGTGCTGTTCGAGAAGGAGAAGCTGGGCGGCGTGTGCCTCAACAGGGGCTGCATACCGACCAAGGCGCTGCTCAAATCGGCGTCCGTTTACCACACGGCTAAAAGCGCAGCGATGTTCGGTGTGAGTACGCAGGGCGCATCGTTCGACTGGGCGGCGGTGATGGCGCGCAAGGAGAAGGTGGTCGGCCAACTGGTGGGCGGCATCGGCACGCTGGTGGGCGC
>JAEWWC010000204.1 GCA_023396555.1 Bacillota bacterium
ATACGGGACCGACGGGTGATACGGGACCGACGGGTGATACCGGGCCGACAGGTGACACGGGACCGACAGGTGATACGGGGCCGACCGGCGACACGGGACCGACAGGCGACACGGGACCGACGGGTGACACGGGACCGACAGGTGATACGGGACCGACGGGTGATACCGGGCCGACAGGTGATACGGGACCGACAGGTGATACGGGGCCGACCGGCGACACGGGACCGACAGGCGACACCGGACCGACCGGTCCAGCGGTAGGGACCACAACTTTCGGTTATGTGTATGATACGAGTGGTTCACAAGTTGTTACCGCTGGCACGGATGTAACCTTCGATTCCAATGGTCCGCTGAGCGGAGTGACGCATACCGCGGGAACTGCGGCGGTGACGGTTCCTATCGCCGGCACCTACCAGATCTACTATGCCGTCAACATTACGGCCGGTACTGGAGCTACTATATCGATTGCCGTAAATGGGACGGTAGATGCGTCTACAAGCGTAGATCTGCTTACCGCCACTGGTGAAACGAGTGGCGATGCGATGTTGACGCTTGCTGCCGGGGATGTGCTTACGTTGAGAAACAGTTCTGTGGCTACTCCCTTTACAACGTCGGCAACGAATGTGGGCGCTCAGCTTGATGTGATACTGCTGTCTTAACTTTAAGGTTCAAAAAGCCGGGCATGGCGCCCGGCTTTCTTTATGACAGTGGTTATAAAGTATCACCGCTTTAGCTATTGCTTCATATGCTTAAATGAGAAGGATCAGAGAGGTTTATTAGCTTGGGTCAATACAAAATATGTGTTTATGCAATATGCAAGAACGAAGAAAAGTTTGTGGACCGCTGGATGGATGCTGTGGGCGAGGCGGACATCGTGGTGGTATCCGATACGGGATCGACAGACGGCACGGTGGAAAAGCTGCGTGAACGGGGGGCGGCGGTATATGTCGATATCACCAGCCCGTGGCGTTTCGACACGGCGCGCAACAAGGCGATGGACCATATACCGGATGATGTGGACATCTGCGTCTCCAACGATCTGGACGAGATATTTGAACCGGGCTGGCGGCAGAAGCTGGAGGCGGCATGGCAGCCGCAGCACACGCACGCGCGTTACCTCTTCACATGGAGCTTCAACAGCGACGGCACACCGAACAAGCAGTTTGCGATGGAGAAGGTGCACCGGCGGCATGGCTTCCGTTGGGTGCATCCGGTGCATGAGGTGCTGGAATACAGCGGGGATGACCCGGATCAGACGGTGTGGGTGCCCGGCATGGTGCTCAACCACTACCCGGACAACGCAAAGCCGCGCTCGCAGTATTTGCCGTTGCTGGAGCTGTCCGCGCAGGAGAATCCGGACGACGACCGCACGGCGTTCTGGCTGGGGCGGGAATATATGTACCGCGGTATGCACGACAAGTGCATCGGGGAGCTCAAGCGGCATCTGTCGCTGCCGTCAGCGGCATGGGATGAGGAGCGCAGCGCATCCATGCGGTACATCGCGAAAAGCTACCAGAGCAAGGGCGACAACCGGCAGGCTAAGCAGTGGCTTTTCAGGGCGGTTGCGGAATGCCCGAATGTGCGCGAGCCATATCTGCAGCTGGCAACATTGGGTTATCTGGAGAACGACTGGCCGCTGACTTATCTGATGGTCGAGAAGGCCTTAAGCATCACGCAGAAGTCGGGAAGCTATCTGTACGACCCCAACGCGTGGGGTTACAGCTTCTACGATCTGGGCGCTATCGCGTGCTACCGGCTGGGGCTGTACGAAAAGTCGTACGCGTACGCGCAGAAAGCCTGTGATATGGAGCCGGACAACGCGCGGCTGAAGAGCAATCTGGAACTGATACGGCTCAAGCTGGATGACAAACAGGCGGGGGAATGACTGTGGGCAAATACAAGGTTTGCGTTTACGCCATCTGCAAAAACGAGGAGAAGTTCGTGGACCGGTGGATGGACTCGATGGGCGAGGCCGACATGATTGTGGTGACGGACACCGGCTCCACCGACGGTACGGTGGAGAAACTGTGCGAGAGGGGTGCGGTGGTGTATGTGGACGAGGTGAGGCCGTGGCGGTTTGACGTGGCGCGAAATATATCGCTGGACCATGTGCCGGGGGATGCGGACATCTGCGTCTGCACGGACCTCGATGAACTGTTCGAGCCGGGCTGGCGGGATGTTATCGAGCAGAAGTGGCAGAGCGACACCAACACGGGCAAGTATCTGTACAACTGGGCACTGAGAGCAGACGGAACGCCATATGTGCAGTTTCACTATTCCAAAATCCATTCGCGCGAGGGGTTCAAGTGGCATTATCCCATCCACGAATGGCTGTGCTGGCTTAAAGATGAGCCGCAAAAGACGGTGTTTCTGGACGGTATTGTGCTGAACCATTATCCGGACAGCGGAAAATCCCGCGGGTCCTATCTGCCGCTGCTGGAGATGGCGGTGGAGGAGAATCCAGATTGCAGCCGCATGAACTATTACCTGGGCCGCGAGTATATGTACAAGGGTGAGTGGGAGCAGTGTATCGAGACACTGAAACGCTATCTGGCATTGCCCGCATCCACGTGGAACGAGGAGCGCTGCGCAGCCATGCGGTGGATGGCGATCAGCGCGTACAGGCTGAACCGTACACAGGAGGCTTACGCGTGGTACTACCGGGCAATCGCCGAAGCGCCGCACATGCGCGACGCGTATGTGGAGTTCGCCAAACTGGGCTACCTGCTGCACGACTGGCCGCTGACGTTCTGCATGGTGGAGGAGGCGCTGAAGATCAAGGAGCACTCAAAGACATTCGTGAACGCGGGCCTGGCATGGGACTATACGCCAGACGACCTGGGCGCCATCGCCTGCTACTGGTTGGGCATGTATGAACGTTCCGCCGCGCATGCGCGTGCGGCACTGGCTTTCAGCCCGGATGATCAGCGCCTGCAGGGCAATCTGAAGATGATTGAAGACAGGCTGGGAAGCGAATCGTGACGTCTGACCGCCAAATACATTAATCAAAGCTCTTACTAATCTACAGATTTTACGGCCAAGGGGGGACACCATGAAAATTGTGATTTACGGTGACTATGTTTTTTCTGTCGAAGTTGCCAGCGGCTTTCTGGAAATCGGCTGTGAGACGGATATCATCCATCCCGAAACGGCGCATGAGCTGGGACAGTACATCAGGGAAGCCAAACCCGATATATTCATGACGCTGGGAACGCCGTCGTTTTACAGACAGGAGATGCTGAATACCATCGGTAAAAAGACTTCACCAGGAACGATATATGTCCACTGGGACACCGACGGCGTACTCTGGGAAGCTCTTGAAATGAATCTGATCCGTGCGTCCGGGCCGGATGCGGTGTTTACCATATGTCCCGTCATGCAGGAAAGGATCAGCAAGCTGGGTATACCATGCTATATTCTGCTGTTCGCCTCAAACGCCCAGATGCATCATCCGGTGCTGGCAGACGATGAGTACGCGGGCAAGATTACTTTCGTCGGTAACTGGTATCGAGCATTGGCCGAAACGATGCCGGAGCATTTGCGCCATGAATCGATGCGTATACTGTTCAAGCCCCTGATAGAAGGCGGTAATGAAGTCCATTTCTACGGCGCGAACGCAGCGGATTATCCTTTCAGGCAGGTGTTTGGGCTGGATATCCCCCGGAACTGCTTTCACGGTCATGTGCCCTACGAGCACATACACAGAATATTCAGCGGATGTTTTATCAATCTGGTGCCACAGAATTACGAGCATTCCATCATCAAGAGGGCGTTTGAGATACTGGGCTCCGGAGGGTTCGGCCTGTCCTACGATACGGCAGCAATGAGAGCGACTTTCCCGGAAGGAAACGGTTTCGTATATACGTCTTCGCCAAAGGAGACGCTGGAGATCGTCGAGTATTACCGGAATGAGCCAGAGGCTTACAACAGGGTCCGGAAGAATGCGCTGATAATGGCGCAGAAACACACTTACAGGCAGCGGGCCGAGACGATTGTCCGGGAGCTTTTTCCGGGCTGAAAGAGGATGCACAGCACATAACAATCGGCCTAGATAATCGGGCTGATTGTTTTTGTTATCGGTTAACACCAAAGTTATAAACACGATGCTTATACATGTCATATTTGTACTGTCACCGCCGTGACTTTTGATCGGGGACAAGCTTCATCTTTGTCTTTGAGTGAATAAACTATACAGTCAGGATACGTGAAAATATCCGGCTGTAACGCATACTTTAATAGGGAACGGTATACGGCATGTTTAAGGACAAAACACTGTTGATCACCGGCGGCACGGGCTCGTTCGGCAACGCCGTGATCGGGCGTTTCATCGGCACGGATATCGGGGAGATCCGTGTGTTCTCACGCGACGAAAAAAAACAGGATGATATGCGCAAAAGCTACGGCAGCCCCAAGCTGAAGTTCATGATCGGGGATGTGCGCGACATATCCAGTGTGCGCAATGCCGTATACGGTGTGGACTATATATTTCATGCTGCGGCATTGAAACAGGTGCCCAGCTGCGAGTTTTTTCCGATGGAGGCCGTGAAGACCAACGTGCTGGGTGCGGAGAACGTGCTGACCGCGGCCATTGAGGCGGGTGTGCGCAAGGTGGTCTGCCTGTCCACCGACAAGGCGGTGTATCCCATCAACGCGATGGGCATGTCCAAGGCGCTGATGGAAAAGACGTTTATCGCGAAATCGCGCGCCAGCCGGGACACGCTGATCTGCGGCACACGCTACGGCAATGTGATGGCATCACGCGGGTCGGTGATACCGCTGTTTATCAGTCAGATCAAAGCGGGTGAGCCGCTGACGCTGACCGATCCCGGCATGACGCGGTTCCTGATGAATCTGGAGGAGGCTATCGATCTTGTGTTATTCGCGTTCGAGCACGCGCAGCCGGGAGACTTGATGGTAAAAAAATCTCCGGCTAGCACAATCGGGGAGCTGGCACAGGAGCTTAAAAAGCTGTTCGGAGCCGACAACGAAGTGCGAGTGATCGGCGTGAGGATGGGCGAGAAAATTCATGAGACGTTGCTGACGCGGGAAGAGCGGGCAGCCGCCATCGACATGGGAGACTTCTTCCGCATACCCGCGGACACCAGCGGCCTGAACTACGCCAAGTATTTCAGCAGCGGGAATCGGCAGGTCGCGGGTATGGAGGAGTACAATTCGAGCAACACGCACCGTCTGACAGAGGCGGAACTGGAACAAACGCTGCTCGGCTGTGAATATGTCGCAGGCGAGCTTTCGGGCTGGAGGGAAGTATGAAGCTGCTGGTGACGGGGGCGTACGGGTTTATAGGTAAGAATCTGTGCGCGCATATTGAAGCGAACGGTCTGGGCGAGCTGCTGCTGTTTGACAGGGATACGGGTCCGACGCTGCTGGATTCATTCGCGGGCGCGTGCGATTTTGTATTTCATCTGGCGGGTGTGAACAGACCGGCGGACGAGGCCGGCTTCGAGGAAAACGTGACATTCACGAAACGGCTGCTGGAAAGCCTGATGCGTCAGCGTAAATCTGTGCCGGTACTGATGTCGTCATCCGTTCAGGCGCGGCTGGACAACGCTTATGGCAGAAGCAAGAAACGGGCGGAGGCGCTGGCGTTTGATTACGCGGCGGCGACGGGCGCGCCGGTCTACGTCTACCGGCTGCCCGGCGTGTTCGGCAAATGGTGCGCGCCACACTACAACAGCGTGGTGGCCACGTTCTGCCATAACGCTGCGCGTGGGCTGCCGATGCGCGTGGACGACCCGGATGCGGTGATTGAACTGGCGTATATTGACGACGTGACGATGGCGTTTACGGGAGCGCTGCAAGGGTATGCGGATAAACCGGGAGGGTACTGCGTCGTTCCCGTTACGCATCATGTGTCGGTGGGACATCTGGCACAGATAATCGATGCGTTTCACAGTCGGCCGGGATTGTTCGTTCCGGACGTGGGCGATACGCTGACACGGCAGCTGTTCAGCACATATTTATCCTATCTGCCCGAAGACGGTCTGGCGCAACCGCTGGTGATGCATCGCGACGAACGCGGCTCATTTGCGGAGTGCGTCAAGTCTCCTTCGGCAGGACAGGTGTCCGTCAATAGCGCACGGCCCGGCGTCACCAAGGGCGGCCACTGGCACCAGACCAAGACGGAGACATTTTTCGTAGCGAGCGGTGAGGGCGTGATACGGTTGAAAAGGCTGGGCGGGGACCGCGTACACGAATACGCCGTTTCTGCGGAGGAGCCGCAGGCGGTAACGATACCGCCGGGATACATCCACGAAGTAACGAACACGGGTGCGGGCGACATGGTGATGCTGATATGGGCCAGCGAGGTGTTCGATCCGCAGCGTCCGGACACATACGCTGCCAAGATGGACGAGTGAGCGGCAAGTATGGGGGTAGCGATGAACAAACTGAAGGTGATGACCGTCATTGGCACGCGGCCAGAGATCATTCGGCTGTCCGCCTGCATCAAGGCGTTTGACCGGTATTTTGAGCATATACTGGTGCATACGGGGCAGAACTGGGCCTATACGCTGAACGGTGTCTTTTTTGATGATCTGGGTCTGCGGGCGCCGGACTACAGCCTGGAGTGCGCCGGGCGCAACCTCGGGGAGACGATGGGCAATATTATCGCGGCAGCGTATGATGTGATGCATAAGGAGAAACCGGATGCGCTGGTGGTGCTGGGAGACACTAACTCGGCGCTGTCCGTGATACCCGCGAAACGGCTGAAGATACCCATATTTCATATGGAGGCGGGCAACCGCTGCTTTGACTTCAACGTACCAGAGGAGATCAACCGCCGCATCGTGGACCATGTGGCGGACATTAATCTGGCCTACACCGAACATGCCCGCCGGTATTTGCTGGCCGAAGGGCTGCCGAAAGACGGCATATTCGTGACGGGTTCACCAATGCCTGAGGTGCTGAAAAATCAGTCGGCGGCTATCGCCGGGAGCCGTGCATTGGAGCGGCTGGACGTGAGGCCGGGCGAATACATGCTGGTATCCGCGCACCGCGAAGAGAACATCGACGACGAAACAGCCTTCCGGTCGCTGATGAACGCGGTGAACGCGGCGGCGGAGGCCTATGGCATGCCGGTGGTGTTCTCGGTGCATCCACGCAGCTTCAGGCAGATCGAAAGCCGTGGTTTTACTTTCCATCCGCTGGTGAAACGGATGGAGCCGTTCGGGTTTTCGGACTACTGCCGGTTACAGACGGACGCATACTGCGTGCTGTCGGACAGCGGCACGCTGTCGGAGGAGAGCGCGATACTGGGGTTTGCCGCCGTGCTGCTGCGAACGTCCACAGAACGGCCCGAGGCGCTGGACGCCGGAACCATCGTGATCGCAGGGACGACGGAGACGGATCTGCTGCAGGCCATTGAACTGGCGGCGGCCATGCGGGGCAATAAGGAAGAGGCGGCAGTCGTGGCCGATTACATGGATACCAATGTGTCCGCCAAGGTCGTCAGGATCATACAGAGCTATACGAAGCTCGTCAACCGAAATACATGGAGGAAGCCGCCGGGCGGCAATGCCGCGGACGTACACTCCGATACTATCGAAGGAGAGAACGCAGAATGAGACTGGTTCACACACTGCTGTATCTGTACCGGGAGGACCGGGCGGCAGAGGACGGCATCATGACGGCCGTCTGCCTGAAGTCGCTGGAAAAAAGTACGTACAATACCGTCGTCATCTATAATCAGGGCGCCAAGAGCAACGATGCACTGAAGGAAGAACTGAAGCTTTTAAAACTGGATATTCACGTAATTGGAGACGGCGTCAACGTGGGAACGGCGATGGGTCGGCAGAAGTGCTTTGAATATATCTGGGCACACATGCCCGATACCGAATTCATCAGCGAGATACACCCGGACATGATATTCGCGCCCCACTGGGAGGATGCGCTGGTGGAATATCTGGACAGCCATGACGAGCCGCTGATCAGCTGTGGTATTGTAGACCAGAAGGGCAATATGCCGTTTCTGAACAAAAAGGAAGCAGTGGATGATGGGAGGCATGATTTTGACGAATTTCTCGCCGGACTGAAAACAGATCAGGTGGTCCGTGGGTTTACCTGTCCCTGTGTGCATGTATCCGCGATACTGAAGGAAACGGGAGGTTACAACGCCGCATTCTTAAAAGGCCGGCAGTGCTTTGAGGACGATAGCATGCTGCTGGGCTACTATTATTACTACGGCACGAAGCGCGCGTGGTATCCCAAGATCAACTATAATTCCGTCGTTTATCATGCGGTGGCGGGCCAGAGGCTGGATATGAAGGGTAATGTGATGGTCAATTTCAACGGGCTGGTCCGGCAATACGGCGCGATGGGCGTAAAAGCGCTGGTTTCAATTCACGAAAGTAAATGGCATAAGAACTTTTTCACCTACCAGTACAACCAGCTGATTAAGTGAGCGGCAAACCTATGAATGAACGCTTAAAGGTGCTGATTTTCGGACATAAGGTTTTTTCCGTCGATATGCTGTGGGGGTTTCTGGTGGCCGGGCACGATGCCCGTATCATACAGCCGGCGACAAAGAACGCGCTGGAAGCGGTTTTGGATGAGTCTGGCGCGGATGTGCTGCTGACATTGGGACCGCCGCTGGAATTCGGGCGCGAGGTATCCGAGTTTATCGGTGCGAGGCAGTCGGCACGGTATAAACACATCCACTGGGATACCGACGGCATATCGAGCAAAATCTATCCGTCGGCATCCGGCGACGGCATCGAGATGGACCTGATCTATCGGAGCAAGCCCGACCTTGTGCTGACGATGTGCCCCGAAATGCTGGAGCTTATCCGCGGCAAGGGCTTTGCCTGTGAATACATGTGCTACGCTTACAGCCCGTTATCGCACCGCCCGCTGCCGGGTTATGATAACGACCGGTATTTCATCAACCTGATCGGCAATTCCTATTACCGCGAGTTTGGCCGGTTCTGTCCGTCGCATTACCGTTACAAGTCCATCAATATATTGCTCAAGCCGCTGCTGGAAAACGGCTACACCGTACATTTTTACGGGGACAGAGGCTATGCCGCACTGCTTAAAGAGCGGTTTGGCATTGTTGTGCCGCCTGCCAGCTTCCACGGCTATCTCCCTTATGAAAAGACCTGCGCTGCGTACAACAGCAGCTTTGTCAATTTGGTGACGCAGAATCATGAGCATACCGTCACCAAGCGTACGTTTGAAATATTGGGCTCGGGCGGATTCGCACTGTCCGCCGACAACAGCGAGATAAGGAAGCTGTTTGTTCCGGGCCGGGACCTTGCGGTCTCGTCGTCGCCGGAGCAGACGCTCGAACTGGTACGCTATTACAAGGACCATCCGGATGAGTGGCGACAGATTCGAAAAAACGCCGTGCTGAGCGTACAGGACCACACCTACAAACAGCGTGCGGAGTTTATCGTGGGAAAATACCGGGAGCTATGGCAGCCCGCGGAGTAGATGACCAAATAGCTGCGGAGCTGCTGCTGAGAGCCCAGGCGGCAGGGAAGAGACGCTCAAAGCGGCGGCGTTCGGGCTGGCCATTATTATTTCGGTGAAGCTGGGCATGACAGTGAAAGAGGGGGATGCTGGTATACCTGCTGTAAGCGCGCTTAAGGCTTGTGCCGCACGCCGCCGTGATAGTAGACGTACGTATCGGCATCCAGCGTTAGCAGCTTTTGCAGCGATATTTCGGCTTGATTTATATCCAGCGTGAATGCCGGGTTGGCGATGGCCAGCGTGCCGTTCTCCAGCGCGGCGGCATCTCCGGTGACAACGGTGCGGAGCTTCTCCAGAAACAGCGAGATATGCCCCGGCGTATGACCGGGCGTGGAGACGACGCGGCAGCCGCCGCACCAGCTAAGGTTATCCCCGTCCGAGACGGTTATGTCCACCGGCGCGGGTTCCACCCTTTTCAGCATGTCGATAAACGCAAGACCGAACGCTTTTTGCTCATCCGGCAGCGTACGCTGAAGCTCCTCGACTTGAACGAGGCGCAGGGAGGGCTGCTCTCCCGTGATGTACGGCGCTTCGGCGCGGCTCGCGATGACCTGTATATAGCAGAGTATTTACGCTTGAGCGCGGCGAGGGCGCCCATATGGTCATGGTCGTGGTGGGTGGCGATCACGGCGGTAAGCTCGCTGATATCCAAACCCGCCGAACGGAAAGCGGCTTCGATTTGGGCAAGGTCGCCCATATGCCCGCAGTCCACCAGCGCCATGCCGCTGCCGTCCTTCAGCACAGCGGGGTGTATCACGCCTTCGTTATTAAAGAAACAATATTTCACATCCAGTATGATGATATTTTCCATGTGAATTCCGCCTTATGTGATCGGCGCCCCTTATTTGCTTCGGCGCGCCATTGTATTATAATGCACGTATAACTGTTTCGTAAAGGAGCTCGGCTATGAATAAAGCGCTGCTGATCATCGATGTACAGAACGATTACTTTGAGGGAGGCCGTGCGGAGCTGGTGAACCCGCTGGACGTGCTGGCCAACATTGAAAAAGCGCTGGCGCTGTTCCGCGCGGCTGGGCTGCCGGTGATACATGTGCAGCATATCAGTACGCGCCCAGGCGCGACGTTCTTCCTGCCGGACACCGACGGAGCGGCGATACACAGTCGCATCGCGCCTCGGGACGGCGAGTCCGTCGTTGTCAAGCACGCGCCGAACAGCTTTTATCAGACGGGGCTGGCGGAGCTGCTGAAGGAAAAGGCCGTGGATGAACTGGTGGTGTGCGGCATGATGAGCCATATGTGCGTGGACACCACGGTGCGGGCATGCAAGGACTTGGGGCTGGCGGTGACGCTGCTGCATGACGCCTGTGGGACCAAAGACCTCGTCTGGAACGGGGCGCCGATACCCGCCCGGACGGTGCACGCTGCCTTTATGGCGTCGCTCAGCGGCATGTTCGCCAGCGTTATCGCGACTGATGTGCTCGTGCTGTAGCACATTACGCACTTTACCCATTCCGTAGGTGCCGGTTTTACCGGCATGTTGCCGCAGCCAAGATAAATAAAAAACCCGGTCAGATTTTCATCCAACCGAGCTTTGCTCGTGGTCGGGGTGACAGGATTTGAACCTGCGACCTTTTAGTCCCGAAGCGGTAATTGAATATATTTCCTAATTACATCTAATGATATCGAGTAGGTTTTAATTCGGTTTTAGAGGTCTTTTCGTAGTATCCGTTTTCATCTATTGTTATTTGCGTTATAAGGATGGTTGTAAGGAAAGTATCGTGAATGGCGTGTCCAGACCAATCCCCGGATGGTTGATGTTTCTGCTTTCACCTTTGACGCGTGTCTCGATGTTATCCAGAGTGCTCATGCCCAGCACTCGTATCCCGCCGCTCCACGTTTCCACGTCCGGCATCTGTATTAACACCGTGTTGCCGTCTGCTTCCGCATAAAGCTATACAGCCACCCGATATGCTTCGCCAGCGCCTAGGGTACCGTTTCAGATCGGGACAAAAAGAAAAGCCGAGGCAATGCCCGGCGAATAGTACTAATAAACCAATGACAGCTCCATCACTCAATTTTTCCTAACAACTGTGTAATAAGAGCGATATGTTCTATTATCTTGACCTTGTCTAAATGGTTTACATCTTCCGGGCCGCCAAGCCCTAACAGCGGTACATAACCAAAGCATTCGTCAAATTTCAGAGCTCCGTACTTGGCAAGGGCTTCTTCGTATTGAGGAACGTTAAAATATTTACCCATATAAAAATCATCAGTAAGATCATCAAAGAAGTATTCAAAACCATGAGATATAATTTCGAATTGAGTTTTTCTAAACTTGACCATTCCAATATATTCGTTTTTTTCCCATGTTAATATATCCCCAAGACCGGTTATAATTATTGGTATTGATACATCCCCTCTAAAATAAGAATCTTGTAGTATATCTTGATATACTTTTGGATCAATAATCTTCATATAGCCGCTCATGAAAGTCCCAAGCCCCAAGTCCGACCAAATATTCAGCAGTTCTTCAGGTAGCTTATTCTTGTTTATAGCTATTTCATCTTGGGGGATTACCCTTACACGATTAAAATCCCCTAGCACCCTATAATTCATGTGGTTATCTCCTTTTATACGTTAATCGCATTCTTAAATAAATCATTTTTCTTTCTTCCCCTGAAAGACCAAGTACAAAATTATTGATGTTCCTATCGACAGTACCAATTCTATACTTCCATTGTCACCAATAGACGAATTGATACCAGCGTCGCCCATGCCTCCTATTTTCAAGGGATTACCACCTGCAATTTGGTCAGGATAATGTAATACCGCTTGGGAATCAAGCCATAACTGCGCTTGTTCAGTTGCTTGCTCAAACGACATACCAGTTTTTCTAAATTCATGAATCTTCTTAGAAAACACCTCAGCTCTAAACGCCTGTTTTAGTGCATTCCCCTCTTCTGAACGCCCTTCCGTAGTATACCTTTCTCTATTCCTAAGGTACTCATCAATGGTAAGCTGATTCATACCTGCTTCCTGATTCTTCAACTGTCTCGCAAATTCAACTTCATCATGATTATCATTATAGTTGAATTCAATAACAACCTCATTAGTATGTCGAGTGTTTTGATTAGCATAGATTGAACTCTTTGCATTATTATATCTACCTTCTACATCTCCGTCTACACTCTCGAATACATACACATGTGCCAGCTCCGCATCTCCCACGATTTCTGTTATTAGACCTTTCAGATGAGTCGTCTCCATCTCCGTCAGCAGCCCCGTCTCAAACGCTGCTTTTATGTCCTCCGCCATGGCTTCCGCCGCCGCGCCTAGCTTTGCCGCTTTCGTTGTTCCTTTTGCTGTCTGGAAGTCCATATACGCTGTCTGCGACGCGTCAACATTGAAGCCGCTATAGTTGACGTTGCGGCTCTCGATTCTGATGCGCGTCTCGATATTGATCAGCGCGCTCATGCCCTTGACCAACGCCTTTTGAATCATCCGTGGTTGAGACTGGGCATTGCTTTGAATGTTCTCCTGCAAGCTTTTCTCAAGCTTCCGGAGGCATCTGCCTGATCTGTTCCTGCCGCGCCGCTTCCTGAGAGGCCTTCTGCAGGATCGCAGTATCGCTGCCTGCTTCGCTGTATGCCACGGCAAGCCGCCCGATGGTTTTCGCATCCGCTTTGACGGAGCCCTCCCTGATCTGCGATGCCAGTTTAAAGGCGTCTGTATTCTTCGGTAACGTTAGCGCGTTCTTGACCAGCGCCTCGCCTGTTTCGGCTGATAGGATATTGTTCCCAATCTGTGATGTGCGATAGCCGCTGAGCACTCCGGCCCCGCTGCCGATAGTGCCGCCGGACACTGTTCCTCCAACAAACGCCAAACCCACCTGCCACGCCATTTCGCCTGTTGCAGCTTTTTTGGCTTCGGCCTCCGACATGCCCTGTGCCATGTAATTCTTCACGGTCAGACTGTAATTCGACTTGTCGCCCATAATGGCAATATCGGTAATGATATTGCTGAGCTCTGTCGCCAGTTCCTCCGATCCTTCGATGCCTGCCTGCTTAAGTGCGTTGGACACATACGTAATTCGCGAGGTCGGCGCCTTAATCTTGATAAAGTGATCCAGCTGATCTTCTCGAATAAACCTCTGCCGCGCCCGCCCAGAAGCCCGCCGCCATCGCCTGATCCTAAGCGTCCAGCTTCGCCGCCAAAGCCGTCACGTCCTTGCTCATACCTAGCTTGGTGAAATCGTCCGCCGTTGCCGATGATAAAAAATAAGCCGGGAGGTGTCATAATTCCCGACTTATCATTATTAGAAAGTTTTAATCGTAGTATCCTTTTTCAAATATCATTATACCTTCAGGAGGGGTTAATGGTTCGGTCTCAGCAAATGGAGCATAGATACTAATTCCAGCTTTGTATGAAATTATACCGGTCTCGAGTTTTTCAATATTCTTATCTAAAGAAGCAAAATAATTGACTAATTCAGAATATGGTTTACTAAGCAACTTCACTCCATTGAACGTGATATTTGACGGTCGGAAAAACTCAATTGCCTCACATATACCTGGACTTTTATAGTATACATAAAAAGTCTCATATGCATCGGTATAGTATTCATCATCTCTGTTTTTATGAAATTTCCTTGGACCAACAGACATTATTTCTTGTATTTGATCACTATTCATTCCTAGACGAATATTCCCAACACCTTCATATGATTTAATAATATAATCCATAATATTACTCCATCTTGTTTTTTTCAATCAATTCAATGGTATATGCAAGCATTTGCTTTATACCATAATCGTATTTATCGCCAAACTGGTATCTCACCTCATCAATATCCATCTTTTGCGCTTCTAAAAACTTACCTTGTTCGATAAGTGCTTTTTGCTTTGCTCTATAAAAAATTGCTTTTTTCGAACTTCCCCAGTTAGCTGTGTCCATATGGTCCCTAGTTTCCATCCTTATCGCTGGTCCATTATTTTTCGAATATGGGCTTACAGAATCAGCAGGCATATGATGAACTTGTCCACCGCTTGCCGGAACATTTTTATATGCTCCACCTGAAATCTGGTTTAATCCTATCATAGCTTCGCTAGCTTTGGCAATTCCCCCTTGTCCGTCCACCCCCACAATCGCCTTATACTCTTCAAACCGCGTAAAAGGCCCAACCGTCCCGCTTCTCAGCGCCTCCTTCCAGCTCTTCTTCAGCGTTAGCTCCGTCCACGCTTTCCCGCCTTCGCGATACATCCGCTCAAACTCAGCAAGCGGCGGCATTTCGTCCGCGCCAATGGTATCGAAGTACTCGCTGAACAGGTCGCCTGCATCTGGAGAAATCATAGACGTATCAACAGTGAAGCTCTTTTTCCCGATTTCACCCACTAATTCCGTCAGCTTCTCCTGCAATGCCACCAATCCCGTCACATCTTTACCTGATACCAACCGGATGGTGATGGCATCCGTGATGTTCTGGTTCGCCGTAGTCAGCAATGCCACAGCGTCGCCGTTAACACCGCTAGCCTCAAGCGTGCGATAAGCTGCCATGATAGCTTCCTGAACATTGGCAGGGATGGCATCGCCCATGTCAAGTAAAGCGTTCACAAAGCCGGTGACAGCATCAACCACCTCTGTTGAGGCTCTGGAATTTTGGTTCAGCTCCGCCAGCTTTTGGGCAAACTGTTCCACAGTATTGTCAAGAGAGCTTCTGTTCTGCAACATATCTATAATGAGCTCGTTCGCGTCCTGCTGGGTTTGGATGTTTGCCGCCCGCGTCTGGGCTTGGCTCACCGTCGCTCTGATAGCACCGGCCCCGCTGCCGATAGTGCCGCCGGAAAAGAAACCGCCAATAAACGCCTGCCCCACCTGCCACGCCATGTCGCCTGCCGCCGCTTTTTTGGCTTCGGCCTCCGACATACCCTGTGCCATGTAGTTCTTCACGGCCAGACTGTAATTCGACTTGTCACCCATAATGACAATATCGGTAATGATATTGCTGAGCTCTGTCGCCAATTCTTCCGACCCTTCGATGCCCGCCTGCTTAAGCGCGTTGGATACATACGCAACCCGTGAGGCCGGGGTCTTGATTTTAATGAAGTGATCCAGGCTGATCTTCTCAAATACGACCTCTGCCGCGCCTGCCCAGAAGCCCGCCGCCATCGCCTTATCCTGCGTCGCACCCCGGTCAAATGCATCCAGCGTCGCCGCTGTCGCCGCATTGGCGCCCATGATGGTCAGCATACCCGCCTCGCGGATCTTCGCCGTGATGCCGGTGGCATTGTCAAAGCCCCCCGTCACGGCAGCCGTCGCCGCCCAGTCGGCTATTGACATACCCGTCTGATATCCGAAAGATGCCAGTTTTCCGCCAATGCCGCCGCCCACTACATCGTAGATATCGCTGGACACTTGCCCGCGTATAGCGGATACACCTCTGCTTGCGCCAAACACGGGATCGTTCGGATCTATTTCTCCGCCGAACAAATGCGTTACACCGGCCTTAATGTATCCTGCGCCGGATAGCATGGACATAGGGACAGATACCAAAGACGCCGCCACTGGATGCTGTTCCGCCACTCGTTTCCATCCCTCAATGTGTTGTCCCATCTGGCGGGCATTCAGGACAAAATCAATTTGATTGAGAAACGTCTCGGCTTTTTTAGTTCCGTTTTCATTATCCTTTGCCAGTAAATAGTTATACAGCTTCACTTCATCGTCTGCCATGAAGTAGTACTTCGCATATTTTGCATGAGTGGATTCAGTACTGTTTGCTGCTCCAAAGACAAGTTCAAAATAATTCTCCCGCCCAAACTTGACTTTATTATTGATGCTCTGAAACGGTGTCCAGCCGAAAAGCTCAAGCCCCCAACCTTCTGTGTCATTCTCTATCGCCGCACCTTTGGTCGCGTATTCCTCAAAATCAGGGTTTTCAAACATACCTGTGTAATCGCTCATAATACCCTTGTACTTCTTGAGCATATCCGCACTGCCATACCGTTGTTGCTTCTGTGCGATAGTGTTCTCAAGATACCGCTTCTGCTGGAGGGCATTATTCAACAAAGCCTCGCACTGAGCGTCAGACATATTGGCATATGGGTTCTTGTGATTCTCCAACCGCCCAATGTAATCGTCGCCCGCATACGCATCCGACGCGGCATTTTGATTTGGATCATATGGGACTCTGTCAATGGCGTTGATCTTGCTGATGATATCATTCTGAACATCGAGCTGGTTTTGCAGATCATCAATCTCTGTTTGTCTTTTTTCGAAGTCATAGTTTTCGAGTTCGCTTGCCTCGATCCGCATCCGGCGGGCCACATAATCTTCCGCCTCTTGCTGGTCCGACAATTTCATCTGATCTTTTACCAGCCATGAATCGGGTTTGTAGTAACCCCACCAGTCATATAAAAAGGTTGCCAGAGATTCATTGGTCAGTTCGCTGGGCATCTTATAATACGACGGCATTTGTGCGGCCAGTGCAGAATGCCTTAGTGTGTCCAACAGATTGGTTGTATCAGTATCCACAGGTACCTGATTTTTTAGTTGCCTAATCTTGTCCTGCCAGGTATCGCTGTAAACAAATTCGAGACCTTCAAGTTCGGGGATACTTCTGAGCAAATCCACTGAAAGGCCTTGTGTCTGGTCAGAAGCCATGATTTCCACTATTTGATTGCCAGCTGCGGTATAAGCCGATTGGAAATCCTGAACAAACTGGTCCATACCGTTCTGGTTGATATATTCGTCTGCATGATTGACCATATCGTCCAGATTAGTGATTGGATCGAATGTACCTAAGACCGTATACGGACTGAACGCATCCTTTATTGTGAGATAATCGATTGCAACGGCCACATTGAATTTACCGTATTTTTTCTCGTAGTAATCCTGATGCGTGGTCAAATCGTTCAGATAATAGCTTTCAGCACTTTGCGCTTGGGAAGCGTTCTTACCGGTGATATTGCCGGAACTGGAAACGACAGATGATTTTGTGGTTGCATGATCCTGCCGGCTAAAATCAGCAACAGATGATGCCTTGCCCGATGTGTTTGCGGCATGGTCTATTTTGCTGAAGTCGGCCACCGATACAGCGTTATTGGTGCCCGGGTTTGTTGACGCATGTTCCATCTTGCTGAAATTGGCTGCATTCGGGGCGCTTAATTCTGAAAGTAACCCGCCGACAGGAGGATATTTTTTTACTATCTTTTTTGTTTTCGGCATCGCTTTCACCTCAATGCCCGTCATGGCCTTGAACGTATCCTTATCCACCAACCGCTTGAGGTAAAGCTTGTACATTTGGTCGAAAGTGCTGTTGCTTTTATCCAGCTCGTAGTATTGTTTCTGCAAACCCAGCTCCGCGTCAAACTTGCGTTGGCTGATTTTTTCAGCGTTGCGCCTCGCGATATTTAAAGCCGCTGTGCTGGCTTGATCTGCTGCATACTGCGTCGCCAAATGACTTAGCGCCAAATCCACTTCACGGGAGAAGTCCTGCCGCTGTCGTTCCGTATCACCGATCTCATTGCGCAATGCACTCTCCCCGCGTTGCCGGTGCGTTATGGAAGAGTAGGGGAGCCCGCCCGCCAAGTCGGCAAGCGCCTTGTTGATATGCGCTTCAGTTCTCATCGCCTCATAAGCCTTGTCGGCGGCCACGCGCATATCACCATACATCCTTGTATTGGAAGAATATGTTTGTGTCAGCCGGTCCTGCTGGCTTCTAAGCTGCTCGTCATATCGTTCATCTATCGTTCTATTGTCCTGAGCCATTGCCGCTCTCCTTGCTCTGAATGCAGCAATATGTATCGATCAGTGGCATTCGATAATTTTGTACCATCCAAAAGCCCCCTTTTTCTTTCCATGTTACACCCGATTACATTTCAAAACCTTTCAACTTTGCGATAAAATAAAAAGCCGCACGATGGCGGCTGTAATGCGGTTTTTCTTTGCTGACCACAATAAAAAACCCGACCAGATTATATCCGATCGGATTTTCATTATGTGGTCGGGGTGACAGGATTTGAACCTGCGACCTTTTAGTCCCGAACCAAACGCGCTACCAAACTGCGCTACACCCCGATAAAGCGCCCCAAAGAATCGAGATCCTTTGGGGCTTATAACATGGAGCCAATGAACGGGTTCGAACCGTTGACCTGCTCATTACGAATGAGCCGCTCTGCCGGCTGAGCTACATTGGCACCAATCACCGACGCTGAAAACATGTTCTGTATCCGCCGACAGTATGTGATTATATCATAAGAATTCGGGCATGCCAATACATTTTTGCGAATAATTTTTACTGATTTTTATAGTGTGCTTTGTAGGCTTGACTTCGGCGATGCAACCATGTTTAGCGGGTTTTGACAGTATACTTCAGTCAGGTGTATAATACCAAAAGCGCAAAAGAGAACGCCTGGATCGCGGGCGTGCGCGCAGTATGCGTACGACAAGGCGCATGGATTTGATTCGTAAGCCTGCAGCTGCGTCTGAAATACGCAGCAGCAAGCTTTTTGTTTTGCTTTGAATAATAAAGGCCGGCATCCACATATTTATATATGTATGCGCGGTTTTGGAGGTTTCTCATGATCAGAAAAACAACAGCTATATTGCTCGCGGTCATTGTGGGCTTTGTTTGTGCGGGTGTGACATATTTCGTGATGGGGTCTGCGTATGAAGCCCAGATGGAGGGCGGCGACGGGCAACTTTCGCTGCGGGAATTTATCAACGTGGAGAACGTGATCGACAAGTACTATCTGCGCGATTACGATATGGAAGACGTACAGTACGCGGGCCTCAAAGCCATGGTGGCTTCGCTGGGAGACCCGTACAGCGTGTATTACACACCCGAGGAATTCGCGGCGTTCAACCGGAGCTCCACCGGAGCGTATGACGGCGTGGGCATGGGGATCAGCACCGATCAGGTGACGGGGCTGACTGTGGTCAGCTATTTCATAGAGGGCTCTGCCGCCGAGGCTGCGGGCGTTAAAGTGGGCGATTATATCGTCAGCATCGACGGAGAGGATGTGACGGGCAAATCGCTGCAGGAGATCAGCGTACTGTGCATCGGTGAGGAGGGTACCTCGATCACCATCGGTGTGAAGCGCGGCGATGAAGTGTTGGAATTTGAGATGATCCGCCAACCGGTGGAGCTGGATATGGTGGAGTATAAGATGCAGGACGACGGCATCGGCTATATGCGCATTAAGCAGTTCGGCGGCAACTGCGAGGCGCTGTTCAACGAAGGCATGGATTATTTCGAGGAGCAGGGTGCAAAGGGAATCATATTCGATCTGCGCGATAACCCGGGCGGGTATCTCAATACCGTGGTTAACATGCTGGATCGCCTGCTGCCCGAAGGCACCATCGTGTATACCGAGGACAAATACGGCAACCGTCAGACGGAAACCAGTGATGCGGCGAGCGTAGACATCCCGATGGTATTGCTGGTGAACGGACATACCGCGTCCGCCTCCGAGATATTCGCCGGTGCGATACAGGACTACGGCGTGGGCCAGGTAGTAGGCACGCGCAGCTACGGCAAAGGCGTGGTGCAGATCGTGCTGCCCATATCGTCCACAGGCGGTGGCATCAAGATCACGTCGTCCGAGTATTTTACGCCCAAGGGGCGCAGCATCGATCACAACGGCATTTATCCCGACCATTACGTGGAGCTGAGTGGCGACGGAGACACGCAGCTGGACAAAGCGCAGTCGGTACTGCGCGCCATGATGAGCAGCGCGCAGAGTGAGGATGGAAATTAGAATTTTCTTGAATACAGGCCTTCATACTGTTAAAATGATAGTTGCTTTTTGAAAGCGATCATTTTCGTATGCCGTTAATCAGTGCGTTCCATTATTGGCTGGCGGCAGACAATGATACGAGAGGAGAAGCCATGTACGATTGTATAATAGTAGGTGCAGGCCCCGCGGGGCTTACGGCGGGCATATATGCTGGGCGTGCCGGCATGTCGGCGCTGATCATTGAACGGGTGTTTCCGGGCGGACAGATTGCCCGAGCGCATATTGTGGAGAATTATCCCGGTTTTCCGGAGGGCGTAGAGGGCGTGGAACTGGGTATCCGGTTCAAGGAACACGCCGAGCGGCATGGCGGCGTGATCGAATCGGTAGAGGTGACCGGCTACGAGCTGGGGGGCAGCGTCAAAAAAGTAATTACGCCGAATAAGACGTATGAGGCGAAAACGGTGATCCTCGCGATGGGCGCTGCTTACAAGACGCTGGGTCTTTATTCCGAGAAGAAGTTTCTTGGCACCGGCGTATCGTACTGCGCAACGTGCGATGGCCCGTTCTTCCGCAGCAAGGATGTGGCGGTGATTGGTGGTGGCGATACGGCGATAGAGGACGCGCTGTATCTCGCGAACTTTGTAAACAAGGTGTATGTGGTGCACCGGCGCGACGAACTGCGCGCGCAGATGGCGCTGCAGAAGGCTGCCAGGCAGAACAGCAAGATCGAGTTTGTCTGGGATAGCGAAGTGGAGTCCATCACCGGCGAGGACGTGGTCGCGGGTGTGCGCGTGCGCAACAAGAAGACGCAGGAGATGCGGTTGATCAACTGCTCCGGCGTGTTCGTGGCCATCGGCACTGTGCCGCACACGGACCAGGTGAAAGCGCAGATCAGGACGGATGAATCCGGTTATATCGTGACGGATAACGGCATGCATACCGATCTGCCCGGCGTGTTTGCAGCGGGAGACATAGTCGCCAAGCCCTTGAGGCAGGTGGTCACGGCGGCGGCGGACGGTGCGACGGCGATTTATTCGGCTCAAGCTTTCATAAGAGAACAAGAATAGGACTATACCAATTTGCATATTGGTACGCCCGGAACTATAATACAACAATCCGGGCCGGAGGATATATGGGACGACTTTTTGGAACGGACGGCGTACGCGGCATCGCCAATGAGAAGCTTTCCTGCGAGCTGGCTTTCAAGCTGGGGCAGGCGGGCGCATATGTGCTGACGAGCAGCGTGCACAAGGCGCGCATACTGATCGGGCGGGATACGCGCATATCCGGCGATATGCTGGAATCGGCGCTGGTGGCGGGCATCTGCTCGGTGGGCGCGGAGGCTGTGGTGGCCGGAGTGATACCCACGTCGGGTGTGGCGTTTCTCACGCGGGACTACGGCGCGGACGCGGGCATCGTGATATCGGCATCGCATAACACGGCGGAGTATAACGGCATTAAGTTTTTCAGTTCGGACGGCAAGAAGCTGCCGGACGAAATCGAAGACCGGATCGAGGCTATCATACTGGATGGCAGCGAGCTCATTGAGCATAAGACGGGCGTGAACGTGGGGCGGCGCGTGGGCGCCCTCAATGCTCTGGCAGAATACAAGGAGTTTCTGCTGGGCACCACGGATACCAACCTGCGCGGGCTCAAGATCGTGCTGGACTGCGCGCACGGCGCGGCTTCCGTGGTGGGACCGCGGGCGTTCCAGGAGCTGGGCGCGACGGTGGTGCCGTATTACAACACCCCGGACGGTACCAACATCAATGACAACTGCGGTTCTACGCATCCGCAGAAGCTGACGCAGCTGGTGACGGAACTGGGCGCGGACATGGGGTTCGCATTCGACGGGGATGCCGACCGGCTGATCGCGGTGGATGAACACGGCGTAATCGTGGATGGCGATCAGATCATGGCGATCTGCGCGATAGACTTAAAGAAGCGCGGCCTGCTGAAGCAGGATACGCTGGTGTGCACCGTGATGAGCAA
This sequence comes from Bacillota bacterium, assembly GCA_023396555.1. Taxonomy (GTDB): domain Bacteria; phylum Bacillota; class Clostridia; order Christensenellales; family SZUA-584; genus SZUA-584. The sequence goes on from JAEWWC010000204.1 coordinate 22,175, forward strand.
CTTGGGGCTGGACATTGCGATGGAGCAGCAGGGCATCCGCACGGTGAAGACCAAAGTGGGTGACCGCTACGTGCTGGAGGAGATGCTGAAAAGCGGCTATTCTCTGGGCGGCGAGCAGTCCGGCCATATCATATTTTTGGATCAGACGCCGACGGGCGACGGAATACTGTCCGGCATACAGCTGGCATCGGTGGTGATGCGCAGCGGCAGGCCGCTGTCCCGGCTGGCCGGCAAGATAAGCATACTGCCGCAGGTGCTGGTGAATGCACGTGTAAAGGATGAGAACAAGGACAGCATACTCGAAGATGAACAGGTGAAGGCCCGCATTGAGGAGCTGGAAGCCCGGTTCAGCGGCAAGGGGCGCGTACTGATCCGTCCGTCCGGCACCGAACCGCTGGTTCGCGTGATGATAGAAGGGCAAAATAAACAGGAGATCGAACGCCAGGCGGTGGAAATGGCCAGGCTCATTGAAAGCCGTCTTGCGTAAATAATAATTTACCAGGAGGCTTTAATATGTGCGGAATCGTGGGCTATGCGGGTGCGCGTGATGTGGTGCCCGTACTGCTCGGCGGCCTTTCCAGGCTGGAATACAGAGGATATGACAGCGCCGGCGTCGCGGTGGTGACGGACGGGCAGCTGAACATTTATAAGACCAAAGGGCGGCTGGCGGCGCTTCGCGATCTGATGGAGGGCTGCTGTGCCGCCGATACCGTGGGCATCGGGCACACGCGCTGGGCGACCCACGGCGAACCCTCATTCGAAAATTCCCATCCCCATACCAACTGTGCGGGCGACATCGCCGTCGTGCACAACGGCATCATCGAAAACTACATGAAGCTCAAGGAGTGGCTGAAGGCGGAAGGCGCGGTGTTCACGTCGGAAACGGACACCGAAGTTGTCGCGCACCTCATCAACCACTATTACGAAGGCGATTTGCTAGCCGCGGTAACGGAAGCCGTCGGCAAGCTGGAGGGCTCGTACGCTCTGGGCGTGGTGAGTGAGAAGCATCCGGACACCATCATCGCGGCGCGCAAGGACAGCCCGCTCGTGGTGGGCGTGGGCGACGGTGAGAATCTAATCGCGTCCGACATCCCCGCGCTGCTGGAATACACTCGCGACGTGATTTTCCTCAACGACCTCGAGATTGCCGTGCTAACCCAGGACAGTATCGCGCTGTACGACGAATACGGCCAAAGCATCGAGCGGGATATTTACCATGTGGACTGGGACGTCTCCCAGGCGGAAAAGGGCGGCTTCGAGCACTTCATGATCAAGGAGATCCACGAGGAGCCGCGCGTGATGGCGGATACGTTCTTCCCGCGGTATAAGAACGGGATCATCGATCTGTCCGAGATCGGCATCGACGAGGCGCTGGTAAAGTCGGTGGGCAAGGTGGGCATCATCGCCTGTGGTACCGCTTTCCATGCGGGCATGGTGGGCAAGTATATTATTGAGGATCTGGCGCGAATACCGGTGGAGGTGGAGATCGGCTCCGAGTTCCGTTACCGCCGTCCCATCATCGTTCCGGGGCAGCTGGTCATCATCATCAGCCAGTCGGGCGAGACGGCGGATACGCTGGCCGCGATGCGCGAAGCCAAAAAGTGCGGTGCGAAGATCGCCGCCGTGGTGAACGTGGTGGGCAGTACGATTTCGCGGGAGGCAGACGCGGTACTGTATACGCACGCTGGGCCTGAGATCGCCGTGGCGTCCACCAAGGCCTATAACACGCAGTTGATGGCGATCTACATGATCGCGCTGGAACTGGCCCGACTCTCGGGGGCGCTGGATAAGGAACGCTATGCACAGCTGGCCGAGGGCCTTTCGCAGGTGCCGGCGCTGATGGACAGTGTGCTCGAAACCAAACCGCAGTTGGCGCGGGTAGCGAGCCGCAGCTTCTCGCAAAGCAGCGTGTTCTTCATCGGGCGCGGGCTGGACTACGTGCTGTCGATGGAGGCATCTCTCAAGCTGAAAGAGATATCGTATATCCACTCGGAGGCGTACGCCGCGGGTGAGCTGAAGCACGGCACCATTGCGCTAATCGAGCAGGGCACGCTGGTGGTGGCGCTGGCCACGCAAGGCGCGCTGCTGGAGAAGACGATCAGCAACATCAAGGAAGTGAAGGCGCGGGGCGCGCAGGTAATGGCGGTCTGCTTCGAGGGAACGGTTCTGCCGGACGACATCGCCGACGAGGTGGTGTATCTGCCGCGCACCGACGACCTGTTCGCGCCGATACTGGCTGTGACGCCCATGCAGCTGTTCGCGTATTACATGGCGGTAGAGAAGGGCTGTGACGTGGATAAGCCGCGCAACCTCGCCAAGAGCGTGACGGTGGAGTAGTTTAACTGATCGTATAGATGATATGTGTAAGGAAACAAAATAGTTTGGCAAAAAACAAACGCTTAGGTAGGGAACTTGGAATTAAGTAGAAATGTTAGGCAAGAAAACGCCCATCCGAGCCATAATATTTTGCAGAGGTGGTTTTGAGCTTGTGGATCGCGAGGTTGTCTGGGTTGTTGAGGATATTGGCCTCCACCTTGCGGCGGTCGTTGGAGAAATCCGTTCGCACGGCGTATACTCATTTTCCTGAACATCCAGCACCACGTCGGTAAATCGGTATACACATGGGTGGCTCTCCTTATCGGTGAGGAACTGTATGAGCAAGCGCAAATCTTTTCGGAGCGCTCCAGCTGGGCCAGCGTGACATCGCTCTAGTAGTCCGCATCCAAAACGCAGGTGAAACTGCTCCTGCAGCTTCACCTGCGTTTTGGAGATTTGATACATATAATAATAAACAGTAGCAATAACAGCTAACCTTTATACTGAGACGGCGTGACACCGCAATAATTTTTAAAGCATTTACTAAAGTAAAACTGATCGATAAATCCAGTCTTTTCGGCTATTTCTTTAACGGTCATATTGGTGTCCTTGAGTAAGCCTTTTGCTATTTTAATCCGGAACTCAATCAGATATTTAATTGGCGTAGTACCGGTATGTTCTCTGAAAATTTTTGTTAAATAAGATGCAGAGAAATTGTAATCAGAAGCTATCTGGGTGAAATTGATTTCTTTTGCATAATTGTTTTGAAGGTATTGGACGATACTGTTGACCACAACTTCAGTGGAGGTTTCTCGCTCGGTGTTCAGCAGAGCTTGCTCTGAAAGTAGTTCATCCTTAATTTTACGAAGTGTCTTTGACAACTCAAACTTATTTAAAGGCTTTAAAAGATAATCGAATGCTTTAAATTTTATTGCAGTTTTGGCATATTCAAACTCGCCAAAACCGGTGATTAATACGCATCGCACATGCGGATTGTTGTAATGAACTTTTTCAATGAGAGAAAGGCCGTCCATCAGCGGCATTTTAATATCGGTAAACAGAACATGAGGGTTATACTGTTCAATTGCGCTGAGAGCGGAAAGGCCATCGTAGCAAACGGCTACAACCTCAAATGACGGGTCGCATGTGCTAATATTTTTTGATATGTTGCTTGCGATAAGCTTTTCGTCCTCAGCAACAATGGTTCTGAAAGTATTATTTGTCATATTTACCTCCGACTGTGATCCTTGCACCACCATCTGTATTCTCGATCATAAATGTAACATCTGAACCATATAGTAATTTAAATCGCAGATAAATATTTAGTAGCCCCATGCCTTTTATCTCTAAGGAGGGGAGCAAGCCCGTTGAATCAATTTCAGCAATCTTCGTATTGATGCTGGTCAGGGACTCTGGGCTGAAACCGGGGCCGTTATCTGTAACGGTGATGTAATAATTGCCATTGCTTATGCTGCCTTTGATGCTGATATGGTAGGGCGGAAGTTTCGTGGTGCAAAACCTGATAGAGTTCTCCACAAGAGGCTGAATGCAAAGCTTGGGAACTTTAAGATCGTACAAAGCTTCGGGAAGCTCAATTGTATAATACAGATCATTGTTATATCGTATTATCATGCAGCTAAGAAAATCTTTAGTATACTTGATTTCATCAGCAAGAAACACCGTTGTATCGGTGTCAGAAGAGATATAACGTAATATATTTGACATCGACTGGCACATGATTATTATTTCCTTATTCATGTCCGCGTCAGCCATAGCCTGTATTGTCTGAAGACTGTTATACAGAAAGTGGGGATTCATCTGAGACTGGAGAGCAAGCATTTTCGACTGCATTTCATGATTCTTTAACATAAGCTGTTTGTTAAGGCTGTCAACCAGCTTATGCTGCATATCAATAAAACTGTCGTAAAGGACATTCAGCTCAATGGCTTTGGTGTTGAGATTTGACTTAAGCATATAACCGTTCAGGTTTATGTGCTGTATTTCTTTATATATACGGTCAATCGGCACGGTGATCTGATTGGCTGCGAAGTACGACAGTATAAATGCCAGCGTTATTGAAATGAGAGTAAAAAGGAATACACTTAAAATATAGCTGTCCCTAGGCATAAACAAATCATTTTCGCTGATCACGATAGCTGTTATTATTCCGTCATCTGATCTGGTAAACGTAAAGCATTGATTGGAACCACCGTCCGATACTCTGGTGAAATCAACAGACGGTTTGTTGCCGGCTATCTTTTCAAATATGTAATGGAAGCTGTCTTTTTCCGAACTGTACGGGTATATAACTGCTCCGGAACTATCAAATACGATGACCTGTTCACCATAAACACTTTTATAATTAACTGTTTGTGACAGGACCTGTTTCACAGATTTTTTAACTTCAATGTATCCTTGAACACTGTTATAGCTGCCGAAGTATTTACGGGAAAGTGACAGAAAGAGTTTTCCATACTGATCGGTGGTATACCTTGATATATAAGGATCATCACCCGTATAGGAAAGGATTCTGTTGCCGTTACCGCTTTTCGCCAGCTCATACCATGGCATTTGCTCGACTGGGTAATTGTAGGTGTTGTTGTACAGCCCGGTTGCAATAACTGTACCAATGTTTGAATACAAATTTGCCTGATCGACAAGCCTGTTGGGGCCAATGCTGTTAGACAGCAACTCGTTTATAGCTTTCAATTTTTCATGATCGTTTTTGTTGATAAGATAATTGTTGAAAGCGTTCTTGATAAGATTGGAATAGGCAATATTTAAAGAAACCAAATTCATTTGTGCGATTTCTCTTTCCATCGAATCGGTTAGTGTATTACAATTTTGACGCAAGGCTGAAAAAGTTCTTGAATTAATCTTTTGTGATTCTGTCGTGATCAAATAAGTTGAAAGAATAAGAAAAGGGATCAATATAATCAAGGAATATGTCACTATCATATTAAATTTTATCGTTTTTCTGAACATATGAGTACCGCCGTAAAGAGAAGTGAAAAATATACAAAGAATACGAATGTATAATACATTCCAAGTAAAAGGGAACCTTTATATAATTCTATCAGACTGCAAGTGGATTATATATTGATGAAAGAAAATTTGTCAATGATAAAAAGGAGGAGAAAGAATGAAAAAAACAATAATGTTTCTTTTGATTGTGGCTATGGTGCTGTCGCTCGTCGCATGTGGACAGCCTGCCGCGCCTAGTGAATCACCTGCTGCCGAGCCGGTGACCGAGAAGCCCGCGGCAGAGCCTACCGAAGCCGCACCTGCACAACAGGATATTACGCTCACTTTCATGGCCAGTCAGGACTGGGTGCAGGATGCGGAGCTTGCGCTTGCGGAGAAATTCACAGAAGAGACCGGTATTAAGGTCGATTATCAAATCGTTCCTTCCGACCAGTATCCGAATCTGCTTCAGACGAAGCTCAATTCCGGTGAATGCACGGACATATTCTGCTCTCAGGCCGGCAGATTCGATATTGTTACGCTGCTGAACGTAGAGAAGAATGCGGTTGACCTTTCCGGAGAAGCTTGGGCGGGCACGATTGAACCGACTGCCGCTACCGAAGTTTCCGTAGATGGCAAAGTATATGGGCAGCCGATGGCAGATACCTCCGCTGTTTGGGGCATTGCTTACAACAAGAAGATATTCAGCGAACTGGGATTGTCGATTCCTAAGACCTGGGCTGAGTTCACCGCGGTATGTGATGCGATCAAGGCGGGCGGCAAGACCCCCATTTTCGAGCCTGTTTCCGATGGCTGGCACCACGTTTTATGGTTTGCTGAAATGGGCTGCGCTTATGAGAAGATCGAGTTCGGCCTTGTGGACAAACTCAACAACAACGAAATCAAGTTTACTGACAGTGCGGTCATGAAAACGGCGATCGAGCAGATCAAAGAGATGACAGAAAAAGGCTATTGGGGCGAAAATTATATGGCTGATGTGTATGTAGACCAGCCTGCGAAAATAGCTTCGGGCGAATATGCTATGACTGTTGCAAATCAGGGCTTGCCGCAGCAGGTTGCTGACTTGAATCAGGGGCTGACGGCCGATGATATTGGATTCTTTGTAATGCCGATAGCTGACAACCAGATGCTCAACGTGAATCCCGTGGGACCGACAAGATTCATCTACTCCGGTTCCGAAAATGCGGATGCCGCGAAGCAGTATCTTGCGTTCCTTGCGCAACCCGAGAATCTCCAGTATATGATCGACAATGTGCCGAAGTTCCAGTCGCTGCCCTTCAGCGGCGTAACCCCGAAGTATGCCGGCACGATCAAGGAATTCTATGATACATATACCGATAAGGGCACAGTTCTCCAGACAGCGGTCAAATATGTAAACCCGCAGTGGATGGAGATCGGCAAAGAGATCGTCAGCGTCATTCAGGGTTCCGAAGATGCCGCGACGATGCTGGGCAACATCGATAACAGCCGAGCCGACCAGGCCCAGGCAGCGAAAGACTCAGCTTGGCAATAGCAGCATAGCGATTCGGGCAGGTACAATGTGCCTGCCCTCTTTTTTTATCAGTTGTGTGAAAGAATATACATCGCGTGTTTTGATGGAGGTATCAATGTCGTATAGTCAGAGGACGAATATTAGTAATACAAAAATGTGGTTTGAGGAGCCTGCTAAGAGCTGGCTGCAATCGTTGCCCACAGGTAATGGCCATATCGGATGTATGATCAATAACGATCCTTTTTGCGAAATTTTATGTTTGAACGACGACACCTTTTGGAGTGGATACGAGCATGATTATTGCAAAGAGGACTTTCAAGAGCATATAAATAAAGCCAGAGAACTGATGGTTGGAGGCGAGCGCGTAAAAGCTGAGAAAATCATTGAGGAGCACCTGACAAACAGGTTCACACAGGCGTATCTGCCGTTTGGCGATATTATCATAGAATCCCAGCCCGGAAACGTTCAAGAGTATAGAAGAGAGCTGGATATGGCAGAGGGTATTGTGTATGCGTGGTATATTAAGGACGGAAGCGGGGTTGAAACGCAAACGTTTGTAAGCTATCCGGATGATGTGCTTATACACATCATTGAATCGCAAGCGTTAGCGAACTATACAGTGCGCTTTGAGAGCCAGATACGGCATGAGGTTTCTTACGACATCGACGGCTTTTCAATTTCGGGTTGCGCTCCCAGCGATCTTGCCATCGCGGACGTCGGCAATTTCTACAGTGAGCATAATAAAGTTAGTTATAACGAAGCTGATAAATCCACAAAAATAGCAGCCAGAGCGCAAATAGTCAGTGATGGCGGAGTTGTCATTGGCGCTGGTCAGCTTTGTGTTAACGATGCAAAAAGAATAATAATCATATATTCGAGCGCGACGAGCTTTGAGAAACAAGAGAAATTCGTTCCCTATTGCATGGAAGCCGTTTTGCGCGCAAGCAAGAAGGATTTAGGAGCGGTTCAACGCAAACATATTGAAGATCATTTTTCATTGTTTGGAAAGATGTATATCGATCTGGGGGACGATGAAGCATCGTGCGGCGTCCGATATGCGCGTATGAGAAACGGGGAAATCACTAACCCGGATATTGGCATGCTGTTCAATTACGGGAGATATTTGCTGATAGGTGCTTCAAGGAAGGGAACTCAGGCGGTAAATCTGCAAGGCATATGGAATAAGGACCTAATACCGCCGTGGTGGAGTGGCTATACACTGAATATTAACCTGCAAATGAATTACTGGCTGGCGGATAAAACCAACTTGAGCAGCTGCTATGAGCCGCTGGTTCAATATGTGAAGAGGTTGTGTGAAGCTGGCAAGCGTACCGCAAGAGCGGATTACGGCACTGAAGGCTCGGTCGCGCATCACCAATCCGATATCTGGGCGCACACAACCCCCGTAGGATATGATTTATGCAGAATACCCCAAAGCGCCCGCTGGATGATGTGGAATATGTCGTTGCCATGGTTATGCGTCCAGCTCTTTGATCATTACATGTATACCTTGGATGAGCATTTTCTAAAAGTGGAATTGCTTCCGATAATGCAAAGCGCAGCAGAGTTCATCGTACAAAACTTCACGGAGGTGGATGAGAAGCTTTACAACATCCCGACAACTTCGCCCGAGAATATGTATGCTGATGAGGCAGGAAACGAATTGGCTGTGTGCAATATCAGCGCAATTGATATCGGCATAGCCAGAGAGTTTTTCAAGGCATGTGTCTTTGCGTGCAAACAATCGGGAGATACAGCCATGGCCGTTCGCTACGAACAATTTGCTGAGCGAATTGCAGATTATTCTATGTCCAGCCAGGGCGAACTGCTCGAGTGGGACAAGGAGTATGCCGAACCCGAGCTTGGGCACAGGCATTTTTCCATGCTGTTTGGTGTGTATCCTGGAAGCCATCTGATTAAAAGCAGATTTGCTGAGGCGGCCAAAAGATCACTTTTTAAAAGGCTGCAACACGGCAGCGGACAGACCGGATGGAGTGCAGTTTGGGCGATCGCTTTGCTGGCCAGGTTTGGTGGGGCTGAGGCTGCTTACGATATTATCAGCAAACTCCTGTGCGAGAATATACATGAGAATATGTTCAGCGCTCATCCGCCTGACCTGTTCCAGATTGATGCCAATTATGGGTTCACAGCCGCGGTATGTGAACTGATATTGCAGGAATATGAAGGCGTTATAAAACTGCTGCCTGCTCTGCCAAAGTCCATGGGAGATGGGAGCATCCATGGCCTGAAAATACATTCGGGACATGTGATTTCGATGAAGTGGGTAGCATCAAGGGTAATATCCCTGGAAATTAACGCAGCGGTTGATGATGAGATTGTTATTAATGTACAGCTCGCAAGTTGCAATGCTGAGTACCGCTATTGTACCCAAGGAACGAAAATATTCCTGAAAAAAGAAAACACATATGTATTTTATCCGACTGCGTAGGTAAAAAAGCCGGTCCACGGCAAGCCCTCGCACTTTACAAAGTGCGGGGGCTTGTTTGTGAGTGCAAGAGCGCTACCGTCGAGGGTGAAAAATGTACATGATATTCAAATGTATATTACATTCCATGAAAGAAGATCATTATATATATTTTAATTACAGATATTTAGGCACTGATTAAATTAGGATCGAGTCGAGGGGAAGAAATGACGGCAAAAAAGATCTACCCATCTTATTTTCTATATGGAGCCCTGCTTTTATATGTAGTTTTGTATCTGCTGCCCGGAGTAGTGGGCATAGGATATTCGTTTACAGACTGGTCTGCCTATTCAGATGAGGTGAACTTTCTTGGGTTTGACCACATGTTTGATAACTATGCAAAAGCTTTTTTCGATGCGAAATATACAGGGTATTTAGGCAATACGCTGTTGTTTACGTTTGTGACCACAATAGCTAAAAACGTGCTTGGTATGGTTCTGGCGGTCTTGCTGACCAAGAAAGTGAAGCTGCTGAACTTCCATAGAGCCGTCATGTACATCCCGGCTGTTCTGTCTGCACTCATAGTCGGTATGATATTCAGATCAATACTTAATCCGGCTGAGGGTTTGCTGAACAGTTTCCTCAGCATCTTCGGCGTTAAAGGGCCGCAATGGCTCACTGATCCCAAAATAGCGTTTTGGTCAGTTATGGCTGTGGATATTTGGAAGGGCATGGGCTATATCATGACAATATTTATTGCCGGCATCATGTCCATATCTCCCGCATACTATGAAGCTGCTGATATCGACGGCGCAGGATCGTGGCAGAAGTTCAAATCTGTTACGCTCCCCATGCTGATGCCCACGATTACCGTCACGACCGTTTTAAACGTGATATACGGCCTGAGGGTTTTTGATACGGTATACGCGCTAACTAACGGCGGGCCAGGATATGCGACCGAGGTGCTTTATACAGGAATATACAAGGAGTTTGGATACGGAAAATACGCAATGGGAACGACGCTCTCGTCCATTATGTTTGTGGTCATGGTGATCGTCGGGTTTTTCCTGATCAGGGCAATGAACAGGAATGAGGTGGAAGAATAAATGGCAGCAAAGAAGCTTTATAAAACGATCGGTGTGAATATTATCGCATGGATTATATCCATCATCCTGATCACCCCGTTGGTATTAATACTGATTAATTCGCTTAAAACAAGTCAGGCGGCGGCGGAAATGAACCTTGCACTGCCCGATAGCATTCAGCTTGAGAATTTTGCCAAAGTGATCGAAAAAGGAAAGCTTGGCATAACCTTTGTAAACAGTTTGACCTACTCTGTTTTCAGTGTTTTGCTCTGCACGCTAACATCCTCAATGGCAGCGTTCGTTCTATCAAGAAACCGGAGCAGAGCGAATAAAATAATATATTTTATTATAGTGCTGGGAATTACGATGCCTGTGAACTTCATTGCCTTGATGAAGGTCATGCAGGTATTGCAAATCATCAACACGAAGCCGGGAATCATACTGCTGTATGCGTCTATACAAACTCCGTTTAACGTGTTTTTGATTTACAGCTTTGTCGGAAAGATTCCCAGAGATATTGACGAAGCGGCAGTAATCGATGGCTGTTCTCCGCTTAGGCTATTCTTTTCAATCATATTTCCGCTTCTAAAGCCAGTGCTTGTTACGGTTATGGTTCTGACTTTCTTGAACACCTGGAATGAATACGTACTGCCATTGTACTTCCTTGGTAATTCAAATAATTGGCCGATGACGCTGGCGGTCTACAACTTCTTCGGAATGTATTTCAAGGATTGGAATTTGGTATGCGCGGACATTGTCCTGACAAGCCTGCCTGTCATTGTCGTCTATTTGCTGGGGCAAAAGTACATTGTTTCCGGCATGACGGCAGGTGCGGTGAAGGGCTGACGCCAGAGCTCACTAAGCGCTCAAAAGAGAGGATATTGGAGAGGCGATGGACGTGTTTAGAGCGTTGTTTTATCAGCATAAGGGAGGCAGAGGCGTTACGGCCCCGCCTCCGGCAAAAGGAATAAAGAGATTGGCATTCTTGTACTATACTCATTTCTGGAGACTGATTGGCCTGAACCTGTTATTTATTCTGTTTTGCTTGCCTGTTGTCACAGCTCCGCCGTCCCTAGCGGCTTTGAACAAAGTGCTTCTTAACCTGGTAAGGGAAGGAAACGCGTTTTTTATAAAAGACTTTTTCGACGAATTTAAGAATAGCTTTATAAAAAGCTGGGTCGCTTTTTTGCCATGCCTGGCACTTCTCGGGATTGCCATTTTTGGATATTCGCTCATCAGCGATGTTTACATGAGCCTGCCGTACATCGTCGCGTTTGTCATGGTTTTCAGCATCGTATATTGCCAGTCGAGCTACTGTTTCACCATGATCGCCCTTATCAATTTGCCGCTGGGCAGGATAATAAAGAATTCGTTTATCATGGTGCTGGTTGAGATGAAGCGCAATATCTTTATTCTGATGACAGTACCGGTTCTGATTCTAAGTGCAATTTATTATATCTATTCGATTCCATTTACGTTGCTGTTCGCATTCTCTTTTGTAGGCATTATCAATGTGATGGTTGCAAATGACGCAATTGAGGAACGCGTAATCCAGCCAAATTTTAATGAGAGGTAAAACGGGATGGCTAGTTTATCACTGAAGAACATTAAAAAGGTTTATACAAAGGACATTATCGCGGTTCAGGATTTTAATCTGGAGATAGAGGATAAAGAGTTTGTGGTGTTTGTTGGACCGTCCGGCTGTGGCAAATCCACAACGCTTCGCATGATCGCCGGTCTGGAAGAGATTTCGGGCGGAGAGTTGTTTATCGGCGGTAAAAAGATGAATGATGTCATGCCAAAGGAAAGAGACATTGCGATGGTATTTCAAAACTATGCACTGTATCCGCATATGACGGTATTTGAGAATATGGCTTTTGCGTTGAAGCTCAGGAAGGTGTCGAAAGCGGAAATCAAACAAAGGGTTCATCAGGCGGCTGAAATACTGAAGATAACTGAGCTGCTGCAGCGTAAGCCCAAGGCATTGTCTGGCGGCCAAAGGCAGAGGGTAGCCATTGGCCGCGCGATCGTCCGCAACCCCCAGGTTTTCTTAATGGACGAACCGCTTTCCAACCTGGATGCGAAACTGCGCAACCAGATGCGCACCGAGCTGATGCTGTTGAGAAAGCGCATTGATACCACTTTTATTTACGTAACGCATGACCAGACGGAGGCCATGACGCTGGGAGACCGTATCGTGGTCATGAAAGACGGCTACATTCAGCAGATTGGCACTCCCAAGGAAGTGTTTTTGCACCCGAACAACATGTTTGTCGCTGGATTTATCGGTACTCCCCAGATGAACTTTTTTGACGCGGCGCTGGTTCGCGGAAAGGATGGTTTTTCTGTTGAGATATGCGGCAACAGAATACTGCTGCCGGACGCAAAGCAAGAGATGCTGAAAGAAAAGGACATTCAGGAGCAAGGAATCGTGGCGGGCATTCGGCCCGAGGATATTTTTATTGTCGATGAGCAAAGGCCGTATGATTATCGGGCTCATGTTCTGCTCACGGAAATGATGGGTAATGAGGTTTTTATACACGCGAACATTGACTCGAATGTTGTAATTATCAGGATGGCTGCGTTTGCGCTGGATGGCACGAATATGGATTATGTCAGGAAGAATATAGAAGTGAGCGTCAGCTTTAATAGAGATAGAATCCATTTATTTGATAAAGAAACAGAATGCGCTCTGGTGTGAGGAGATAAGATGATTATTAATGTCGGCGAGTATACGCTGTATTTCCAGCACGTTAAAATGAACATTTTGCGGTGTACGCTGACCCGGGGAGGAGACATAAAAAATGAATCGTGGCTCATACAGCGGAAGATATTTGGCCAGTTACATGCCAGCGACGATCCCCAAAGTATCCTTCCGGTTTTTGAGGATGAGGATATCGTCTTCAAGTATCAAAAAAAACAGCTGCTGAGAATGACCGGTTACAGTCTGACGGAGATTGATGTAGTCAAGTACTCAACTCTGGGCGAAGAGCCGCATATCGAAGTGGTCAAAACGGTGGACGGGCAGCGGACACAGATAGGGAATTTGCGTTCGTACACAGACCGAAAAGCTTATGCCGGAAAGGTAACATTCAGCATATCGAAAGATACAGGCATATTTGGTTTGGGACAGGACGAGGATGGAATATATAACAAATGGGGGACCAAGCAGTACCTATATCAGCACAATATGCGTATTCCGATGCCGTTTATGGTCACGGATAAGGGATACGGCATTCTGTTCGATTGCCCGTCGCTAATGATATTTGACGATACGGGTAAGGGCACGGATATTTATCTGGATACGGTGGATCAGATAGACTTTTATCTGATAACCGGCAGCATGGACACAGTAATATCTGAATACCGGTATCTGACCGGGAGGGCTGAGCTGCTGCCGAAATGGGCGTTTGGTTATTTGCAGTCGCAGGAAAGATATCAGACACAGTTCGAGATGGTGGATGTCGTCAGCAGATACCGTGAAGCGGGAGTGCCGCTGGATTGCATCGTACAGGACTGGAAAACTTGGGAGGGCGATCTTTGGGGGCAAAAAACCGTGGACAAAACCAGATACCCCGACTTGAGCGAGATGAACCGCGCACTTCACGACACAAATGTCCATACTATGGTTTCTATTTGGCCTAACATGGCGGCAGGCGGCGCAGACCATGCCGAACTGGCGCGGGCGGGATATCTGCTGGGGGACTATTCCACCTATGATGCGTTTAATGAAAAGGCTAGAGAAATGTACTGGGAGCAGGCGGATAAAGAGCTCTTTTCGGGCGGATTTGATTCCTGGTGGTGTGACTCAACGGAACCCTTCACTGCCCCTGATTGGTGCGGTGAGGTGCTTTTGCCCGAAGAACAACGATATGAACTGGTGGGGGGCGAACATAAGAAGTATCTTGATCCCGCCGTCGCCAATGTTTACGCTGTTCAGCATGCAAAAGGGATATATGAAAACCAGCGCAAAAAGCTGCCGAATAGAAGAGTATTCAATTTGACTCGTTCAGGCTATCCAGGCATACAAAAGTATGCTGCGGCGCTCTGGGCGGGCGATACAAGCGCGAAGTGGAGCGAACTCAGAAAGGAGATCGCAAAAGGCCTGAACATGTGCATGAGCGGAATCCCGTTCTGGACAGTGGACATTGGGGCGTTCTTTGTAGGCGGTACGACCTGCTGGCGCAAATGGTGCGGCGACGTGTACGCTAAGCCTGTCTGGTTTTGGAATGGGGATTATGATGAAGGGGCGGACAGCCCGGCTTACCGGGAACTTTATACCCGCTGGCTGCAGTTTGGCGTATTTCTGCCGCTTTTCCGCTCGCACGGAACCGATACGCGACGCGAGATATGGAATTTCGGCAAACCGGGCGAAATGTTCTACGACTCCATCGAAAAGTTTATTAAGCTCAGATACAGGCTCATGCCATACATTTACTCTATGGCCATGCGAGTGGCACTAAACGATTATACGATGATGAGGAGCCTTATATTTGATTTTTCGAATGACGAAATGGTTAGAGAAATTGACGATCAATTTATGTTCGGTGATGCGTTGATGGTGTGTCCGGTCACACGGCCAATGTATTATGACCGCGAGAGCGCCATTGAAGGAGAAAAGACTAAGACCTGTTATTTGCCTAAGGGTACTGATTGGTATGATTTCTGGACAAATGAATTCTACAAAGGTGGGCAGACTGTGACGGTAAATGCCGATATCGATACGATACCCATATTTGTGAAAGCGGGCAGTATTGTGTTTATGCAACAACCAACTTGCTATGCAATGGAGGATGCGAGAGAGCTGGAGGTATGGATATACGAGGGCGCTGATGCTGCGGGGGCATACTATAATGACGATGGCATTAGCGATGATTATAAACACGGAAAATTCGAATTATTGCAGTTTAAATGGCAGGACCAGCATAGAATAATTAAAATATCTGAGGGCAACAAGTTTCGATCCACACCGCTCAAAGTGGTGATAAATGTACTTGGCATTAAGAAAAGAGTATATTTTGATGGGGACGAATGCACAATCAGTGTCTTTGAATAACAAGTGTATAGCGGAACAAGAAGTGAAAAAGGATGTTGTCATAGCGGGTGAAGAGATGGCTAACATTGATAATAGAATCGGATTTTGCATGTGCCAGCAACACAGCAAATATATCCCGGAACAATCAAAAGCGCAACAATAATTGCGCTTTTGATTTATGGAAAATAATAAGTATCTTCGGCTACATGAGTGAAACGAGATCTTTGTGCAGCTCAAAGATGGCATCCTCAATTGAAACGCTTTTTTCAAGGATTAGCATAATATACTTGTATATTAAAGACTCAATTCGAGTGATTGCAAAATCAGTGTTCCGTCCGATTTCTTTAAGGATTTCCGCTGTAGATTTCCCGGATATGATTTGTATATTAATGGGAGCCATGGATAATGGTTTGCCAGTTCGTCGTTTGTATATACGTTTTTTAAAGGTGAT
>JAEWWC010000220.1 GCA_023396555.1 Bacillota bacterium
GACCCGGCCAGCGTATACGCCAAAGCCTACGACATCGTGCTGAACGGCAACGAGATCGGCGGCGGCAGTATCCGTAACCACTCGATGGAGGTGCAGGAGCGGATGCTTAAAGCTCTCGGCTTCTCACAGGAGGACGCGTGGGAGAACTTCGGGTTCCTGCTGGAAGCGCTCAAGTTTGGCGCGCCGCCGCACGGCGGTATCGCGTTCGGCCTCGACCGGCTGGCGATGCTGCTGCTCGGATGCTCGTCCATCCGCGACGTCATCGCGTTTCCGAAGGTGCAGAACGCATCGTGTCTGATGACTAACGCACCGTCCCGCGTTGCGGCCAAGCAGCTGCGCGAACTGGGGATAAAGATAACGGAATAAGGCAAGGGTATGGAAAATCTGACTGAATACGGAGAAGTAACGGAATTAAAGGGCGGCGTGGCGTACGTTAAGTTCACACGGACTTCGGCGTGCGGCCGCTGCCATGCTTGCGGCATGCTCACCAATCAGAACGAGATTACCGTTCAGGTGGAGAACGAGCTGGACGCGGCGGTGGGAGATCAGGTAGCGATCAGCATCAGAATCCGGAAGGCGCTGGGCGCATCAGCTCTTGCTTATGTGTTCCCACTTATCATGCTGGTGTTGGGCGTGTTGGTCGGCTGGCTGCTGTCCGGTGTGTGGGGTGTTTTTGCCAACACCGACATGACGATGGCGCTTTGCGGGCTGGGGTTTGCATTGCTTTCATTTGTTCTGTTAAAAATCGCCGCTCCGTTGTATAATAAAAAGGTGAGCAATGTCTACAGAATGGTGGACAAAAGATAAAGTTTTAATATAGAAGGAGAAATGTCATGTCTGCAAAAGCCGTAGAAATTACCAATGTTAGCTTTGATGAGAAGGTGTCCAGCAACGCGCACCCGGTGCTTGTGGACTTCTGGGCGGAATGGTGCGCGCCGTGCCGCATGCTGTCTCCCGCGATCGACCAGATCGCCGAGGACTACGACGGTAAGGTAATGGTGGGTAAGATCAACATCGATGAGGAGCCTGAGCTGGCGCAGCGCTTCGGCGTGATGAGCATCCCCACGCTGATACTGTTCAAAGAGGGCAACGTGGTATCCAAGTCCGTCGGCGTGGTCGGGAAGGACAAAATTGCCGCGATGATCGACGGGGCGCTATAAAAAAAGATAGTCTTTTTCCGGTATTCTTGTTATAATTCACTTATTATGACGGAGACGAACAAACATATCAATATAATATAATGAAAAATGTTTGTCTAGTCGAAGTGCATTGCTCCAACCTTGATATCTTTGATTGTGGGAGCAATATATTTGATGTGGGGGCTGCATATGGAACCGTTGAGAGTATCGACCAAGTCACAACCGAAATCCGTGGCGGGTGCCATTGCGGCTATGGTCAACGAGTATAACCGCGCCGAGGTGCTGGCGGTGGGCGCCGGTGCCGTCAACCAGGCTATTAAAGCCATCGCGATCACGCGGGGGTTTATGGCGCCGCGCGGCATTGACCTCGTTGTGATTCCTGCATTCACCAATATTGAGATAGACGGCGTATCAAGAACATCGATCAAATTGCTTGTCGAGGTTCGTTGAATGCTCAGCGGGCAAAATGATCGGCAGCTTATGCCGATTTTTTTTTGGATCAGCATAGAGTCAGCAAAAACTCTTGGCATACAAAAAATGCGGAAAGGGCGTAGCGGATTTGTTTTTAAAGTGCATTGAAATGTCCGGGTTCAAATCCTTCCCGGAAAAGACGCAAATGCATATGAACGGGTCGATCATCGGTGTGGTGGGGCCCAACGGCAGCGGCAAAAGCAACGTGTCGGATGCGGTGCGGTGGGTGCTGGGCGAACAGAGCGCCAAGTCGCTTCGTGGCGGTATGATGCAGGACGTGATATTCGCGGGCACTCAGGCGCGCAAGCCGCGTTCCTACTGCGAGGTCACGCTGCTGTTCGACAACGGTGACCGCAAGATGGGGCCGGAGTATTCCGAAATAGAGGTGACGCGTAAGCTGTACCGGTCCGGCGAGAGCGAGTATTTCATCAACGGCACCAAATGTCGCCTGAAGGACATACTGACGCTGTTTCGGGACACCGGCATCGGACGCGAGGGCTATTCCATTATCGGGCAGGGCCGCATCGATGAGATACTCAGCGAGAAGTCGCTGGACAGGCGGCGCGTGTTCGAGGAAGCATCGGGCATCATGAAGTACCGCGTGCGCAAGGAGGAAGCGGAGCGCAAGCTGGAAAAGACGCATGAGAACATGCAACGCGTGACGGATATACTCGCGGAGCAGGCTTTCATGCTGGAGCCGCTGAAGAAGCAGGCAGAGGACGCGGCGGTGTACCTCGAACTGGGTAAACGGTTGCGCGCGCTTGACGTGAATCTGTTTTTGCAGCAGTGCGACAGGCTGCGCGAACGCATTGCCAAGTTGGAGCAGCAGCGGCGTGAGCTGGACGAGGAACGTGCCAATAAGGAACAGCTGGCGGAGGAGCTGGCACAGAAGTTGGTTTCCATGCAGGAGCAGGCGCGGCACTCCGAGGAGAACACGGGCGCGCTGGCCGAGAAGCTCAGCATCGCGATGGCGGAGCTGGAGCGCGTGGAAGGCGAACTGAAGCTATGTAACGAGCGCATACAGAATAACGAGAAGGATACACAGCGCATTCGTGGCGAGATGGAGGAAGCGGAAACCAGAGCAGCCAACGCGGCTAAGAACGAGTTGACCAATAAGCAGCGGCTGGCGGGCATCGAAGAGGAGCTGGCGAAGAACCGCAAGGCTGTCAGCGATGCGCAGACCGAACTGGAGCAGCTGAATAAGGATATAGAGGACAAGGCCAGTGTGATTGAGTCGGCGCAGAACGCGCGCGTGGAGTCCATCGAGCGTATGGCTGACGTGCGCAGCGCGGTGTCGGCGCTGGAGGAGAAGCGCGGTAGCCTGACGCAGCGCATCGAGGAGATGAAGCAGCGCGTGGCGGAAGCCGAAGCGGAGAAGAACAAACTGGGGCAGACGCTGGCGGCGCTGGAAGAGGACCAGAACCGCATCAGGCAGCGTTCGGACGACGCGCGCAGCGCGTTCAACGAGGCGGTGCAGCGGGATCGGCAGGGAATGCAGGAGGCGGCGGAGGCGCAGCAGGCGCTGGAAGCCGCGCGACGCGAATACGCCACCTGCGTGTCGTCAGCAAGAATGCTGACAGATTTGAAGGACAGTTACGAGGGGTACATGGACAGCGTGAAGAACCTGATGCTGTCCGCACGCAGCCAGCCGGATATTGCCCAGCGCATACTCGGTACAGTGGCGGATGCGCTGCATGTGCCCGCGAAATACGAAGCGGCGGTGGAGGCGTGCCTCGGCGGCGCGCTGCAGAACGTCATCGTGGGGGACGAGTACGACGCCAAGCATATCATCTCTCATCTGAGAAAGAATAACATGGGGCGGGTCACGTTCCTGCCCGTTAACAGCCTCAAGGTGCGCACGCTGTCCGGCGACGAGCGTGCGGCGCTCAAGGAATCCGGCGTGCTGGGAGTGGCGTCCGAGCTGGTGTCCTGCGCAGACGGGGTGCGCAGCGCGATAGATTTCCTGCTGGGGCGCACGGTGATCGTGGACGAGTCTGACACCGCCATACAGGTGATGCGGCGGTGCAACCAGTCGCTGCGCGTGGTGACGGTGGCGGGCGACGTGTTCAACCCGGGCGGTTCCATCACCGGCGGCAGCTTAAAGCGCGAGCGGAGTGGTCTGGTGTCCCGCGACCGGCGCGAGGAGGAGCTCAAAGCGCGTGCTGAGCAGTTGAAGAGCAACGTTGCGGCGCTGGATCGGGTGCTGGCGGACAAGGTAAAGGATCGCGAGACCCAGCAGAAGCGCATCGAGGAACTGCGTGCCGGTCTGCACGACGGCGAGGTGGAAGCGGCCGCTGTGCGCGAGAAGCGTGAGGCGCTGGGCGCGGCGCAGACGGATGCGGCACTGCGGGCGTTTACGCTCAAGAAGGAGCTGGACGCGCTGGAAGAGACGATGACGCGCACGCTGCAGGAACTGGAAGGTTTCGCGGCGCTGCAGCAGGATATGCAGCAGGCCAGCGAGTCGCACGGCGATGACGTAAAGCGGCTGGAGGAGGAATACAGCCGTCGCAATGTGCGCATTGAGGAGTTAAAGCGCATCATCCACGACGCGGAGGTGAGCATTGCGGTGCTGTTCCGCGAAAACGCCGCAGTGGTGAGCGACAATATGCGCCTCGGGCTGGAGAAGCAGGAGGCGGAGCGCCAGCGCATGGCCAAAGCCAAGACGCTGGAGCTTCAGAAGGAGAGCGCGGACAACCTATGCGATTTCAAAGCGCAGCTTCAAGAGACGTATAACAGCCGCACCGCACTGCTGGATTCGCACAAGCGCCAGCAGGGCGCGCTGGCTGAGAGCCGTTTGGCGCTGCTGGACAAGCTGTCAGCACTGGAGGCGGAGCTGGAGCAGACGCGGCGCGCGGTGTCCGAGCTGAAGGAGAAGAGCCTGCGCACCGGCTTCAACGCGGAGAAGGCGCAGACGGATATCGAGACGGCGCAGAACCGGCTGTGGGACAGCTACCAGCTGACCTATGCCAACGCGCTGGCCGAGCGGGAGGACATTGAGCTGTCCGGCGCGGCAGCCGAGGCGGAGGAGATACGCGTGCGCCTGCGCGAGATGGGCAACGTGAATCCGGCGGCCATTGACGACTACGCGGCGCTCAAGGAGCGCATGACGTCGCTGGCGACTCAGAAGGACGACATGTTGTCCGCCGAGGAGGACTTGCGCAAGCTGATTGCGTCGTTGCTGTCCGAGATGAAACGGGTGTTCCGCCAGAGCTTCGAGCAGATCAACATGTATTTCGGCAAGACGTTCAAGGAGCTGTTCGACGGCGGACGCGCCGAGCTGATACTGGAAGAGGGCGATATCATGGAGTGCGGCATCGAGATCGTGGCGGAGCCGCCCGGCAAGAAGCTGCAGAAACTATCGCTGCTGTCCGGCGGCGAAAAGGCGCTGACGGCCATAAGCCTGCTGTTCGCGCTGCTCAAGATCAACCCGTCGCCCGTGTGCATACTGGACGAGATCGACGCGGCGTTGGACGACGCCAACGTGGCCAAGTTCTCGGAGTATCTGGAAAAGTATGCGGCACGTGACGTGCAGTTTATTGTTATCACGCACCGCAAGCCGACGATGTCGGTGTGCGACAGCCTGTACGGGCTGGCAATGGAGGAAAAAGGCGTGTCCAAGCTGCTCTCGGTGCGGCTGGACAGGGAGGGTGCATGAGCTCATTTTTTGATAAGATAAGAGGCGGTCTGCAAAAGACGCGCGATAACATATCGTCCAAGGTGAACGGCGT
>JAEWWC010000276.1 GCA_023396555.1 Bacillota bacterium
TGTCGTCGATGTTCTTGATTGGCATCGGCTCACCCGTCACCGGCTTGCCGTGTATCACCAAGGAAGGCTGCTCCTTTTCGGGGGCCTTCTCCGGCTTCTTCGCCGCCTCCTTGGGCTTCGCTTCCCATGGCGGCGTATCCTCTGCTTTCTTTACCTCAGGCTTGGGTGCAGCCTTCGGGACGGCAGCTTTCGCGGTTTCCGGCATGATAGTCACAACCGGCGCGTCCGCTGCGTCGCATTTGCCCACGGTCACCGTCATCTCCCGCCCGAAGCAGCGCTGCATGTAGTCCGCGAGATATTCCTTCATGCCCAGAGTGGCGAACAGCTCGCGCCCGAACTCCTCGGGGAAGTCCACCTGCAGCTTGTCGCCCTTTACGCTGATGACGGCGCGGTTAATGAAGGGCGCGAGCGCCGGTTTCATCACGCCACATAGCGCGCGCACGTTGGCGCACAGCGCCTCGCAGTCCTCGCCAGACACATCGCAATAACGCATGATCACCTTCGCGTCATCGCCCACGGTCTGGCCCACATATTTTTCGATGGAGAGATAGGTTTCGGGGGGAAGCATCCGACTGTGAAAGTGCACGCGCACCTCGCCTTTTTTGACGATGTGCTGCACCTTGTCGATGCTCAGCTCATAGCGGTCGTCAATGCCCACGCTATTTTTCAGCGCGGCAAGGAAATCCCCTTTTTTCAACGCGGCCCCCTAAAAGTGTTTTTCCAGATATCCAGCAAATATGCCGAGTATGTCTTCCTCCGGGTATGAGCCTATGAGCTCGCCCTTCGCGAACAACGCCGCCTTGCCCGCGCCGCCCCCCGCAATGCCGATGTCGGCGTGACGCGCCTCGCCCGGCCCGTTGACGACGCAGCCCATCACTGCCGCCGTCACCGGCTTGTTCAGCGATATCAGTATATGCTGCACCCTGTCCGCTAAATCGGCCACGTTGATGCCGGTGCGCGCACACGTGGGGCAGCTGATAACCTCGGGGTAAAATGTCCGCACTCCCGCGCTCTGCAGTATGCGCCTCGCGGCGTCAATCTCCAGCACCGGGTCGCCCGTGATGGAGACACGGATGGTGTCTCCGATACCGTCCAGCAGCAGCGCACCCAAACCTACCGCGGATTTCACGATGGCGTTCTCGTACGTCCCCGCCTCAGTGATGCCGATGTGCTGCGGCGCATCAGAGAGCTTCGCGAAATCGCGGACAGCCTGCACGCACATGGGCACGGACGACGCCTTGATGGACACCACGACGTTGTCAAATCCCATATCGTATACCGCGCGCACCCAGTTCACCGCGCTTTCAGCCAGCGCCTGCGCCGTCGGACTGCCGTACTTTTTCAGCAGCTGCGGCTCCAGCGAGCCCGCGTTCACGCCCACGCGCAGCGCCGCCCCGTTTGCCTTCGCACAGGCCACCACCGTTCCCAGCGCCTTTTCGCCGCGCAGGTTGCCGGGGTTGATGCGCACCTTGTCCGCGCCGTTCTCCAAAGCCAGCACAGCAAGCTTCGGGTCAAAATGCACGTCCGCGATCAGCGGTATCTGAATGTTCTGCTTGATTTCACGGAACGCCGGTGCGCAATCCGCGCAATAAAAAGCGCAGCGCACCGCTTCGCAGCCCGCCGCCTCTAGTCGGCCGATCTGCTCCAGCGTGGCCTGCACGTCCGCCGTATCCGTATTTGTCATCGATTGTATCAGGATGTCGCTGCCGCCGCCGATCTGCGCGGTGCCCACCGACACCCTTCTTGTGTAATTGGACATGATATTTATCCGAATATTCTGATGAGGTCTTTATACGTGATGAATATGAAGAACCCGATGAACAGCGCAAACCCGATCAGGTGAATGACCCCCTCCACGTTGCGCGGTACCGGCCTTTTGAAAAGCTTCTCGATGCCGATGAACACCAACCGCCCTCCGTCCAGCGCGGGCAGCGGCAGCAGGTTGAACACCGCGAGGCTCGCGTTTATCACCACGCCGAACCGCAACACCGTCTCGAAGCTGCTGCGTATCGCCGCTCCCAGCTCCTTGACCATGCCCACGATGCCCATCATATTTTCCGTACCCTTGCCCGCAAACAGCCCCAGCACCGCCAGCAGCGTTTCGCGTATTAGCAGATACATCCATTTGAAGGACAGCGCCAGTGCCTCCCCGATGCCGAACGTCACACGCTCTGCGCCGAACACGAAGCCGACACGGTAGGCATCATCTTCCTCATAATAACGATAGGGTATTTCAAACGACAGCGTTTCCCCACCACGTTCCACGACGATCGGCATTGAGACGTTGTCGGCGGCGCGCTTGGCCGCTTCAATCTCCATCGTGAAGTCCATCTTCACGCCGTTCATCGACAGTATCACGTCGCCTGTCTGAAGCCCCGCTTCCTCCGCAGGGCTGCCCGCCAGCACTTCGCCCACCGTGGGCACATAGTCTCCGAAGAAACCCAGCACAAGAACCACAAGTATAAACGCGAATATGATGTTGAACACAGGACCGGCTGCGATGGTCAGCGCGCGACGGCCCGTTGGTTGGCGGTTGAACGCCAGCGAGTCGTCCAACTCTTCGTCCTCGCCGTAAAACTTGGTAAAGCCGCCGAGGAACACCCAGCGGATAGAATAGATGATGTCGTTCTTGACCCACTGCGCGATCTTAGGGCCAAACCCGACGGCAAATTCGACAATTTTAATACGGCACGCCCGGCCGATGCTGTAATGACCCAGCTCATGCACCATGATGATGACGCCGATAAACAGCAGCGCCACGACAAAGCTCAATATGTTTAAAATCGTGTCCAAGCGTACCCTCCTTTTTCTATCATTATATCAACATAAATGTGTCAAAATACGTACCATTTTTAAATATTATTGTAAACGAAGTCCTTAACCTCTTTGTCGGTGGTGTAAATCTCGATCAAAGAGTTACCCGGCAGATGCGCAAACTTGTTCATCGCGAATGCCACACTCTTCTCAATATCGCCGAATCTGATCTTCTTTTCCAGGAACAGATCCACCGCCGCCTCATTGGCCGCGTTCATGATCAGCGGCATTGAGCCGCCCTCCGTTATAGCGTCCATCGCATGGCGCAGGCACGGGAACTTGCCCATATCCGGCTCATGGAACGTCAGGGTTTTCAGCGCCGTGAAATCCAGATGCCCCACCACACTGTCCAGCCGCTCGGGATGCCCGAAGGCATACTGTATGGGCTCACGCATATCCGTCGGCCCCAGCTGCGCAATCACCGCACCGTCGTTATATTCGATCATCGAGTGGATGATGCTCTGGCGGTGCACGACCACGGATATCTTCTCGGGCGGTACATCAAACAGCCAGCGGGATTCGATGATCTCCAGCCCCTTGTTCATGTATGTCGCGCAGTCCACAGTGATCTTCTTGCCCATGCGCCAGTTGGGATGCCGCAGCGCCTGTTCCACCGTCGCCTTTTCGATGTCTTCCTTGCTCCAGTCGAAGAACGGCCCGCCCGATGCGGTGAGTATGATGCGCCGAAGGCCGGTGGTATCCACGCCGCCGAGGCACTGGTATATCGCACACAGCTCGCTGTCCACCGGGAATATCTCGGCTTTGCTGGTCTTCTGCTTCTCCTTCACGATGTGCCCGCCACACACCAGCGATTCCTTGTTGGCCAACGCCACGTTGATGTCCTTATCGAGGCACTCAATCAACGGCGGAAGGCCCGCGATGCCCACCACGGCGATCAGTACGATGTCCGGATCTCCCGCGCTGCACGATTCCAGCAGCGCTTGTATGCCAAAGCCCACCCGCATGCCTTTGGGCACCTTCTTCTCAAACTCGAGGTCACCCGGGCAGCCGGTAACACCCACATAGCACGCGCCGAACTTGTTCGCCAGCGCCAGCAGTTCATCGCTGCCGTGGTGCGCCGTCATCGCCGTCACGCGGAACCGATCGGGGAATCTTTCAATGATGTCCAGCGCCTGCCGCCCCACAGAGCCGGTCGCGCCCAATATCGCAATTTTTTTCATTCACATTATCCTTTATGCCACAATGATCGTATAGAAAGCAAAAACGGCGGGGGTTATGAACAGCACGCTGTCCAGCCTGTCCATCGCGCCGCCGTGTTCTCCCATGATACGTCCGAAATCCTTTATACCAAACCGGCGCTTCACAGCTGACGCCGCGAGGTCACCCACCTGAGCCAGTATTGACAGCACCAACCCCAGCGGGAGATACCACCAGGTTTTCAGGCCTACGCCGAATACCGGTTGCAGCAGCACTGCCAGCGCATACACGCCCGCCGTACCCAACACAGTGCCGCACACCGCGCCCTCCACCGTCTTTTTGGGGCTGATGGACTCGGCCAGCTTGTGCCGGCCAAATAACCGCCCGCCGAAATAGGCGAAGGTATCGGTGATGACCGCTGCGCCGAAGGCGATGATCATCAGAAAGCGCGACGACTGCTCGTCGGGCGTACACAGTATGCCCAGCATCGATCCGAAGAATAGCCCCGGATATGCCATCGGCATTACGGTGAACAGTCCATCCACCACGCTGCGTCCCGAGAACACCAGTACGGAGAACACCACCATCACACCGACAGTCAGCAGTATCGCGACGCCTGTCTGTCCGCCGAGATACTGGTACGTTGGGTAAAGCAGCACCGCGAACGCATAACCGACCGCGCGCATCGGTCTGGATACAGTCGACGCTGCGTTCATCATTTCATGCACGCACAACACGCCCACCAACGCGACGACAATCTTTGCGTAAAGCCCGTGCAGCCATATCACGGACACCAGCAGCGCCAGCGCCGGTATGGCAGCGAGTACCCTTTTCAGCAATGTCCGCCCTCCAAATAGACCCTCAAACACCACCGAAGCGGCGGTCACGGCCGGCGTAATCCGCCAGCGCTTTCGCGTACTCCGCTTCGTCAAAATCCGGCCAGAACGTGCCGGTAAAGTGCAGCTCGGCATAAGCCAGCTGATAGAGCAGAAAGTTGCTGATGCGCGCCTCGCCGCTCGTACGAATCAGCAGATCCGGATCCGGTTCGCCCGCCGTGTACAGCACGGACGATATCCATTCTTCATTCACATCCTCCGGCTTCACGCCGCCTGCCAGTGCTTTTTTCACC
Source organism: Bacillota bacterium (assembly GCA_023396555.1). Lineage (GTDB taxonomy): Bacteria > Bacillota > Clostridia > Christensenellales > SZUA-584 > SZUA-584. The sequence continues at coordinate 5,102 of JAEWWC010000276.1, forward strand.
GCTTCCACCAGCTCCTGCCGCCCGCCGTAGTTGATGGCCATGTTCACGGTCAAGCCGGTGTTGTCCTTCGTCGTCTCAATCGCGCGTGATATTTCCGCCTTTACTTTATCGGGCAATGCGGACATATCGCCCAGCGTGCGGATGCGCACGTTCTTCTCGTGCAGCTCGGGCAGCTCCTTGATCAGGTATTCCACCAGCAGGGACATCAACACGTTCACTTCGCCCTTAGGGCGTTTCCAGTTTTCTGTGGAAAACGCAAACAGCGTCAGATACCGGATGCCGATATCCGAGCTCATGCGTATAATGGTGCGCACGCGCTCAACACCTGCCCGATGCCCTGCGCTGCGGGGCAGCCCCCGCTTCTTAGCCCAGCGTCCGTTACCGTCCATGATCACAGCCACATGAACGGGCAGCCGCTCTTTATCGATCTGGCCGTATATATGCGTATCAGGCCGGTGACGCCGGCCAAACAGTATATCCGCTACAACGCCCAAACCGTATCTCCTAACCTGCCTGTGTCTTGAACTCAGACACAGTGATCTCAATGCTATTATTGCCCGCGCTACGCTGGCGTATAACGCGAACGGAATCTGCTCCGTCTACACCGCGGCGGGACTTGTATTCGCTGCTGTTAACCTCATAGCCCAGCTTTTCCAGCAGGCTTTTGGCCTCTTCCTGACACAACCCGATAACGCAGGGCGTCATACCGACATGATTTCTTTCTCTTTTTCCTTTACAAGATCGTCGACCTGTTTTGTGAAGTCGTTGGTCAGCTTCTGCACCTCTTCTTCCAGGTCGTTATAATCATCCTCGGTGATCTCGCTTGCCTTTTTCGCCTTCTTGAACGACTCATTCGCATCGCGGCGAATGGAGCGTACCGCCACCTTGGCCTCTTCACCCTTTTTGTGGATGTTTTTGGCCAGATCCTTGCGGCGTTCCTCTGTCAGTTCGGGCACCACCAGACGGATCACCTTGCCGTCGTTGGTGGGATTGATGCCAAGATCCGATTTCTGTATCGCCTTCTCCACTTCAGAGATCATCTTCACGTCCCAGAGGGATATCACCAGCATGCGCGGCTCGGGCGCCGATATGTTGCCGATCTGGTTGAGCGGCGTGGGCGTCCCGTAATAATCCACCGAGATGCTGTCCAGCAGCTGCGGGTTGGCCCGGCCTGCACGGATATGAGACAGGTCTTTCTTAAAAACAGCTATCGTCTTCTCCATCTTGGATTTTGCCGTATCCAGCGCTTCATTATTAATTTGCATAAACTTAACCTCCGTCAAATTTTTGCCCAAAAGCGTTTATTTTATGGCGCGGTGTTTATCCGCGTCCCGATATTCTCTCCCATCACCACGCGCTTGACGCCGCCTTCCACATCAAGGCCAAAGCATACGATAGGAATCTTGTTGTCCATGCACAGTGACACCGCTGTGGTATCCATCACCGAAAGGCCCTGGTTGATCACGTCGATATAGCTGATAAAGTCATATTTCTTCGCATTCGGGTTAAGCTTGGGGTCACTGTCGTATACGCCGTCCACGTTCTTAGCCAGCAGTATCAGCTCCGCCTCTATCTCAGCTGCCCGCAGTGCCGCTGCCGTATCCGTCGAAAAATACGGATTGCCTGTCCCGCAGGCGAATATCACCACCCGGCCCTTTTCCAGATGCCGCATCGCCCGAAGCCGGATATACGGTTCCGCAATGGAGCGCATCTCGATCGCGGTCATCACACGGGTTTGCATGCCCTTATTCTCCAGCGCGTCCCGCATCGCCAGTGCGTTGATGACTGTGGCCAGCATGCCCATGTGGTCCGCTGTCGTACGGTCCATGCCGATGCCGCTGCGTCCGCGCCATATGTTACCGCCACCCACGATGATGCCAATCTCAACGCCCATCCTCGCAACTTCGATCACCTGGTCGGCTACCTGGCTCATCACGTCGAAATCGAAGCCAGATTTTCCATTGCCGGCTAAAGCTTCGCCGCTGATCTTCAGTATTATTCTTTTGTATTTTGGCATAAAACGCTTCCTTCCTTATTGTCCGCAGATGCGGGCTTTTCGGATACCCCAAAATGACGGGGTTTTGCAGAAAAGGGAGAGCTATCCCTCGGCTCTCCCCCTGTTACCAACTTATTTGGAAGCCTGTTTCATGACCTCTTCCACAAAATCATCTTTTCTCTTTTCCAGCCCCTCGCCCATCTCGTAACGGGTAAAGCGCCGGATCGATATCTTCTCGCCCATCTCTCCGATCTTCTCACTGACCAGATCCTTGATCGACTTATCGGGATCCTTCACGAACGGCTGCTCGACGAGGCAGAATTCCTTGTAGTACTTCTGTATGCGGCCCTCTACCATCTTATCGATGATCTTCTCGGGCTTGCCCTCGGCCAATGCCTGCACGCGCAGTATCTCCTTCTCATTCTCTATCACATCAGCCGGCACATCGGCAGCCTCCAGATAGATCGGGTTGGCCGCCGCGATCTGCATCGCGATATCCTTTACCAGCGTCTTGAACGCGGGTGTCTTGGCCACAAAGTCGGTTTCGCAGTTCACTTCCACGAGCACGCCGATCTTGCCGCCCATGTGGATGTAGCTTTCCACCACGCCCTCGGCCGCGATGCGGCCCGCCTTCTTCGCGGCGGAAGCGAGACCCTTTTCGCGCAGCACCTTAATGGCTTCGTCCACGTTGCCGTCACATTGCGTCAGCGCGTTCTTGCAGTCCATCATTCCCGCGCCGGTCTTCTCTCTTAATGCTTTTACATCACTTGCCGTAATCATCTATATCACACTCTCCTTGTGCTCAAATTGCCTTACTCTGCGGTTTCCGTAATAACAACCACTTCTTCATCCACGGCATACGCTTCTTCCACCTCGTCAGCCGGATTGCTACGCACCTCAGCCGCCGTCGGGTCCACCAGTTGCTCGCCCTGTTTGGCTTCCAGCACCGCGTCGGCCATCTTGGACGCCAGCAGTTTGACCGCACGGATGGCGTCGTCGTTGCCGGGAATCACATAATCGATCTCGTCCGGATCGCAGTTGGTATCCACGATACCCACCAGAGGGATGTTCAGAGAATGCGCCTCCGCGATAGCAATACGCTCCTTGCGCGGGTCCACAATGAATATGACGCCCGGCAGCTCCTTCATGTTCCGGATGCCGCCCAGGTTTTTCTGCAGTTTCTCGTGCTCGTGGCGTAGCTTGATGACTTCCTTTTTAGGCAACAGCGCAAACTCCCCGTTCTCTTCCATCTTCTCGATTTTCTCAAGACGCCGTATGCGGCTGCGGATGGTCTTGAAGTTGGTGAGCATGCCGCCCAGCCACCGCTGGCTGACGTAATACATACCGCAGCGCTGCGCTTCCTGCTCAACGGATTCCTGCGCCTGCTTCTTGGTTCCCACAAACAGCACGGTCTTACCTTCCATCACCGCGTCGCGCACAAAAAAGTACGCATGCTCCACCATTTTCACCGTCTTCTGCAGGTCGATGATGTAGATGCCGTTGCGCTCCGTGAAGATGTACTTCTTCATCTTGGGGTTCCAGCGACGTGTTTGGTGCCCGAAATGAACACCCGCTTCTAAAAGCTGCTTCATTGAAATGACTGACATATTTTCCTCCTCGTTTTTATCCTCCCACCGCTTCACCTTTGTTGCACAACCCGATTTTAATCGGGCACGAATGAACAAATCGGCGGTGGTGTGACATACATTGAGGATTATAGCACAGGGTTTTTCGATAATCAATAATTAATTGCGCCCTAAAAAAGCTTCTTTTTGGAGCGCACTCATTGTTATCAACCGCAAATTGCGATAATCCGTCAGGTCTTGGTGATGATGATGCCTTCCACAACGTCGGCTACGTCCTCGCAATCATCCAGCGCCGACTCCAGCACCCGGTATATCTCCTTCATCTTGATCAGCTCGATGGGGTCCTTCTCGCTGCCAAACAGTTCATACACGGCTTCCTTGTAACACTTGTCACCCATCTCTTCAATATGGTTGACTTCCATCACATACTCGCTGAGCTTGTTGCTCTTCTTGTGGTGTTTAATCTCGGACATCAGCTTGACGAGCATTTCGCAGGCTTTCACCACATACTCGGACATCTGCTTCATCGGCGGCGTCACCTTGCATACATGCATCATCCACATCTTGCTCGCTACCGAGTCGATGCTGTCCGTGATGTCGTCCGTTTCCTTAGCGATACGGAATATGTCGTCCCGGTCAATGGGCGTGATAAACGCGTTGTTGAGATGTTCAACTACAATATGCAGGTGGTTGTCGGCCTCCTGCTCCACTTTTTTAATCTCGGCGATACGGTCTTCGGTGAGGCAGCCGTCATGCATCATATCTTTCAGCAGACGCGCGGCGGTCAGGCCGTATTCCGTGCCCTTAACAAACATTTCAAAATAGTCCATCTCTTTTTTCAGTGCCATTTGTTTCATCCTCCGTTAGAATATCGCGTGCAGCAGCAGCGCCATCAGATATCCGATCAGCGCGCATGCCGGAAAAGTCAGTATCCATGCCGTGAACATCTCTTTCACGATGCCCCAGTTCACATTGGACAACCGCCTTGCAGCTGCCGCACCCATTATGGCCGTGCCCTTGGTATTGGTCGTGCTTAATGGAATGCCGAAAACCGTGGCGGCGATCATACATGCAGAAGCCGCTATTTCAGAGGAGAACCCTTGGTATTTTTCAATTTTCACCATGTCCATCCCCATCGTTTTGATGATGCGGTATCCGCCTACTGATGTGCCGATGGCCATTAGCGCAGCGACACCCACCATAACCCAAATCGGAACACTGAAAGCGCCGCCCATCGGTATCACGCTGCCCAGCATCAGCGCATAGGCGATAACGCCGACAAATTTCTGCCCGTCCTGCGCGCCGTGGCTGAAAGCCATTGCCGATGCCGAAACAACTTGTCCAAAGGAAAAGAACTTGTTCGCCCTGCGGCGCTGCATCTTCCCGAATGTTTTCGCCACGCCCGCCGTCAGCAGCCAGGCGGAAACGAACCCGATTACCGACGAAATACCAAGTCCGAGCAGCACCTTCTGCCATTCGGCCCAACTGACTGAGTCCAGACCGCTGCCCGCCAGCGCCGCCCCGGTCAGACCGGCAATCAGCGCATGGCTCTCGCTGGTGGGTATGCCAAACCGCCACGCGCCCACAGCCCAGGCCACGATGGAAATTTGTGCTGCAGCCAGCGTGATCAGTCCGTCCGTACCCGGCGTCAGATCGATGATGTTGCCGATGGTTTTAGCCACCGCCGTTCCCATCAAAAGTACACCCAATAAATTGAATACGGCAGCCAAACCGACCGCCGCCTTTGGAGATAATACACGCGTTGAAACCACTGTTGTAATCGCATTGGGCGCGTCCGTCCACCCATTCACGAAGATTGAACCACATACCAGAACGATAACTATGATCAGACCGATCCCCATTTTTTCCCCTCATGCAAAACCGGGCGGTCAACCCCCCCGGCACTGTCGTCACTTTTCATTTGCTTAACAAAAACCTGATAATAAAATAACATGCGGAAAAGACCGGTGTCAACTAAGCCTCCCGGCCAAAAATGAATAAAATGGTCATTCGACAACATTTGTATCAGGGCGATTCTTCAAACGTTTAATAGATATTACTTCGTCAAATACCACCAACAGGCTGCCCACAATCAGCATCATGTAGTAGGTCAAAAAGCGCCAGATCAGCATGGCAACAGCCGTCGCCGCTCCGAAAAACGGGCTGAAAAACAGCAGGAATCCGCCCTCCGACGCGCCTGCGGCGCCCGGCAGCGGAAAGAAAGACACGGCTAAAAACAACATCGCTTCCATTGTGAAAATGTCGATAATGCCGCTTGCTGAATACCCGAAAGACAGATAAATAAGATACGGTATCACAAACAGAAAAGACAGATTGAGCACCGAAATGAAAAATGAACCCAACGCCCGGAGCTTGTATTTGGAGATATAAGCTGCAGCCGTATGATAGTCATCAATAGTGTGTACAAAATTTTCAATCGCCTGATCCTTATTTTTGATAATTCTTACTTTACTCAGCAGTGATATCAGGCCGTTCCCTATCCTCATCACCAGCTTTTTGTTAATAATGGTGAGTATAATGAAAACAACTGCCACAAGGTTAATGACAAAGCCAAGCACAGCGAGCCAGAATGCCTCATTATGTTTGGTATAGAAATATGCTCCGCGCAGGCACATGCCGGAGATATAGATGGCGCACAGTGACAACTCATAGATAACAAACTTAATGGACACAATGCACGTGGCAGTACCTACCGGCACCTTGTTGCGGCGCATATACACCACCTGCATCGGCTGACCGCCCGAAGACGAGGGGGTCAAAGCGCAGTAATAAAGACCGATAAGCCCCACCTTGATGGACTGCAGCAGCGGTTCTCTTTTGTACATATATTTAGTAATGTCGTGAAGCAGCAACGCATCCATCAGCCAGTAAAGCAGCAGCGCCGCCACACAGGAGAAGAGCCACCATATGTTAAAATTCTCCAGAGCATGTCCGATCTCATTCAGGTCTGTCGCAAATAAAAGAATGACGATGATGGCTACAATCGTCACGCCCATATATATAAAACTGAATAAATGTGTCCTCTTCTTTTTCATTGGCCCTCCGCCGAATTGCTGACAGCATCATACCAGATATACCCGAATAAATCAAGAAACTTCTGGCAGCCCGACAAGCGCCGGAACGGCAGCTGATAAGCGTTTTTCTAAACCCCACAGACTATTAAGCTCTTTTAGCGGTCTGGCTCTTTTTCAGATCAATTAAATACAGATATCGCTGATAAGCAACATCAATGGCATTTTCCCAGCTGCGATACAGTGTGGAGCGTGCAGCCTCTCCCGACTCGCATGCTTTTTCCGGGTTATGGATAATAAACCGAATTGCCTCCGCCAGCGATGTGGCATTATTCTGTATCAGGAATCCGTTCTCATTCGTCACCCCCTGAGACGTGCTGGAACCACGGACAAACACAGTGGGACAGCCGCAGGCAGCCGCTTCCCGAGGCACCAGCGATGATGTGTCATAGAGCGAAGGAAAAAGCATGGCGCTGCTGCGCAGATAAATATTGGCCACCAGTTCTCTATCCTGTATGCGGCCTGCAAATATGACCTTGTCATTCATCCCCAAATCCGACACCATTCGTTCCATTTCGGCGCGGCGCGGACCGTCGCCCACAAACAGCATGTGGAACTTCTCACCTTCGCCATGAAGATGCCCAAGGGCTTCTATCACCATCTTTAAGTTCTTCTGCCATACATGTTGGCCGATATACAAAAACAACGGCGTACCAGCGTCCAGTCCAAACCGGTTGTTGATCAACTCGTCCGTCTGAGGACTCCGGTACCGCATGTCGATATCACAACCGTTCTCCATTATATATACGTCGCCGTTGTAGCCGTATTCACGCAGCGTTTCAACCGACGCATCGTTCACCGTCCATACCTCATCGGCTGATTCGTAGAAAGCCGCAATCATCTGAAGAACGCCCTCCACGATCTTGTCCGATTTGAGCGCCGCCTTGAAATCATCCTTATATTTTGAATGGAACGTGGCAACCAAGGGTATGTCCCTTTTGCGTACGATGCTTTTCGCTGCCAGTCCGGAAGAGAAAGGACAATGGGCATGGACGATATCAAACGGTATTTTTTTCAGGTCCAGCCAGAACGACGTTTGCATCTGCGGAAGCCCGAAGCGGTATTCGTGCCGGGTAGGCACCTTAACGGAAGAGTACCTGTAAACAGGGTAATCATAATCATCAACGGCATCCGGATGCTTGGGCGTTACCACACAGCAGGAGCCATACTTTTTGTTCATCCAGTAAGCGTAATTCTTGACGACATTGGCCACGCCGTCCACGATGGGCGGAAAAGATTCATTAAACTGGCCGATTGTGATGTTCATCCTTTAAATAAAGCCTCCCTAATCTGCAGTTCCTCTGCGCAGACCCACATCATTATAGCAAACCCTTTATCTTTTTCAATTGACATTTTGTAAACAATTGTTTACCCGTTAGAAAATATTGATTAAGTTAAAGGGGCTACCTGCCTCTCTATTACACGAGCCCTGAGATCATTACCGCATTACCGAATACTGCAATACGGTCTGTCCTGATCAGAAGCCTCAAGTTATACGCTTCTACTCAGCAGTCACTCACAAAACAAACTTTTACCCCTAAAAACATCTTAAAAAATGATAAACCAAAAACACCCTTTGCCGGGCGTTCAGGCAGAAACGGCATATCAGTCGATGATTTCGTCAATCAGCGTCTTTAAGTCTTCTTTTTCCTTGGGGTCCTTGAACGATAACGAATAATCGTCCGGTTTATCATCGTTCTCGTATATCCAAGAATAATCGTCATACTTGGGCTTATAATCGCCGATACTTTTTGGAGCTGCCTTAGGAGTTTCAGCTGGCATCTCAACCGGTCTTTCCTGCTGCGGCTGAATAGCTGCCTCTACAGTTTGCTCTTTTTCGCCTGGAACGGCCCTGTAATCGCCCGATTCCAATGCACCAAGCATCTTGTTGATCTCGTAAAGCTCCATAAACCCTTCTGAATCATCCGCCGCTTCTGTCGGCGGTTCATCGTCTGCCGACGGCAGTAAAGCGTTTTCCGGAATCACAAAAGCCGGCCCAGCTTCAGGCGCAGGCTCTGTATTGTCTGGCAGACTCAGGCCGGGCATGTCCTTCAAGCTCTGGGTAATGTCCTTATCGATACGATTCAATGCCTCGGTATTGATGCCGCCGCCAAATGGCGGTTCTTCCTGACCGAAATAGCTGCGGAACGTTTTTTCAAAGTGCGCCGCCTGGGCGTTCACCATATTGGCAAAACTCGTGGCAAATCCCTGGGCGCAGCCTTTAAGCTCCTGCAGCTTGGCCTCTGCGTCAGCCAGCTCCTTCGTAGCCTGCTCCGCCCGCTTGCGGGCTGTGCTCTCGGCGCTGCCGATCACCAGCTCGGCCTTGCGTGACGCGTCCCCTATAATGCGTTCAGCGGATTTCTGAGCGGAAACAAGCGTGTTCATAATGGTATCTTCAGCTTCCTTGACCTTCCGCGCCTGTTCTCTTAAAGTCGCCAGCTCGTTCTTCATCATCGCGTTTTCGTTTTGCAACTCTTTGAACTCATCGATGATCTGATCCAGGAACTTATCGACTTCATCCTCATCGTATCCTTTAAAGGAACGCTTAAATGTTTTTTCCAGTATATCCTTAACCGTTAAAGGCACGCTTATACCCCTTTCCCACTTTTTCGCAGATCAATAGCTT
>JAEWWC010000012.1 GCA_023396555.1 Bacillota bacterium
CCGGGGCGCGGGAGCGCGGCGGGCAGCCTCGCGGCGTACGCGCTGCACATCACCAACATCGACCCCATTGAGTATTCGCTGTTCTTTGAACGCTTCCTCAATCCGGAGCGCATCAGCATGCCGGATATCGATATCGACTTCTGCATTGAGCGGCGGCAGGAGGTCATCGACTACGTCGTAAAGAAATATGGCGCGGATAGGGTGGCACAGATCATCACATTCGGTACGTTGGGCGCCAAGCAGGCGATCAGAGATGTGGCGCGTGCGCTTAAAATTCCGCTGGCGGATGCCGATCGCATCGCCAAGATGGTGCCGTTCGCGCTGAAGATGACGATACAGCGGGCGATGGACGAAAATCCGCGGCTCAAGGCGGAGTACCAAGCCAACCCGGACATCAAAAAGCTGCTGGATACCGCGATGAAGCTGGAGGGCATATCGCGCCACGCGTCCACGCACGCGGCGGGCGTGGTGATATCCCGGCTGCCCATCACTGAATACGTGCCGCTGCAGATCAATCCGCGCGACGGCAGCGTGATCACGCAGTTCCCGATGAACACGCTGGAGAGCCTCGGCCTCTTGAAGATGGACTTCCTCGGCCTGCGCAACCTGACGGTCATCCGCCATGCCATTGAGATGATCGAAAAGACGCGTGGCGAAAAGATAGAGCTGGACAAGCTCAAGTACAACGACCCCAAGGTGTACGAACTGATTTCCTCGGGCGATACGGACGGTATATTTCAACTGGAGAGCCCGGGTATGCGCGCGCTGATGCAACGCCTGCGCCCCCGCAACCTGAACGATGTCGCCGTGGGCATATCGCTGTACCGCCCCGGCCCGATGGATTCGATACCGGCGTACCTTGATGCGCGTTCGCATCCGGAAAAGGTCTCCTATATGCACCCGCGCCTCAAGCGCATATTGGAGGATACGCACGGTTGCATGGTGTATCAGGAGCAGGTGATGGAGATCGTACGCGACCTCGCGGGTTACTCGCTGGGCCGCAGCGATCTTGTGCGCCGCGCGATGGGTAAGAAGAAGAAAGATGTGATGGAGAACGAGCGCCGTATATTCATTAATGGCGACGAGGCGATAGGTGTGCCTGGTGCGGTGAAGCGCGGTGTGCCCGCGCATACGGCGGAGGCGATATTCGCGCAGATGGTGGACTTCGCCGAATACGCATTCAACAAGTCTCACGCGTGCGCGTATGCCGTTATCGCGTACTATACGGCCTATTTTAAGTGTTACTACAAAGTGGAATACTTAACGGCGTTGCTCAACAGCATGATTGGTACGCCGGATAAGATATCCGCCTACATACAATACTGCGTCGGCAGCGGCATATCCGTGTTGACGCCCGACATCAACCGTTCGCAGTTTATGTTCTCTCCCGAGGGGAACAGCATTCGCTTCGGCTTCGCGGCTATACGCGACGTGGGACGGGCGGCGGAGGATATTGTTACCGAAAGGGAGATAGGCGGGCCATTCACTGGCTTCCGCAATTTCATCAACCGTACCGCGGGCATGATCAACCGCAAGCTGCTGGAAGGGCTGATACTCGCGGGCTGCTTCGATAGCCTGAATTTGAGTCGCGCCCAGTTGTCCAACGTGGCCGACCGTGTGCTGAAAACGGCGCAGGACGCCAAGCGCAAAAACGTGGAGGGGCAGGTATCTCTGTTCGACGCGATGCCGGTCGCGGATACGGGCGATACCGACGACTATATGGATATTGCCGAGTTTGCGAAGGACGAGATGCTCGCGAAGGAGAAGCTGGCGACGGGCGTGTACCTCTCCGGCCACCCTCTGGACCGCTTCAAAGCTGAACTGGAGGGGCGCGACGTCAACATATTCAAGGTGATGTCCGCCGCCGATGATGCGGAAGCGGCGAAGTACTACGAGTCGCGCATGGTAGAGCTGGTGGGCATCATCAGCGGTATCAAAAAACGGTCCACCAAGCTCAAGAAGATGATGGCGAACGCATGGCTGGAAGACTTGTACGGTACAATTGAGATGGTCATTTTCCCCAGCGTCTATACCCGAGTGGAGCCGCTGCTGGTGGACGATACCATCGTGACGGTGACGGGCAAGGTGGAGGTGCGTGAGGGCGAACCGCCTTCGCTGATGGTGGAATCGGTGCACCCGTACACCAAACCCGACGGCAAATACGCCGGAAAAAACCTGTACGTGAAGGTGCCCAAGTTCTTGGGAGAGGACATGGCCGGCCTGCGCCGCATGCTTCAGGCGTCACCCGGCAGGGAGTGCGTGATGGTCCGGTTTGAGGAAACGGGCAAGGCGGTCAAGCTCAACGGCAGCCTTTGCGTCACGCTGACGGACGCGCTGGTCAGCAGCTTAAGGTCGGCATATGGTGAGGAAAACGTCATTGTCCGGTAAGCATAAGCAGCAGGGGGCAGCGTGAAAAAGGAACTTCTTCTCAAAAAACACTTCGGATATTCCGGGTTTCTGCCGGGGCAGAAGGAGCTGATCGACCACATATGCCTGGGCCAGGACGCGCTGGGCATCATGCCGACGGGCGGCGGCAAATCCATGTGCTACCAGCTGCCCGCGATGATATTTGAAGGCGTCACGCTGGTGGTCTCGCCGCTGATCTCGCTGATGAAGGATCAGGTGCAGGCGATGGCGGAAGAAAACATCCCCGCGGCCTATATCAACTCGGCGCTGACCGATGCGCAGACGAAGAAAGCTTTCCAGTACGCGCGGGAAGGTCGGTATAAAATCATCTACGTCGCGCCGGAGAGGCTCGTCACCGCGGGCTTCAATTTTCTGGCGCGTGAACTGAACATATCGCTGGTGGCGGTGGACGAGGCGCACTGCGTCTCCCAGTGGGGGCAGAACTTCCGGCCCAGCTACCTCGCCGTCAAGGCGTTTATCGACGGCCTACCCAAAAGGCCGGTGGTCGCCGCGTTCACCGCAACGGCTACCAAAAGGGTGCGGGAGGACATCGTAACGCTGCTGGGGCTCCGCAGCCCGTTCGTGATGGTGACGGGTTT
>JAEWWC010000046.1 GCA_023396555.1 Bacillota bacterium
TGATGGTGAACGTTCCTAAGTGCCCCGATATGAGGCGCGCGCACACCACCGACGTTCCCGCCAGCGCAAACGCGCCCATTAAATATGCCGCCCCTTTGACTTTCTGAATATCCACTGCTTTCCCCGCCTCGCGTTATATGGTATCATCATAACGGATAAACTGGCATGGCAAAAGAGCCGGTTGATCGAATATATGAGCAGACCAGTTGGAGATGGGCGTATGTTGGGAATAAGACTGAATCGGACGGATGAAATGCCGTTGAGGCGGCAGCTTTATCAGGCACTTAAAGACTCAATGACACAGGGGCAGTTGGCCGCGGGCCAAGCACTGCCTTCCACGCGGGAGCTGGCGCATGCACTGGGTGTTTCCCGTAATACAGTGTGCGAGGCATACGACATGTTGATCGCCGAAGGGTATGCGGAAAGCCGTCAGGGTGCGCCCACGCGGGTGGCTGCCGGGCTGCTGCTGGACGCGGAGGAACCGGTGCCGGAGTACCCGCAAACGCCAAAGAGGGCATGGAAGGCAGATTTTCGGACGGGACAGCCGGAGCTGCGGCTGTTTCCGTGGACGGCGTTCGTGCAGGTGATGCACCGCTGCGCCGACGGTCTGCCACTGTCGCAGCTGGGATACGCGGGCGCGCAAGGGCTGCCGACGCTGCGGGAGGAGATCAGTCAGTGGTTATACCGTATGCGCGGTATTCAGGCGGACTCAAAGGATATATTTATTACCGCGGGGGCGACGCATGCGTTGCATGTTGCGGCGGAGGTGCTGGCCACTTTTGGGCGGCATGTGCTGGTGGAGGACCCGTGCCACAGCGGCATGCTGCAAACGTTCGTTGAGGAAGGTTATAATGTATGCCCGGTGGCCGTGGATGCTCAGGGGATGAGGACGGATAGCCTTGGCGGTTATCCGCCGGGGCCGGTGTACGTGACGCCGTCACACCAGTTCCCGCTGGGCGGAATACTGCCCGCGTCCCGTCGCGCTGCGCTGATACGCTGGGCGCGTGCCAACGGTACGTATATCATTGAAGATGATTACGACAGCGAGTTCCGGTATGCGGGCGAGCCTGTATCGCCGATGTGTACAATGGACAGCCAGCGGGTGATCTACGTGGGCACGTTCAGCAAGGCGCTGTACCCCGCCCTTCGTATCGGCTACGCCATCGTACCGCGAGCGCTGCAGGACAGGTGGAACCGGCTGCGCACGCATACCGACGTGCAGAATCCGTCCATTGAGCAGGCGGCGCTGGCGGAGTTCATGCGCTCACGCAAACTGGACCGGCACGTGCTGACGATGCGTAAGACATACGGGCGGCGCAGGCAGGAGCTGATGGACAGCCTGACAGAAGCGTTTGGTGACGGTTGGTTGCCTTGGGGGGACGCGGCGGGTCTCCATCTCGCGGGGGCATTCCCCGGTATGCGCTTCGATGCGGCGTTTCTGGACGAGGCGAAGCGGCAGGGCATACGCGTGACCACGGTGGAAGCGCACTGCATAGAGAAGGGGCGGCACGAAGACAAGCTGCTGCTGGGCTACGGGCACCTGACGCCGGAGGAGATACGCAGCGGCGTGGAGTGGCTGAAGGCGCTGGTAAAATGTACACACCGAATGAAAACCGTTTCAGTATTATATACGGGGACATAACAAATGACAAACTCGATTAGCGAGGATGCTCGCCCTCGAATCTATTTAAAATAATGGGTCGGAAAATGCCATTCGGCATTTTCCTGATGGGATTCTGATACCCCTCCGGGGCATAGGCGGGATATATCCCTTGAGCGGAGGTGTGGAGGCAGTGTCTCCACGGTCTTAGACTTTTTTCGACAGTCTGTCCCCATTGATATACGGGGGTGTTTATATGCTGCCATACAACCGGGAAGCCGCGGTGGATTATGCGCGCAAATGGGCGTTGTTGCGTAACCCGAATTACTACAACTTCGATAAGCTGGGCGGGGACTGCACCAACTTCGCGTCGCAGTGCATACATGCGGGCGGCGGCGTGATGAACCCGAAGCCTACGTTTGGCTGGTATTATTACAGCGCGAACAGCCGCTCGCCGTCGTGGACGGGCGTGGAGTTTTTGTACAGCTTTCTGGTGCGCAAGTCAGGACCGGGGCCGGTGGGCGTCGAAGTGCCGATGAGCGAGGTGCATCCGGGCGACATCTCACAGTTCGCGAGCGACAAGGGGCGCTATTCGCACTCGCAGGTGATCGTCTCCGTCGGGTCGCCGCCGTCGCTGGACAACATACTTGTTTGCACGCACACTTATGACAGCCTGGATCGGGCGCTGTCCACCTATGAGTTCACAAATATGCGTTTTATACACATTCTGGGCTCTGAGATGGGCAAATAGCTATTTTACACAAAAAATCTTGTATTCCGCCGTACAAAAGCATATAATCATCTGCGGTCAACTACGCAAACGTTGATTAAATCGGAACGCTGTCTTTTCGGCTGGACTTCGTGCCCTGCTTTGTCGCTGAAATCTTGAAATAGCGCTGCTATTCCTTCGATTTCGCTCCTTGCAGGACACAAAGCCAGCTCTCTAATCCAGCATTCCTTATTTATTCACGTTTACTAAGCAAACGGAGATTGTATGCAAAAACAGGAGAATATCAGAAACATAGCTATTGTGGCGCACGTCGACCACGGCAAGACCACGCTGGTGGACCAGATGCTGCGCCAGTCAGGCATATTCCGCGTCAACGAGGCGGTGCGCGAGCGCGTGATGGACTCGGAGGATTTGGAGCAGGAGCGGGGCATCACGATACTGGCGAAGAACACCGCGATACAATACAAGGGGACGAAGATCAACATCGTGGACACGCCGGGCCATGCCGATTTTGGCGGCGAGGTGGAGCGTGTGCTCACGATGGTAGACAGCGTGCTGCTGCTGGTGGACGCGTTTGAGGGCTGTATGCCGCAGACGCGCTTCGTGCTAAAAAAAGCGCTGGCGCTGGGCAAGCACGTGATGGCCGTCATCAACAAGGTGGACAGGCCGGGCGCGCGACCTGAAACGGTGCTGGACGGCATCATTGACCTGTTCATCGAACTAGACGCGTCGGAGGACCAGCTGGACTTTCCGGTGGTGTATACGTCCGCCAAGGAGGGCACGGCGTCGCTGTCGCCCGACACGCAGGATGAGGACATCCACGCGCTGTTCGACGCGATACTGGAACACGTGCCCGCGCCGGTGGGCGAACCGGACGGCGCTTCGCAGTTCCTTGTCAGCAATATCGACTACGACGACTATATCGGCCGCATCGCGATCGGCCGGGTGGAGCGCGGCGCGCTGAAGCGCGGCATGGCTGCCACGCTGTGCAAGGTGGACGGCACCACGCAGAACGTGCGCATATCCAAGCTGTTCACGTTTCAGGGGCTCAAGCGCGTTGAAACTGAAACGGTGGGCTTCGGCGATATCGCATCCATCGCGGGCATACCGGACGTCAACATCGGCGAGACAGTGTGCGACCCCGAGGCGGTAGAACCGCTGCCGTTCG
>JAEWWC010000070.1 GCA_023396555.1 Bacillota bacterium
GTTGTGTGGACATCTGCACGCGCAGCGCCCAGAAAGAAATGATATTGCCGGCGCTTGTAGGCATCATATCGCCAATAGTTGTTGGCCTGATTCTTGGACCATATGCCGTGGCGGCGATGCTGGCTGGCGCTGTGGTTTCGGGCTTCATACTCGCTGTCATGATGGCGAATTCGGGCGGTGCGTGGGACAACGCGAAGAAGTACATTGAAGCGGGCAACTACGGCGGCAAGGGCAGCGATTCGCATAAGGCAGCTGTCGTTGGCGACACCGTGGGCGATCCGTTCAAGGATACTTCCGGTCCGTCCATCAATATACTTATCAAGCTGCTCTCGATGGTTTCCATCGTGTTTGCGGGTGTGTTCATCAACGGCAACCTGATGGACTTGTTCTTCTAAGAGACGTCATATCAAAGGCCATGCGGCAACAAACGCTGCATGGCCTTATTGTTTTTTACAAAATACTTGTTGACAGAATGCACGTCCAGCACATATAATAACCGCAATAAAGGCTATGAAGGAGAACAGTAGTTGGCTCTGGCCTCTCAGAGAGCCGTCGCTTGGTGAAAGACGGCAGGCTGTAGATCAACGAAGCTCGCTCCGAAGCTGCTGTGCCGAAGTTATCAGTAGGTGCAGACGTCGTGACTCAACGTTACACGAGGACGGGCATCATGTCGTGCCCTGTGAAGCTGGCGGTTTTTTAATCGCAAGCAGAGTGGTACCGCGTAGGTCTTACGTCTCTGTAGATGTAAGGCTTTTTTTGTTCCCCGAAAGTCTCTGGCCAAGGCTTGGAGCGATGCGCGCGACCCGCAGACAAATTATATTTTGAGGAGAGAAAACTTCAATGCCAACAATTAAGATTTTTGACACGACGCTGCGCGACGGCGAACAGTCTCCGGGATGCAGCATGAACCTGCAGGAAAAGATAGAGGTGGCAAAACAGCTGGAAAAGCTGGGAGTGGACGTGATCGAGGCGGGCTTTGCCATCGCGTCGCCCGGAGACTTCGTTTCCGTCAAGACCATCGCCGAGACGGTGAAGAACGCTACGGTTGCCAGTCTGTCGCGCGCGCTCAAGAAGGATATCGATCGGGCGTATGAGGCGGTGAAGAGCGCGGTCAGCCCGCGCATCCACACGTTCCTCGCCACATCGCCCATTCACATGGAATACAAGCTCAAGATGAAGCCGGAGGATGTGCTGAAACAGGCGGAGGAGATGGTGCGTTACGCCAAATCACTGTGCAGCGACGTTGAGTTTTCGGCGGAGGATGCGTCGCGAAGCGAGCCGGAATTTCTGTATCGCGTGTTCGAAGCTGTGATCAAGGCGGGCGCAACCTGCATCAACGTGCCGGACACCGTAGGCTACGCGATGCCGGAGGAGTTCTTTGAACTGGTGCGCGGCGTCAAGGAGAATGTCCGCGGCATCGAGAAGGTGGACCTTTCGGTGCACTGCCATAACGATTTGGGGTTGGGCGTAGCAAACACGCTGGCGGCGATCCGCGCCGGTGCAACGCAGGCCGAAGGTACCATCAACGGCATCGGTGAGCGCGCAGGCAACGCGGCGTTGGAGGAAATCGTAATGGGGCTGTCCACGAGACAGGATTTATACGGATACACGACGAATATCAATACAAAGCAGATTTACAATGCGTCACGGCTGATTTCGGCGATAACCGGCGTTTCAGTGCAGCCTAATAAGGCCATTGTGGGCGCCAACGCGTTTGCGCACGAGGCAGGCATCCACCAGCACGGCGTACTGGCCAACAAAGCCACGTATGAGATCATGACGCCCGAGTCCATCGGCCTGCCGGAGAACGTGATCGTGCTCGGCAAGCATTCCGGCAAGCACGCGTTCGCTGAACGGCTTAAAACATTGGGATATGCGATAGATGACACGCATATCGAGGCTGCTTTTGAAAAGTTTAAGGAATTGGCAGACAGGAAGAAGGACGTTTCCGATCTCGATCTGCGCGCGCTGGTGGAAGTGGACACGTTCGATATACCGAACGAATACGAGTTTGACACCTTCGTCATCAACAGCGGCAACCGCATGACGGCGACGGCTGTCGTTAAGCTGCAGCATGAGGGCAACACGATGGAGGAAGCGGCAACGGGCGACGGCCCGGTGGACGCGGCGTTTAACGCGGTGGAACGCTGCATTGGCGATAGCTTCACGCTGGAGGATTACATCGTCCGCTCGGTGACAGGAGGCAAGGACGCGCAGGGCGAGGTGATCGTCAAACTGGATAAGAACGGCAAGAAGGCGCGCGGCCGCGGACTGTCCACCGACGTTGTGGAAGCGAGCGTCAAGGCATATGTGGACGCGATCAATAAATACTACTATGAGATGAAGGTGGAGGGATAATCACGTGGGCATGACAATGACGCAAAAAATACTGGCAAGCAAGACCGACCTTAAAGAGGTGCATGCCGGTCAGTTTATTGAAGCGCGGCTCGATTTGACGCTGGGCAACGACATCACGACCCCGGTGGCGATACGCGAGTTCAAGCGCACCGGACGCAAAGAGGTTTTCGATAAGGAGAAGGTCGCGATCGTGCCGGACCATTTCACGCCGAACAAGGACATCAAGGCGGCGGAGCAGGCCAAGATGCTGCGAGATTTTGCGAAGGAATATGGCATCGTGAACTACTTCGAGATCGGCGAGATGGGCATCGAGCACTGCCTGATACCCGAGAAGGGGCTGGCAGTGCCGGGCGATGCCATCATCGGCGCGGATTCGCACACCTGCACCTACGGTGCGCTGGGTGCGTTCTCCACCGGTGTGGGCAGCACGGACCTCGCAGCCGGCATGGCGCGCGGCACCTGCTGGTTCAAGGTGCCCTCGGCGATACAGTTCAAGCTTAAAGGCAAGATGCAAAAGTGGGTGTCCGGCAAGGACCTGATACTGCACATCATCGGCATGATCGGCGTGGATGGGGCGCTCTACCAATCGATGGAATACGCGGGCGACGTGGCCAGCCTCACGATGGACGACCGGTTTACCATCGCCAACATGGCCATTGAAGCGGGCGCGAAGAACGGTATATTCCCGGTGGACGCCCAGACGATAGAATATCTCAATGAGCATGCCACTCGTCCGTATACGGTGTTCGAGGCGGATGAGGACGCGGAGTATGCCCGCGTGATCGAGATCGACCTCGCGGAGCTTAGGCCCACAGTCGCGTTCCCACACCTGCCGGACAACACCCGTACGATCGACAACGTGGGGGATGTGGTGATCGACCAAGTAGTTATCGGTTCCTGCACCAACGGGCGTATCACCGACCTTCGCATCGCGGCGGACATATTGCGCGGGCACAGGGTGAAGAAGGGCGTGCGGGTAATCGTATTCCCCGGCACGCAGGCCATCTATCTGCAGGCGCTTAAGGAAGGCCTCATCGCGGACTTCATTGAAGCAGGCGCTGCGGTGTCCACGCCCACCTGCGGGCCGTGCCTCGGCGGACACATGGGTATACTGGCGGCGGGCGAACGCTCCGTCTCCACCACCAACCGCAATTTCGTGGGACGCATGGGCCACGTGAATTCCGAAGTGTATCTCGCCAGCCCGGCGGTGGCTGCCGCTTCCGCGCTCACGGGCCGTATCGAAGATCCCGCCAATATAAAATGAAGGAGAGACAAATGGGCAAAGTATATAAATATGGAAGCAATGTGGATACGGACGTCATCATACCCGCGCGTTACCTCAACACGTCGGACGAAAAGGAGCTCGCGTCCCACTGCATGGAGGACATCGACAAGGACTTCGTAAAGACAGTGCAGCAAGGCGACATCATCGTCGCGGAGATGAATTTCGGCTGCGGCTCCTCGCGCGAGCATGCGCCCATCTCCATCAAGGCGTCCGGCATATCCTGCGTCATCGCATGCACATTCGCCCGCATATTCTTCCGCAACGCCATCAACATCGGCCTGCCGATACTGGAGTGCGAAGAAGCGGTGAAGAACACGGATTTCGGCGATGTGCTGGAAGTGGACCTCGCGAGCGGCGTCATTACCAACGTGACCAAGGGAAAAAAGTTCCAGGCGGAGCCGTTCCCGCCCTTCATGCAGCGCATCATCGATGCGGGCGGCCTGATCGGGGATATCTCAAAGCACTGAAAAAAGAAGAGCATTAAAATCCGCTGGCGAACAGGAAAAGCTGGCGGATTTTTTTATAAATGAAACAAGTTCGGGATTATTTTCATAATGTGAATTTATTTTAATTTGGCAGCAGGAATTCTGCAGTCAATATAGAATAAATATATTGCATACAATTTCAGTGTATGAAAAAAGCAGCTTGTGCGGAGCGGGATTTGTATATAATCAATACAGGGTATATATCTTTTTTGTCAGTAAGATATATCACGGGGTTTGGAAATAAAGCGAATATAAGAACATGAAAGGTTGGGCTGAACGGTTCTGGTTTGGCTTAACTCTTTTTTAAGACAGCATAGTCTTACCTTATATAATAAACCGTGTTTAAATGCGTTCCCTGATGTAATCAGGCGTGGTAAGGAGTATTGCGGAATGGATCTGGAAAACCTGAAAATCAATGATATCAACTCAATGATACGGATTGCAAAAAAGTATTATGAGCTGAATATGTCTCAGGAAGAAATATCGCTCGAAGAGGAAATATCCAAGTCGTCCGTTTCCAGGATGCTTAAAAAGGCGACGATGCTGGGTTATGTCCGGCATGAAATCATCTATCCCATCAAATCGGTCGCACAGCAGGAACAGCTTATCAGGAAGATGTTTGATATTGAACATCTGTTTATCGTTCCCAAAATGGTCGACGACCGTGATATCCGCCTGAATGACACTTGCCGCACAGTGGCGCAGGACTTAAGCAGATACATTTCCGATCATGATATCGTCAGCGTATCGTGGGGGCGCACCGTTGAGAAGCTGTCAACGCTGCTGGTGGCGCCGATTCCGCCAAAGAAGGGTATCAAGATTGTGCAGCTCAACGGTTCCATTGCTACCAACGTGCTATCCACCAAAACGGCGGGCATACTGGAACGGTTTACGGAAGCTTACTCTGGCGTCGGCTACGTGCTGGCAGCGCCCACTCTGGTGGACGATGAGGAGATTGCGAACGCGATCAAAAGAGATTCGCGGATACGCAACGTGCTGGATATGGCCAGAGCTTCGACTATAGCGGTTTTCGGTATCGGACAGCTGTCGGAACAGTCCGTACTGATCGAAAGGGGCGCTATCACACCGGAGGATGTCAAAAACCTATCGTCAAAAGGCGGTGTCGGCGACGTCTGTTCGCGGTATTTTGATATCAACGGAAAGATCGTCGACGAGACATATGAGGCCAGAACGATCGGTCTGGACCTGAATGATCTTCGCAAGAAGAAGCATCGGATCGGCATAGCGGTGGGGATAGAAAAGGCTGATGCCATCATCGGAGCGCTGGCTGGAAAGTTTATGACGTCGCTGTATATGGATGAAATGACTGCGTCTTACGTTATTATGCGCGCGCAGGAAATGGGATATTAGTTTCTGCAGCTTGAAGCTGTGATGTTCTGATAAGGAGGACACTATGGAAAAGCGTTTTATTATGGCAATCGACCAGGGAACGACTGGTACGCGCGTTGTGCTCTTTAACCGCGACGGTCAGATTCATGCGTCTGCCTATCGCGAGATCAGACAGATTTTCCAAAAGCCCGGTTGGGTGGAACATGACCCGAAGGAATACTGGGATACGACAATGGAATGTGCTGCCGAGGTATTCGAAAAAGGCAATACCAGCGCCGCGGAAGTGGCTGCTATCGGCATCACCTGCCAGCGCGAAACGACGATACTCTGGGACCGCGATACCGGTGAACCGCTGTACTACGCCATCGTCTGGCAGTCCCGGCAGTCGGCGAGCATATGCGAAGACCTCAAGTCGATGGGGATGGAGGATTATATCCGCGAACGGACCGGCCTGTTGATCGATGCTTATTTCTCGGGCACAAAGATCAAGTGGATCATCGATAACGTTCCGGGCGTCAAGGAGAAGGTGAAAGCCGGAAAAGTATGCTTCGGCAACATTGACAGCTGGCTGATGTATAAGCTGTCGGGCGGTGAGCATGTGGAGGATTACACCAATGCCTCACGTACGCTGCTGCTCGACATCCACACGCTCAAGTGGGATGAGAAGATCATGAACGCTCTTGAAATTCCCGCCCATATACTGCCGCAGCTCAAGCCCTCCAGCGGCGTGCTGACGATGACGAGCAAGGATGTTTTCTTTGGCGAATCCGTGCCGGTGGCGGGCGACGCGGGCGACCAGCACGCGGCCACGTTCGGCCAGACCTGCTTTGAGCCGGGCATGGCGAAGAACACATACGGCACATCGCTCGCTCTGATGATGAACATCGGCGAGGAACTCAAACTGAGTAAAAACGGTCTGACGACCGACCTTGGCTGGGTGCTGCCGGGCAAGACGGAATACGCGTTTGAAGGCGTTATATTCGTCGGCGGCGCGACCATACAGTGGCTGCGGGACGGGCTGAAGATCATTAAGGATTCCGCGGAAGTCAGCGAGCTGGCGGCCCGCGTGGAGGATACCGGTGGCGTATATCTGGTGCCTGCATTCGTGGGTCTGTGCGCGCCGTACTGGGATATGTATGCCCGCGGCACCATCATCGGCAT
>JAEWWC010000075.1 GCA_023396555.1 Bacillota bacterium
GGTGTCAGCTTCACGATCAGTGGCTTTTGCGAAACGGCCTTTACCGCGCGCACGCATTCCGCCGCAGATTTCGGGTCCGTCCCGAGGCTAGCCCCGCCCAGCTTCACGTTGGGACAGGATATGTTCAGCTCCAGCAACTGCACCGGCGCTTCTTTCATTCGCTCCGCAACCACAGCGTAGTCCTCGACGCGGCTGCCTGCTATGTTGGCGATTACCACGGTATCCAGTGCATTCACTTCCTTGATCGTCGCCGAAAGGAACTCGTCGATGCCGGGGTTTTGTAACCCGACGCTGTTGATGATGCCGGATACCGTTTCAACAATGCGCGGCGGCTTGTTTCCGATGCGTTTCTCCGGTGTTATTGACTTGAGCGCGATACCACCCAGCTTATTGACATCGATGAACCATGAGTGCTGCCGCCCGAACGCGAACGTACCCGACGCGGCGATCACCGGGTTCTTGAGCGTGACGCCGCATAGACTGACCTGCATATTTACTGTCATCACAGCGCCACCTCCTGCATATCGAATACCGGCCCTTCCACACACACCTTGCGGTAATCCAGCCCGTCCGGTGTGTTGATGCCGCAGACGCAGGTGGCGCAAGCGCCGAAGCCGCAGCACATCCTCTGCTCCATCGATACCTGACAGCGCAAGCCAAACCTGTCCAGCACGGTTTTGAGCGCGCGCAGCATGGGCGTAGGTCCGCAGGACAGCACGATGTCCGGCTTGTCCTCCTGAAGACGCTTTTCCAGCAGCGTCGTCACCACGCCCGCTTCGCCGATGGAACCGTCGTCCGACGCCACATGCACAAGATCACACGATGTAAAGTCGTTCTGGCAGTACGCGAACGGCAGGCTGCGGTATCCCAAAAACACCTCGTACTGCCTGTCCGGCCACCGTTTGATCACGGTGGGCAGCGGTGCGATGCCCACGCCCCCACCAACGAGGAACACCTTCTTGTCCCCAGCCGCCAGATGGAAGCCGCGCCCCACCGGCAGTATCGCGTCCAACTCCGTGCCGGCCGGCGTTTTCACCAGCGCCTGCGTGCCATTCCCCTTCACCTGATAAATCAGCGTGATCGTCTGCGCCTTGTCGTCCCAGTCGTTGATGCTGATGGGCCTTTTCATCAGCATCTCAGCATGGCCGGGTATGCCGATATGGGCGAACTGCCCAGGTATGAAGTGCGCCAGATCAGCGCCGGGACAGTGCAGCACCATGCGGTAAATGCCGTCCGCGATTTTCTCATTGCTCACAATGGAAGTCCGTAAGTTTTTAAGCATATCTACTCCTGTATATCCGTCAGGCTGACCGGCTTTAAGTCAGCGTCCGTCCAGCCCGATTTCATGCTTTGCAGCAGCACGCGCGCGGTATCCAGCGACGTGACGCACGGTATGCGGTGTTCCACCGCCATTCGCCGCAGCTTGAACCCGTCCCTGTCCGCCCGTCGGCCCTTGGTTGGCGTATTGACCACAAGCTTCAGCCTGCCGCTGTCAAACAGCTGTTTGATGTCCGGCCCGTCCGACAGCTTGTTCACCGTGCTGGCCGCCACGAAGTTGAAGTTCAGCACGTTGGCTGTTCCGGGCGTGGCGTATATATCGTAGCCAAGATAGTCCAGTATCGCCGCGATGGGGATCAGCTCCTGCTTGTCGTTGTTCGATACCGTTAGCAGCGCAGCACCTTTCTCCTTGGGCAGCGACAGCCCCGACGCGATAAGACCTTTTAAAAGCGCCTCGCTGTAATCGGCGGATATGCCCAGCACTTCGCCTGTGGACTTCATCTCGGGCCCGAGGCTTATCTCTACGTCGGTCAGCTTCTCAAACGAGAACACGGGCACCTTGACGGCGGTGAAGCCGCGTTTGGGATACAGACCGCTACCAAAGCCCATTTTGCCAAGTTTCTCGCCCAGAGATGCGCGCACCGCGAGCGATACCATGGGCACGCCCGTCACTTTGGATATGTAGGGCACGGTACGGCTGGAACGCGGGTTCACCTCGATCACGTAAATCTGCCCGCCGGATATAACATATTGTATGTTGACGATACCCTTCACATCCAGCGCGAGCGCGAGCCTTCGCGTGATGTCTATCAGCTCTGCCTGCTGCTTTTCAGTGATGCGCCTCGCGGGATAGACGGATATGGAGTCGCCCGAGTGCACACCCGCGCGCTCGATATGCTCCATGATGCCGGGGATCAGCACGTCTTCCCCGTCGCAGATGGCATCCACTTCCAACTCGAGGCCCGTCATATACTTGTCCACCAGCACCGAATGCTCCTGCTCGTGCCGGTTTATGATGCGCATGTACTCGCGGATATCATCCTCGCCGTACGCGATCTCCATGCCCTGACCGCCCAGCACGTATGACGGGCGCACCAGCACCGGATAACCCAGCGCTGCGGCGGCCTCCACCGCCTGCTGCGCGTTCGTCACCGTGGCCGCTTTGGGACGGCGGATGTCCAGCCGCTCCAGCAGCGCCTCGAATTCCTCCCTGTCCTCCGCGCGGTTGATGCTGACGAGCGGCGTGCCGATGATAGGATAGCCCATCGCCTCCACCGCCTTGGCCAGCTTGATGGCCGTCTGCCCGCCGAACTGCACAACCACGCCCGCCGGCTGCTCCTGTTCCAGCACGTTGCCCACCTCTTCAGGCGTCAGCGGCTCAAAGTACAGCCGGTCGGAGGTGTCGAAATCCGTCGAAACTGTTTCCGGGTTGTTGTTGATGATAACGGTGTCAAAGCCCGCTTCCTTGAGCGCCCACACGCAGTGCACGCTGCAGTAGTCGAACTCGATGCCCTGCCCGATGCGTATCGGCCCTGAGCCCAGCACTACGAGGGTTTTATTATCCGGTTGTGCGGCCTCGTTCTCCTCGTCGTATGTGGAATAGTAATACGGGCTCACCGCATCGAATTCCGCGCCGCACGTGTCCACCATCTTGAAGGCGGGCAATATGCCAAGACTTTTGCGCAGCTCGCGTATATCCTGTTCCGACGTCTGTGTCAGCCGCCCGATCGCTTTGTCGGAGAAGCCCATGCGCTTGGCCTTGCGGATCGTCGCGTGATCCAGCGAACCTTTTCCGTGCATGGCGAAATGCTCTTCCAGATCGATGATGGCCTGCAGTTTGGTCAGATACCACAGATCGATTCGGGTCAGGGCATGAATGCGCTCCGCGCTGACGCCATGCCGTAGGGCCGTCGCGATATAGAATATGCGCTCGTCATCCTGCTCCAGTATTCGCTTGATGAGGTCATCCTTCTTCATACCGGCGGCGAACGGGAATTGCAGGGAATGGAGGCCCAGTTCCAGTGAGCGTACCGCCTTCATAAAAGCGCTTTCAAAGTTCGCGCCGATGGCCATCACTTCGCCCGTTGCCTTCATGCGCGTACCCAGCTGCTTGTTGGCCTGCGTGAACTTGTCGAACGGCCACCGCGGGAACTTGACCACCACGTAGTCCAGCGTGGGTTCGAAGCAGGCGAACGTCTTACCGGTCACGCCGTTTTTGATCTCGTCCAGCCCATAGCCGATGGCAATCTTCGCGGCGATCTTGGCGATGGGATACCCTGTCGCTTTGCTGGCAAGCGCCGACGAACGGCTGACCCGGGGATTGACCTCGATCACGTAATATTGCATGCTGGCGGTGTCCAGCGCGTACTGCACGTTACAACCGCCCTCAATCTTCAAAGCGTTGATGATGTTGAGCGACGCGGTGCGCAGCAGCTGGTATTCGGCGTCCCGCAGCGTCTGGGACGGCGCGACCACGATGCTGTCGCCCGTATGGATGCCCACCGGATCGAGGTTCTCCATGTTGCAGACGGTGATGCAGTTGCCCTTGCCGTCGCGTATGACCTCGTATTCGATCTCCTTGTATCCGGCGACGCTCTTCTCAATGAGCACCTCGTGCACGCGGCTGGCCTGCAGCCCGCTGCGGCATATCTCTTCCAGCTCTGTATCGCTGTGGGCGATGCCGCCGCCCGTGCCACCCAGCGTGTAGGCCGGACGTACGATTAGCGGATAGCCGTGCTCCGACGCGAATTCCAGCGCCTGTTCCTGCGTGTTCGCGATGACGCTCTCGATGATGGGTTCGCCGATGTCGTTCATCAGCGTCTTAAACGCTTCCCTGTCCTCGGCCTTTTTGATAGACTCCGCACCGGTGCCCAGCAACCTCACTCCCAGCTCGTCCAGTACACCGCTCTCCGCCAGCTCCATCGCGAGGTTCAGCCCCGTCTGGCCGCCCAGCGTCGCTAGCATGCTGTCCGGCTTCTCTTTCAATATAATGTTCCGTATTACCGGGACAGTCAGCGGCTCGATATACACCTTGTCCGCCATCTCCGGATCCGTCATGATGGTGGCTGGGTTCGAGTTGATCAGCACCACCTCGATGCCTTCCTCGCGCAACGCGCGGCAGGCCTGCGTCCCGGCGTAGTCGAACTCGGCGGCTTGCCCGATTATGATAGGGCCGGAGCCGATGACCAGCACTTTCTTTATAGACTCTTGCCTAGGCATGCTGCTTCCTCATAAGGCCGATGAACTCGTCGAACAGATAAGCCGTATCCTCCGGCCCGGGCGACGCCTCGGGGTGGAACTGCACCGTGAATAGGTTGCAGCCGTCGTAGCGTACGCCCTCGATCGTGCCATCATTCCAGTTGCGGTGCGTAACCGTCGCGCCCTCGGGCAACGAGTTCTCTACTATGGTATAGCCGTGGTTCTGGGAGGTGATGTAAACGCGGTCTTTTCCTAAGTCCTTAACCGGATGGTTCGCGCCGCGGTGTCCGTATTTGAGCTTAGCGGTGTCCGCGCCCGAAGCCAGCGCCACCAGCTGATGCCCAAGGCAAATGCCGAATATAGGCTTTTTGCCGATGAGCTGCTTGATATTGCCAATAACTTCGGTGTTGTCCTTGGGGTCTCCGGGGCCGTTGGTCAGCATGATGCCGTCGTACCCGCCCGCGAGTATTTCGTCCGCCGACGTGCGTGCCGGATAGACGGTGACCGCGCAATCGCGTTTATTCAAACTACGGATAATATTGCGCTTCAAGCCAAAGTCCAGAACCGCCACCTTCAGGCTGCCGTCGCAGTAGCGGTATTTCTCTTTGCACGTGACAGCGTCCACAGGCATTTCGTACACGAAACGCTGCATCCCTTCGATCTGCGCTTTCGTGGGTTCGTCCTGCGTGATGATGCCGCGCATCGTGCCTTTTTCGCGGATGATGCGCGTGAGGGCGCGCGTGTCGATACCCGCGAGGCCGCAAATACCATTCTCCTCCAAGTACTCGTTAAGGCTGCCCTGGCTACGCCAGTTGGAAGGCGCGTCGCAGGCCTCGCGCACAATGAAGCCGCTCACCTGCGGTCTGGCCGATTCCGGATCGATCTCGTTCACGCCGTAGTTGCCGATCAGCGGATACGTCATCGTCACGATCTGCCCGCAGTACGACGGATCCGTCAGCACTTCCTGATAGCCCGTCATGCCGGTGTTGAACACCATCTCGCCGGCGATGTCGGCCTTCGCGCCAAAGCTCTGCCCGACAAAGCGGGTGCCGTCCTCCAGTGTGAGTATCGCCATTTGCCCTCCTCGTTCGTTAAACTTATAAACTCACTCCGATACATGTATCGGTTGTTGCCAATGATTTAAGACCTTGGAGGCTCTGCCTCCAATCCACCGCTTAAGGGATTACTCCCTTAAGAATCCCGTCAAGGAAATGCCTTAACGGCATTTCCTGTATATATCCATATGTTTCCGAATTCACAAGGAGGTCTGGAGGTTATGCTTCCAGCGAAGTGCGAGGCAGCGCCTCGCGGCCTTGTGCCCTTTTAGTCTTTAATTCTGCGATTCAAAGCCGCTAACGTTTACCACGCAATACCGCGCTTTTGTAGCGCCTGCGCTATATCCTGCATCATGTCCAACACGGCGGCCCTAGCCGCTTCCGCTGCCGGAAGATTCGCGTACTGCGGCTTTTTCCACGCCAGCAATATGCCGCGCGAGGAGTTGACCACTGCGCCTAGGCCATTACTGTCAAAGTTTACAGCGATGTCGTCCGCGCCCGCGCCTTGCGCTCCGTAGCCCGGTACCAGAAAGAACGTATGCGGCAGCCGTTTGCGCAGCGCCGCCGCTTCTTCGGGGTAGGTCGCGCCCACCACCGCGCCCACGCTGCTGTAGCCGGATGCGCCGATCAGCTTTTCGCCCCATTCGGACACCTTATCCGCCACAACCTCATACAACTTCTTGCCGCCGACGTTCAAATCCTGAAACTCGCCGCCGGAGGGGTTAGACGTCTTCACCAGCGCGAATATGCCCTTACCTGTTTTGGCGCAGCTATCCAGAAACGGCTGAATGCCGTCGATGCCGAGATACGCGTTGACGGTGATGAAGTCCGCCGCGCTGTTCTCCACATACGCTCTGGCATATGCGCCTGCAGTGGAACCGATATCGTTGCGCTTCACATCGGCGATCACCACCAGCCCTTTCTGCTGCGCGTAGGCCATCGTATCAAGAAAGCACTTCATGCCTTCCGCGCCGTACTGCTCGTAGTAAGCTGCCTGCACTTTCACCGACGGGGCGACGCCCTGTATGGCGTCTATTATATCACAGTTGTATTTATAAACGCACGCTGTAATCGCGCTGTCCGTCTCCTCTTTTGGCCGGTATTCACTGGGCAGATGCGACAGCTCGGTGTCCAGCCCGACGCAAGCCGGGCACCGTGTCTGTTTGATGGCGTCGCACAACCTGTCTATCTTCATGCGTTGCCTCCGAAAACGATCTTGCCGTCCACGATGGTATGCGTTACTGTGCCGCGCAGCGTGTGGCCGATAAACGGCGAGTTCTTACCCTTGGAGACGATATCCTCTTCTTTCACCGTGTACTCAGCATTCATGTCCGCGATCGTGATGTCTGCGGGCACGCCTTCCATGATAACACCGCCGGTCAGGCC
>JAEWWC010000245.1 GCA_023396555.1 Bacillota bacterium
ATCGATATCGACCAGAGCCCCATTGGGCGCACGCCGAGGTCCAACCCCGCGACGTATACCGGCGTGTTCACCAACATCCGTGATCTGTTCGCGGCCACCAAAGACGCCAAGGTACGCGGTTTCGGTAAGGGCCGTTTCTCGTTCAACGTGAAGGGCGGACGGTGCGAGGCCTGCGGCGGTGACGGCATTATCAAGATCGAGATGCACTTCCTGCCCGACGTGTACGTGCCGTGTGAGGTGTGCAAGGGCGCGCGCTACAACCGCGAGACGCTGGAGGTACGCTATAAGGGCAAGAACATACAGGAAGTGCTGGACATGACGGTGGAGGAGGCGCTGGAGTTTTTCGACAGCATACCGTCCATCCGCAACGTCATTCAGGTGCTTTCCGACGTGGGGCTTGGGTACATCCGGCTGGGGCAGCCGTCCACCACGCTGTCGGGAGGTGAGGCGCAGCGCGTCAAGCTGGCGACCTATCTGTCCAAGCGTCAGACGGGCAACACGCTGTTCATACTGGACGAGCCGACCACCGGTCTGCATACCGACGACGTAAGCCGTTTGGTCACGATACTCGCGCGTTTGGCGGATAAAGGCAACACCGTGATTGTGATCGAGCATAATTTGGATGTGATCAAGTGTGCCGACCACTGCATCGACCTCGGTCCGGACGGCGGCGGCGGTGGAGGGCGCATCGTGGCCCAGGGGACACCTGAACAGCTTGCCGACGATTCAGCCAGTATCACGGGACAGTATTTACGTACGGTTTTACCCAAATAAAATTAAACATTGCTGCTGATAGTAACGATAATTAAATGAAGGAATACAAAGCTATTTATCAGAACCGGTCGGGAGGATAAACTTGAGCATTAAAACCAAGCTCACAATATCAACGATCGCAGTTTTTTTGCTGATGGCCATCATTATTGGCTTTGTATTTTCCTCTGTCATGAAATCCACGCTCACTAGTGAAGCTAAATATGATGCGGGACAGCTTTGCTATGAAACGGCCTATTCCCTTGAAAAAAGCATCATGTCGGATATGCGAATCATTAAAACGCTTGCTTCCGGCGGGATCACCAGGGGAAGCGCGGAAGAGCTACTGCCTGTTCTGCAAAACAGTGTCCGTATATCCAAATATGAATATATTGCTCTTCAATGGAATGGCAATTGGTATATGGTGACCAACGGCCAATATGAATCCATACCTGATCCCACCGGCATCAGTCAGGAAATATTCAGCGCAGTTCTTTTTGGGTATTTGTTTGATGGCGAAAAGGAAGGCGTTCTCATTGTTGAACCACTGGTAACCGGCGGCGATGTTGCAGGTAAAATTGTCGCTAAACGCTCAGTTGAATGGCTGTCCTCCGTGGTCTCGCTAGAAAATACAAAATCGAATACTTCGGTGATATTATCCAGACAAAACGGTCAGATTATATATCCCGAAGGCCTTGGGCTTACAGTCAGCACCAATGCCGATACTGACGGGACGATAATGGTGAACGGTCTGGGGCAAAGCGTTTACAACGGTATTATCGTCGGTTTAAAGAATGCACCCCTTTCTGTCAGTGCTTATGTCGACCCGGAAACAGTTGGAATAAGCTTGAACAAATATATACAGAGTTACCTGTTATTCGCGTTTTGTGGGCTGGTGTTTATTTCCTGCATCGTTTATGCTTCCAGTTTTTTTCTCACCCGCTCGATCATCAGCCTGGCGAAATATACTGAACAGCTGGACGTTTTGAATGAGCGCATGCCGGCCAAATTTACCCGGCGCAAGGATGAAGCAGGCGTGCTGGCCCGTTCATTTTCACTGTTGATGAACAAGGTTTCCGGATCGCTGGGTAAGATGAAACATATGGCCTATCACGACAACCTGACGGGTCTTAAAAACCGCTATTCGCTGGAGCAGGATATTGAAAAGATGATCAAGGCACAAAAACCTTTTGCCTTTGCTTTGATGGATATAGACGATTTTAAAATCATCAATGATATGATGGGGCATGCTGAGGGAGATCGGCTGCTGGTCTGCATCGCGCGAATATTTGAGGGTCTGATATCAGAAACAATGGATGCTTACCGCTGGGGCGGCGACGAATTTGCTTTTATACTGTCCGGCGGCGGCAAAGACAGCTACAAAAAGGACATCGAGAAGGTACTGTCCGAAGTCACGTCCCGGTTTGACAGCAATAACAAATGGCGTATTTCCGTTAGCGCAGGCCTGTGTATTTTCCCGGACAGCGCAATCGATTATTCCAGAATGCTGGTACTGGCAGACCAGGCTTTGATTTTATCCAAGAGAAGCGGCAAAGCCAGATACCGGTTCTACGAGGATATATAAACGCCTGCAGTCAATAAAAATTAATCAAAGCGAAACGGAATCCGGATTGTGCTCTTTGGGTAATCCGGATTTTTTATTGGGCAGAAGCAGCAACATGGAAGTCATTTTCTGATATACCGTATACCCGGGTCTTGAACTCAAAAGCCTCTTCTCCATCATGGGGATGCTGATGTAAACGAAAAGCAGCGTCATCAGTATAGGCGCATAGACAACCCACCACATATCCGGCCGCTGCCCCAGCATGATGATATAAATGCCCCACCAGAACGAGACCTCACCCAGATAGTTGGGATGTCGGGAATATTTCCATAATCCTGATTCCATATTAGCGCCTTTGTTATCAGGATTAAGCCGGAAACGGCGCATCTGTCCGTCGGAGAAAATTTGAAGCACTGCGGCCAACAGGCAGACAAGCGCACCGATAACCGACACTATGCTCAGTCTGTCCGAAGACTGCGCGCTGTAATAAGCCGGCAGCAGGTTGATGAATACGATCAGAGTAGGCATCATGTTGATCCCAAAGAAATTGGTCAACGACCAGAGCGCTTTGTTCTGTTCATGCAGCATCGTGTAGCGCCAATCCTGATGGTGCATGCCTTGCCAGCCGATGATCCAGTTCAGCGTCAGCCTGACACCCCAGAAAGCTAAGACGATGATATATAATATATCTGCAGCGTCAAAAGACTGTGCCTGCGTCAGGAAGAATAGGAAAAGAATGAGCGGCGCTACGCTCCAATAAGGATCGTACATGCTCGCATTTTTAAAAAGCAGGCCAAAAGCCCAGACGACGATGGTGGCAGCCGCGTCTGCGCAGAGGAAACCCCATAGGGGAGCGACCGGCAGCAAACGGAATACTGCCCAACCAGCTAAAAAAGCAGCCGCATAAACAAAGAGTACAATAAAAAGCGACAGGGGTTTTGATATTGTTTTCATCAGCTTGACTCCGGTAATTAAGAATAATAGCAATGCCATTATACTTCAAACCGGAATAAATCGCTATCTGTTATTGTTCATGAATTTGAACATATCTTCCGGCTTAAAACCATTCATGTTGCCCATCGTATTCATCATGCGCATCATGTTCTGCATATTCTTGAACTGCGACTGCTGGTCCTGCGGCATGAACATGGACATAGCCTCAAACATATCCTGGGGCGACGATGTTTTCATATTGCGCATCTTCTCCATGCGCCGGGTCATGCGTTCAAAGTTCTCCTGCATCTGGGCAGACCTTTGAAGGGCCCGCATCATGTCCGAACTCTCGCGCGACGCATAGTTCTGGAGTATCTCCAGCAGCGCCTGTTGACGCGATAGCCTAGAGAATTCATTCAGACCCGAACCAGGATAACCGTGAGGAATATTCGGAGGATTCCTTCTATATTCCTCCGCCATCCTCTGCGCTCCTAGTATCTGGTGTATGGCCTCTCGGTCTCCGGCGGACACAAACGGTTCAATGCTTTTAAGCATGTCAATTGCAGAACCCTGACGCAGACCGTCCTTTAATGTCATGGCAAGTAGAAAGCTCAGCTCCGGTGAAAAGGATGCTTTCTTAAGTATGTCATTCTCAGTAAACCCTCTGTCTTCGGCCTTAGGCTCGACCGGTTGCTGGTCTCTGCGCGAGTACTGTATCTGGCGCGATATCGGCCTTGGGCCATACGGGAATCTCGGCATAATGACGTCTCCTTATAAGTATTCCTTCAACATCTTATGCGAAAAAAAGGTCCCGTGTGAACAAAGCAGGCAAAGTCGAATATAAATGAAATGGGAGGTGTCGAGATGGCAAAAAGAGATCTAAGATCATTCAAACAGGGAAAAGGCTCAGGGCTGAGCAAAAACGACATTAAGGCTGCAGCCAGAAAAGCAAACGTCAACATCGGAAATGTTAATGACAATGAGATACGCAGCATGGAAGAAACGATATCGGAATACGAAAACAAAAGCGAAGGTGAGTTGATGAGCGATCTTGATAGAATGATTCGTGACGGGCGGAAAAACGGTACATTCACCGATGATATGCTGGACGCCTTCATCAAAAATGTAGCTCCAATGATGGACGGCGAACAGCGAAAGAAGCTGGATAACATAGCGCGTACGTTAAAAAAACAAACATAACCCGCCAAAAATAACCCGGAGAATCCCCGGGTTATTTTTCTGTCCGGACATTAAGCTTCTGATAAACTGTTTGTTTAACGTATTGCTGCACCGGATAATATAATATGAGTGGGATTTCTTGACGGCGTGTGGTATAATACTACCGCTCCACCGACG